>NZ_JBFAOV010000010.1:0-289192 GCF_040675375.1 Nonomuraea sp. NPDC049607
GGGAGGTCGGCCGCAGTGTGCGCACCGTGGCGCTCCTGCGCTTTCTCGCTGACCCCGCGCTGCGCAGGCGCATCACCGCGGTCACCAACAAGGTCAGCCGGGGCCGAGAGGCCGTGACCGCCACGGGGGCGCGACCACGGCCAGGGGAATGGCTTGGCCCCCTTCTGCCCGGATCGCCCGGTGTCTAACATGCTGCGGCAAAGAAAACTCTGGGGGAGTTAAAAATAATCTTGCGACTGTTTGCCCCGCTCGGCGCGGCGAAGGCTCATCGTCACGCCTTTCGCATTACATGTCCATTATGTCCACTCGCTTACGCTGGGCGGCATGGGACAGTGGCGAGCCCCCGGCGGCATCCTGGTGGAGGCGATCATTCTCGACGATCGTCCACTGCTGCGCGTCTCGCACCGCGTCAACGGCCGGACGTACCTGCGCGGCTACTGCAAGACCGTCTCCGAACTGGGCGAACACGGCGTGGACCTCGGCGAACTGGTGGAAGACACCGCGCTTGACCATTTGTAGACCCCGGTCCGCCACTGTCGATCAACCCCCCGGGGTACGGCAGAGTCCATGGTGCGGCTGCCGGCCTACGCGCCGATGATGGCCCAGCTGGGCACCCTGACCTCCGTCCAGGGCCCCGGGTGGGCGGTGGAGATGAAGTGGGACGGCGTCCGCGCGCTCGCCTACGTCGAAGGCGGCTCGGTCCGCCTGATGTCGCGCAACAACAAGGACATCACCCCCGCCTACCCCGAACTCCAGCTCATGGCCGGCTCCACCGGCCGGCACGCGGCCGTGATCGACGGCGAGATCGTCGCCTTCGACGAGACCGGCCGGCCCAGCTTCGCCGCCCTCCAGCCCCGCATGCACCAGCGCAACCCCGCCACCGTCGCCGAGCTGACCCGCGCGGTGCCGGTGACGTTCATGGCCTTCGACATCCTGCACCTCGACGACGACAGCGTGATCGGCCGCCCCTACAGCGAACGCCGCGAGCTGCTGGAGAACACCCTGCGGCCCGGCTTCCGCTGGGAGGTGCCCGTCTGGTTCGCCGACCACGCCGAGCGCGCCTTCGACTCCTCCCGCCAGCTCGGGCTCGAAGGCGTGGTGTGCAAGCGGCTCGGCTCCCCGTACCGGCCCGGCCGACGCAGCGGCGAATGGACCAAGATCAAGAATGTCAGCGCCGCCGAGGTCGTGATCGGCGGCTGGCACCCCGGCGGCGGACGACGGTCGGGCATGATCGGCTCACTCCTGCTCGGCGCCCACGACCCACGCGGCCGCCTGCTCTACGTCGGGCACGTCGGCACCGGCTTCACCCAGCAGATGCTGCGCGACCTCCAGGACCTCCTCACCTCCCTGGAACGCCCCGACCCGCCCTTCGACGAGCCCGTCCCGCGCGAGCACGCCCGCCACGCGCACTGGGTCGAGCCCCGCGTCGTCGGCGAGGTCCAGTACGCCGAGGTCACCGGCGACGGCCGGCTGCGCCACCCCTCCTGGCGCGGCCTGCGCCCCGACCGCGAACCCGGAGAGGCGAGCACCGCCGAGTTCCTCCCCCCGGGGGACGCGGCGGCGGGCTGACCGCGACACGTCCCGTTTCACCACGGTAAGCGATGAAGTCGTGACTTACAGTGATCAGAATCGCTTCGGACTGATCAAGGGGACATCGTGTCGAAGACTCTGGTCACCACCCTGGCCACGCTCGCCGGCCTCTCGCTCACCGCCGCCCCCGCCACCGCCGAACCCCCGCCGCTCAAGGCCCACCCCCAGAGTCCCGGGGCGGCATCCTCCCCGCTCATGCGTCCCGGACGCGCCGCCCGCTACTGGACGCCCGGCAAACAGGCCGGCGCCAACTCCGCCCCCCTCCCCCTCGGCGCCGACTCCCCCGGCACGTTCCCCGTCGACGCCGGGGCCGCCGAGCGGCGCAGTGTGCCCGGCGCCAAACGCCTCACCCCCGGCGGCGACACCAACGGCTACGCCCGCGTGCGCCGGCCGTACACCGCCGGCGACAACAGCCGCGTCACCGGACGGCTGTTCTTCGTCAACGCCACCGGCCGCGACGACTCCTGCAGCGCCTCCGTCGTCCGCTCGGCCAGCAGGCTCCTCGTCATCACCGCCGCCCACTGCGTCTACAGCAGCCCCGACGGCTCGGCGACGGGCCACTGGCACACCAACTTCGCCTTCGTCCCCGCCTACGACGGCCGCGCCACCACCACCGAGCAGCGCGAACCGTACGGCAGGTGGGGCGGCCGGCGCGCCTGGAAGCCCGACGCCTACACCGGGCGGACCGGCGGCGACTGGAACTCCGTCTACGACGTCGCGCTCGTCGAGGTCGGCGGCAGGAAGCGCACCCTCCAGGACACCGTCGGCGCCCTCACCCCGCTGCGCAACGAGGGCGGCCGCTTCACCATCGCCACCTCCGGCTACCCCGGCGTGCTCGGCCGCCGCCCCTACGACGGCCGCGACCAGCTCTGGTGCCTGGGCCGCACCCGGCAGGCCCACGGCGAGGACACCGCCGGCGACATGCTCGCCGCCCGGCTGGCCGGACCCGGCGACCGCGCCGGACGGATGGAGACCGACAACTGCCACATGGCCAAAGGCCACAGCGGCGGGCCATGGGTCGTGCGCGGCAGCAGCGACCTGGTCGGCGTCCTGTCGTCCGGCAAGGAGGACGGCGAGCCCGACGGCAACTCCGTCGCCACCGCGCTCAACGCGGAAGGCTACGGCGCCATCGTCGGCGAGGCCGACCCCCAGGGCGTCTACGACTCCCTCTCCCTCGACGCCGCCGGCCCCGCCGCGCCCGTCCGCCGGGGCGGCACCGCCACCGTCACCGCGACCGTCACCATGCGCGGGCTCATGGCCGCCGCCCAGGTGCCCGTCACCCTCACGCTCCCGGACGGCGCCACCCTGACCGCCGTCGCCGGCGCCTCCTGCCGCCACGGCGACCACCGGGCCGACTGCACGATCGACGTCATCCACCCCGGCCGCCCGGTGCGCATCACCGCCAAGGTCGCCGTCGACCGCGACGCCGACGCCGCCCTCCCGGTCACCATGCACGTCACCTCGACCCGCCTCGACCCTGCCCAGCGCGACAACTCCGCCGTCCTGCGCCTGCGCACCGCCACCTTTTAGACGGGCTCCCGCAGCGTCCGCGCCAGCAGCCAGGCCAGCACCGGGAAGGCGACCAGGCAGGCCAGCGCCGTCCTGAGCGTGGTGGCCTCGGCGCCCGCGCCCACCAGCGGGCCCGACGCCAGCACCACCCCGGCCACGGCGGGCACCGCCGCCGCGTACGCCACCCGCATCGCCGGCACCCTCCCCCACCGGCCCGCCAGCCGGCCACCCAGCACCGTGCCCGCCGCCCCGCCCGCGAACAGCACGAACAACGCCACCGCGCCCGCCGCGCGAAACCCCGGCCAGTCGTCACGGCCCGCCGCCCGCGACCGGATCCTGTTCACGGCTCCGATGATTTCCCGGGCCCGATCTGGCCTGCTTCCGATAAAGTGCCAATCCATGCCGAATATCCGCCACACCCCCGTGGCGCCCACCGGCCGCCGCCCCCTGGCCCCCGGCGCGGGCATCGACGCCCACCGGCACGACACCCACCAGATCGCCTACGCATGCGCCGGCATGGTCACCGTCACCACCGACGCCGGCACCTGGGTCGCCCCCGCCAACCGCGCGATCTGGATCCCCGCCGGCACCGTGCACGAACACCGCGCCCACGGCACCACCGACCTGCGCCTCATCGGCCTCACCGGCGACCCCGCCGGGCCGGCCCGGCCCGCCGTGCTCGCCGTCGGCCCGCTGCTGCGCGAGCTCATCATCGCCTGCACCGACGACGACGCCCCCGAGGGCGACGAACGCGAACGCCTGACGGCCGTCCTGCTCGACCGGCTCAGACGCGCCCCCGAGCAGCCCTTCCACGTGCCCGCCGCCCGCGACCCGCGCCTGGCCGCCGCATGCGCGGCCCTGCACGACGACCCCGCCGACGGGCGCACCCTGGCCCCCCTCGCCGCCCGGGCCGGCACCAGCGAGCGCACCCTCGCCCGGCTGTGCCGCCGCGAGCTCGGCATGAGCTTCCCCCAGTGGCGCACCCAGCTCCGCCTGCACCACGCCCTGCTGCTGCTCGCCGACGGCCTGCCGGTGACCGTGGTCGCCCATCGCTGCGGCTGGGCCTCGGCCAGCGCGTTCATCGACGTCTTCCGGCGGGCGCTCGGGTACACGCCGGGCCGCGCCTTTACATTGTAGATTCGCTACAATCGTTCGACGTGAGCAAAACCAAAGGCAAGGGCGGCGGCACCCCGGCCACCATGGCGCTGACCAAGGCCAAGGCCGACTTCACGCTCCACCCCTACGATCACGACCCCAACGCCCAGGCCTACGGCGAGGAGGCGGCCGACGCGCTCGGCGTGCCCTACGAGCGCATCTTCAAGACGCTCGTCGCCGAGGTCGAGAGCGGCCTCGCGGTGGCGGTCGTGCCCGTGTCGGGCAAGCTCGACCTCAAGGCCCTGGCCTCGGCGCTGGGCGGCAAGCGGGCCGCCATGGCCGACGCGGCCAAGGTCGAGCGGGTGACCGGCTACGTGGTGGGCGGCATCAGCCCGCTCGGCCAGCGCAAACAGCTCCCGACCGTGGTCGACTCCTCGGCGCTCGACTTCGAGACGATCTACTTCTCGGCCGGCCGGCGCGGGCTCCAGATCGAGACCGCCCCCGACAACCTGATCACCCTCACCCGCGCGGCCACCGCCCCCATCGGCAAGACGGGCTGAGCGCCCCGCCGGCGGGGCACCGGGTGCGGTGGCGCGTACGGGCTACCGGGTGCGGTGGCGGGGACGGCGGAACGCCGGCTCGGGCGGGCCCTGTCCGAGCAGCCACTCGAACAGGCGACGGTGGTGCCGGAAGAACGCGCGCTCGCCCTGCCGCCTGTTCTTCTTCTTGTCCTCCTCCTGCGCCTCGGCCTCCTTCAGGCCCGGCGTGAACCCGCCGCCGAAGCGGCCCATGTCCGGCCCGGGGAAGCCCCTCGGCTCGGTGTTGCCGAGGGCCTGCTGCATCGACTCGACCCAGATCGGGCCCGGCAGCGACGCCCCCTGCACCGCGCCGTAGTACTGGTCGCCGATCTGCACCCCTTGCAGCGGGTAGCGGTAGGAGCCCCGGATGTCCCCCAGGCTCACCGCCGCCGCCAGGTCGGGCGTGTACCCGGCGAACCAGGCCGAGGTGTAGCCGTTGTTGGTGCCGGTCTTGCCGGCGGCCGGGCGGCCGATGCTCTGCCCCTGCATGGTGCCCTTGTCGAACACCCCGGACAGGACGTAGTTGACGGCGTCCGCGACCGGCCGCTCCATGACCTGCTCGCAGGACGGCGGCACGTGCGCCCGCCGGCCGCTGCGGTCGGTGATCTCCACGATCGCCAGCGGCCGGCAGTGCACGCCGCGCGCCGCGAACGTGGCGAAGGCCCCCGCGACCGTCACCGGGTCCATCTCGTTGACGCCCAGCGTGAACGTCGGCACCTCGCGCAGCGGCCCGCCGTCGGCCCGGACCGCGCCGAGGGCCCTGGCCGTCTTGACCACGTTGCAGAGCCCGACCTTGCGCTCCAGCATCATGTAGAAGATGTTGACCGACTTCCAGGTGCCGGTCTCGATGCTGTGCGGGCCGCCCGCGCCCTCGCCGCTGGCGTTGAGTATGCGCGTCTCGGGGTCGTTGACCGGGCGTCCGGCGCAGTTGCGGTAGCCCTGCGCGGGCACCAGCTCCCCCGGCGTCTGGAAGCCGTCGCCGAAGCGCCAGCCCTGCTGCAACGCCGTGGCCAGGGTGAAGACCTTGAACGTCGATCCCGCCTGGAAGCCCTGGCCGCCGCCGTGCGCGACGTCGGCGGCCAGGTTGAAGGTGGTCCTGGGCCCGTTCTTCTTGTTGCCGCGGTTGCGGCCGAACTGCTTGCTGGCCGCCATCGCCCTGATCCGGCCGGTGCCGGGCTCGACCATGGCCTCGGCGGCGACCTCGGTGTCCTCCGGCGAGACGTGCCGCTGGATCGCGTGCTCGGCCGCGCGCTGCGCGACCGGGTCCAGGCCGGTCCTGATCACCAGGCCGCCTCTGGCCATCCTGGTCCGCCGCTCGGCCGGGGTGTTGCCGAACGCCGGGTTCGACAGCAGCTCGTACTGGACGTACAGGCAGTAGTAGGGGTACGCGCTCTGCCCGCAGCCGCCCGGCTCGGGCCGCAGCCGCAGGTCCAGCGGCGCGTTCTTGGCGGCGTTCGCCTGGGCCTGCGTGATCAGCTTGAGCCCGGCCATGCGGTCCAGGACGAGGTCGCGCCGCTCCTTCAGCCGCGTCTCGTGCGAGCGGCCGAGCGAGGGGTCGGTCGAGTACGGCATCCGCACCGCCCCGGCCAGCGTGGCCGCCTGGGTCAGCGTCAGCTTGGAGGCGCTGGTGGAGAAGAAGCGCCGGGCCGCCGCCTCGACGCCGTGCGCGCCCGCGCCGAAGTAGGCGATGTTCAGGTAGCGCTCAAGGATCTCGTCCTTGCGGTACTTGCGTTCCAGGGCCAGCGCGTACCGCAGTTCGGTGATCTTGCGGGCCAGGTTGGGCGCCCGCGCTTTGTCCCGTTCGGCGTCAGTACGGGCGCTCTCGACCAGGATGTTCTTGACGAGCTGCTGCGTCAGCGACGAGCCGCCCTGCCGGATGCCGCCCGCCTGCGTGTTGGTGAGCAGCGCCCGCAGCGTGCCCCGGACGTCGAGGCCGCCGTGCTCGTAGAAGCGGGCGTCCTCGATGGCCACGATGGCCTTGCGCATCAGGGGCGCCACGGCCGCGAGCGGCACGGTCGTCCTGTTGGCCTCGTAGAACTGGGCGAACTGCCTGCCGTCCTTGTCCAGCAGCCTGGTCACCTGCGCCAGGGGCTCCTCGCGCGGCGCGGGCGGCAGGTCGACGAAGGTGTCGGCGACGTTCTTGGCGGCCAGGCCGCCACCGCTCACCACGGGAACGGCCAGTGCCGCCGCCAGCACCCCGCCGAGCGCCCCCGCCATGGCGAGGCCACCGATGGATCTGAGTACGGTCACGCAGATGATCTGCAACCAGCAGATCATCGGCAAACGCCCACTTCCTCGGTCTTTACCGTTCTCTTCGGATGTTCAGACCAAGCGAGACGAACTGCTCGTACGGCCGGTGGTACCCCCGCTCGATGTGGTGCACGCCGCGCAACGTGGACGTCCCGTCGGCCACAGCGGCGGCCAGGACGGCCGAGAACCCGGCCCTGATGTCGGGCAGCGTCACGTCGGCGCCCCTGAGCTTGGAGACCCCGCGCACCACGGCGGAGTGCCGGGCGTTGGTGTCGTGGTAGCGGCAGGCCGGCCCGCCCAGGCACTGGTCGAACACCTCGATCTCGCAGCCCATCCGCTGGAGCGCGGGCACGTAGACCAGGCGGTTCTCGAAGACCGTCTCGTGCAGCACCGACATGCCCTGGCTCTGCGTGAACAGCACCATGAGCGGCGTCTGCCAGTCGGTCATGAACCCGGGGTGGGTGTCGGTCTGCACGGCCGCCGAGCGCAGCCCCTCGGGCGGGGCGGTGGCGCACAGGTACTCGTCGTTGATGTCGAACTGGGCGCCCATCCTGGCCAGCGTGGTGATCGCGGTGACCAGGCGGTCCTGGGGACAGCCGTGCACGCGGACCTCTCCCCCGGTGACCAGCCCGGCCGCCAGGTAGGAGAACGCCTCGATGCGGTCGCCGGTCAGCCAGGTCGAGGCGCCGCGCAGGTGGTCGACGCCCTCGATGACGATCCGGCGGTCGGGCGACAGCTCGATCCGGGCGCCCATGCGCTGCAGGAACAGCGCCAGCTCCACCACCTCGGGCTCCATGGCCGCGTTCTTCAGCACGGTCTTGCCCTCGGCCAGCACCGCCGACATGAGGATCGTCTCCGTCGCCCCCACGCTGGGGTACGGCAGTTCGAGCCGGGCCCCGTTGAGCCGTTTGGCCTTGGCGGAGATGCCGTTGTCCCCCACCTCCACCTCGGCCCCCATCGCACGCAGCGCCTCCACGTGGAAGTTCACCGGCCGCCGGCCGATCGGGTCACCGCCGACCAGCGGGACGAACGCCTCCCCCGCCAGGTGCAGCAACGGGCCGAGCATCAGGATGGGGATGCGGTTGAGCCCGGTGAACGCGTCGGGCACCCGCGGCCTGATCTCCGCGCCGCGCTCGATGCGGATCTCGGAGCCGGCGATCTCGACGTGGATGCCGAGCGCCTCCAGCATCGCGGCGGTGATGCCCACCTCGCCCACGTCCGGGGCATTGTGGATACTGCTCTCGCCGTTGCCGAGCATGGCGGCGACCATGTGCTTGGACACACCGTTCTTGGAGCCCCGTACGACGACGTCCCCGCGGAGGGGGCCGGAGGGCTCGATCATCCAGACCTCTTCTGCAATCACGAAGCGAGCCTAACCGGGAGATACCATCAAGCAGGTTCGGATGCAGTTGTGAGGGGGAATGGCGTGACGAGGGAAGTACGCGCTTTTGCGGTAACTGTCCTCCTACTCGCCACTCTCGGAGTCGCCGCCGGGCTGAGCTGGTCCGCGATCTCGCCGCGGGCTCCGTACCAGGTGACCGATCATGGCCTCGTGCTGGCCGACCTCACCACGCAGGCGCTGATCGCGGCCGACGGCTGGTTCGCGGTGATCACGGGCGCTCTTGGGCTGCTCTGCGGCGGTCTGGCGTGGTTCGGCGGGCGGCGGTGGATGCTGCCGGTGCTGCTCGGGCTGTGCGCGGGCGGGGTGGCGGGCAGCTTCCTCACGTTGTGGGCCGGGTCCACGTTCACGATCGGCGCGGTGGTGGTGGAGGCCGCGGCCGAGCCCGGGGTGCGGATCGTCCCCGGGGCGCTGAAGCTGACCGCCCAAGGGGTGCTGGTGGCCTGGCCGCTGCTCTCGGTCGGCCTGTTCGGGCTGCTCGAAGGCATGCACGGGTACCGCGAGTCGCCGTTGCGGCAGCCGTACGGGATCGAGCCCTAGACCTGCCCTGGACCTACAGCGGCGGGCGGCGCAGGCCGTGGCCGGTGGCCTGCTCGAACGCGCGGGCCACGCGCAGCACCCTGGCGTCGGCGAACGGCCGCCCGACGATCTGCACCCCGACCGGCAGCCCCTCGGGCGTGAACCCGGCCGGCACCGACGCCGCCGGCGCGTGCAGCACGCTGATCCAGTACGCCGAACGCATCCAGGCCAGGTAGTCGGGCAGCCGCTCGCCGTTGATCTCGCTCACGTGCGGCTGCTCCACCGGGAACGGCGGCACCTGGCTGACCGGCGCGATCAGCACGTCGTAGGTGTCGAAGAAGGCGGCCATGCGCTGGTAGAGGCCGCTGCGTAGCCGTTCGGCACGGGCCAGGTCGGCGCCGGTGACCGTGCGGCCCTGCTCGACGTTCCAGCTCGTGTTGGGGCCGAGGCCGGTCAGGTCGCCGAAGGACAGCGCGTAGTACCAGGCGCGGTAGATCCGGAAGGCGTCCTCGGCGTCGGACAGGTCCAGTGCGACCTCCTCCACGTGTGCCCCCAGCTCCTCGAACACGGCCGGCGCCGTCGCGGTCACCGCGGCCGTGCGCGGGTCCACCGGCAGCCCGCCCAGGTCGGGGCTCCACGCCACCCGCAACCCGCGCACCCCCTGCTCGGGCTCGGGCGCGAACCTCTCCTTGATCGCGAACGGCGAACGCGCGTCGAACCCGGCGACGGCCTCCAACATCAGCGTGAGGTCGTCGACCGTGCGCGCCATCGGCCCCGGCACGGCGAGCGTGTACCAGGCGGCCGTGTCGGAGGGGTCGGGGACGCGGCCCGGCGTGGGCCGCAGCCCGACGACGTTGCAGAAGGAGGCCGGGTTGCGCAGCGAACCGCCCATGTCGGAGCCGTCGGCCAGCGGGACCATGCCGGTGGCCAGCGCCGCCGCGGCCCCGCCGCTGCTGC
The DNA here is from genome assembly GCF_040675375.1 of Nonomuraea sp. NPDC049607. Classification (NCBI taxonomy): domain Bacteria; kingdom Bacillati; phylum Actinomycetota; class Actinomycetes; order Streptosporangiales; family Streptosporangiaceae; genus Nonomuraea; species Nonomuraea sp. NPDC049607. The sequence continues at coordinate 9,898 of NZ_JBFAOV010000010.1, forward strand.
CGCCGGCGGACCTGCCGAGGTCGTAGGGGTTCCTGGTGGCGCCGAAGACCTCGTTGACCGTGTGCGAGCCGGTGCCGAACTCGGGCGTGTTGGTCTTGCCGACCGTGATCGCCCCGGCCGCGCGCAGGCGGCGCACGATCAGATCGTCCCGCTCCGGGACGTTCCCCGCGAACAGCGGCGACCCGTACGTCGTGCGGATGCCCGCGGTGTCCACCAGATCCTTGTGCGCGACCGGCACGCCGTGCAGCGGCCCCTCGGGCTCGGCCGCGTCAGCCGCCCGGGCCGCCGCCAGAGCCCGCTCGGCCACCAGCGTCACGATGGCGTTGACCTGGGGGTTGACCTGCTCGATCCGGTCGAGGTGGGCCTGGAGCAGCTCCACGGCGCTCACCTGCCCGGTCTTGACCAGGTGGGCCATCTCGGTCGCGGTCAGGTAGTGCAGTTCGCTCACCCTGCGATCCTGCCCCACCTCCCGGCCGGGACACGACGGCGACCTTTGCCCACCTCCCCCGCCCGGCTTGGCATCCGCCCACAAGCCGGGCCGGGAGGCCCGGCGGGTCAGGCGCCCAGGCAGGCCGGGCCGAGGAGTTGCTTGAGGTCGCCCATCAGCGCCGGGGACGGCGACACCCGGAGGCGGTCGTCGACCCGCATGACGGTCGTCTTCGGCCCGTTGTGCACCTGGAGGTGCACCTCCGAGGTGCCCGGATGCGTGGTGAGGATCTCCTTCAGCCGCCCGACCACCGGCGGCGTGCACCGGGTCAGCGGCAGGCTCACCAGCAGCGGCCCGCCCGCCTCCTGGCTCAGGTCGGGCGCGGTCACCTCCATGGCGATGATCTTCGCGACGTCCTCGCGCTTGTCGATGCGCCCCTTGACGAAGACGATCGCGTCCTCGGCCAGGATCGTCGAGCACAGCTGGTACGACGACGGGAAGATCATCACCTCGATCGCGCCTTCGAGGTCCTCAAGCTGGGTGAGCACCCACGTGTCACCCTTCTTGGTGACCTTGCGCTGCACCCCGCTCAGGATGCCGCCCAGCGTCACGACCTGCCCGTCGGCCCGGCTCTCGTCCTGGACGGCGGCGATCGAGCAGTCGGCCCCCGCGGCCAGGATGTGCTCCACGCCGAACAGCGGATGGTCGGAGACGTAGAGCCCGAGCATCTCCCGCTCGAACTGCAGCAGCGTGTTCTTGTCCCACTCCCCCACCGGGATCTGCACGTCGAAGGTCTGGTCCTCGCCGCCGTCGATCGCGCCGAACAGGGAGTCCTGGCCGATGGCCTCGTTCTTCTTGATGTCGATGATCGCGTCGACGGCCTGCTCGTGCACCATGACCAGGCCCTTGCGCACGTGGCCCAGCGAGTCGAAGGCCCCGGCCTTGACCAGCGACTCGATCACGCGCTTGTTGCACACGATCGCGGGCACCTTGCGCAGGAACTCCTTGAAGTCGGCGAAGCGGCCCTTGGACTTGCGCGCCGAGATGATGCCGTCGACGACGTTGCCGCCGACGTTGCGCACCGCCGACAGGCCGAAGCGGATGTCGGTGCCGCGCGGGGTGAAGTCGAAGTCGGAGTCGTTGACGTCCGGCGGGAACACCTTGATGCCCATGCGGCGGCACTCGTTGAGGTAGAGGGCCGACTTGTCCTTGTCGTCCTTCACGCTCGACAGCAGCGCCGCCATGTACGCGGCCGGGTGGTTGGCCTTGAGGTAGGCCGTCCAGTAGGAGATCAGGCCGTAGGCCGCCGAGTGGGCCTTGTTGAAGGCGTAGTCGGAGAAGGGCAGCAGGATGTCCCAGAGCGTCTTGACGGCGGCGGCCGAGTAGCCGTTGTCCTTCATGCCGCTCTCGAAGGACTCGAACTGTTTGTCCAGCTCGGCCTTCTTCTTCTTGCCCATCGCGCGGCGCAGCAGGTCGGCCTTGCCGAGCGAGAACCCGGCGACCTTCTGCGCGATGGCCATGACCTGCTCCTGGTAGACGATCAGGCCGTAGGTCGTGTCGAGGATCTCGGCCAGCGACTCCTTGAACTCGGGATGGATCGGGGTGATCTCCTGCTGGCCGTTCTTGCGCAGGGCGTAGTTGGTGTGGGAGTTGGCGCCCATCGGGCCGGGACGGTAGAGGGCGCCGACGGCCGAGATGTCCTCGAAGTTGTCGGGCCTCATCAGCCGCAGCAGCGAGCGCATGCCGCCGCCGTCGAGCTGGAACACGCCCAGCGTGTCGCCCCTGCCCAGCAGCTCGTACGTCTTGCGGTCGTCGAGCGGCAGCTTCAGCAGGTCGATCTGCTCGCCGGTGGTGGACTCGATCATCTTCAGGCAGTCGTCGATGATCGTGAGGTTGCGCAGGCCCAGGAAGTCCATCTTCAGCAGGCCGAGCGTCTCGCAGGTCGGGTAGTCGAACTGCGTGATGATCGCGCCGTCGGAGTCGCGGCGCATGATCGGGATGTGGTCGGTGATGACCTCGCGGGACATGATCACGCCGGCGGCGTGCACGCCCGTCTGCCTGATCAGGCCCTCCAGGCCCTTGCCGAGGTCCATCGTCGCCTTGACGTCGACGTCTTCCTCGTAGAGCCTGCGCAGCTCGCCGGCCTCGTTGTAGCGCGGGTGGTCCTTGTCGAAGATGCCCGACAGCGGGATGTCCTTGCCCATCACGGCCGGTGGGAACGCCTTGGACACCTTGTCGCCCAATGCGTACGGATAGCCCAGGACGCGACCGGCGTCCTTGATGGCGGCCTTCGCCTTGATGGTGCCGAACGTGGCGATCATGGCGACCTTGTCGGCGCCCCACTTCTCGGTCACGTAGCGGATCACGTCGCCGCGCCTGCGCTCGTCGAAGTCGATGTCGACGTCGGGCATGGAGACGCGGTCGGGGTTGAGGAAGCGCTCGAAGATCAGGCCGTGCGGGAGCGGGTCGAGGTCGGTGATGCCCATCGCGTACGCCACCAGCGAGCCGGCCGCCGAGCCACGGCCCGGGCCGACCGGGATGCCGTTCTCCTTGGCCCACATGATGAAGTCGGCGACCACGAGGAAGTAGCTCGGGAAGCCCATCTGCTCGATGATGCCGATCTCGTAGTCGGCCTGCCGCTTGTGCTCGGCGTCGTAGCCCTCGGGCCAGCGCCGGTCCATGCCCTCCCAGACGGTCTTGCGGAAGAACTCGCTCTCCGTCAGCCCGTCGGGGATGGGGTAGGTGGGCATGAGGTTCTTGAACTCGAAGAACCCGGCCGGGTCGACCTTCTCGGCCACCAGGAGCGTGTTGCGGCAGCCCTCGGCCCACAGGTCGGAGGAGTCGACCGCGCGCATCTCGTCGGCGGTCTTGATGTAGTAGCCGGAGCCGTCGAAGCGGAAGCGGTCGGGGTCGGACAGCTGCTTGCCGGTCTGGATGCACAGGAGGGCGTCGTGGGAGGCGGCGTCGGACTCGTAGGTGTAGTGGGAGTCGTTGGTGACCAGCGGCGGGATGGCGAGCTCTTTGCTGATGCGGGTCAGGCCGTCGCGGACCCGGCGCTCGATGTCGAGGCCGTGGTCCATGATCTCCAGGAAGAAATTGTCCTTGCCGAAGATTTCCTGATATTTCGCGGCGGCCTTGAGCGCCTCGTCGTACTGGCCGAGCCGCAGCCTCGTCTGCACCTCGCCCGACGGGCAGCCCGTGGTGGCCATCAGGCCGTCCGAGTGCTCGGCCAGGATGTCGGCGTCCATGCGGGCCCACTTGCGCACGAAGCCCTCGGTGTAGGCGCGCGAGCTGAGCTTCATCAGGTTGTGCAGGCCGGTCTTGTTGCGCGCCCAGATCGTCATGTGGGTGTAGTAGCCACCCGCCGAGACGTCGTCCTTCTTCTGGTGCGGCTCGCCCCACAGCACGGGCTTCTTGTTGTGCCGCAGCTCCGGCGCGACGTAGGCCTCGATGCCGATGACCGGCTTGATGCCGGCGGCGGTGGCCTGCCGGTAGAAGTCGTACGCGCCGTGCATGTTGCCGTGGTCGGTGATCGCGATGGCGGGCATGCCCAGGTCGCCGACCTGTTTGAACATCTGCTTGAGCCGGGCGGCCCCGTCGAGCATGGAGTATTCGGTGTGCACATGCAGATGGACGAACGAGTCGCTGGACGACATGGAGCGGCGCCTCCCCGGGTCTGGATGCGATGGTGCGCTCCGACTCTAGTGGCCCGGACCGACATCCCGGAGCCGCCTCGCGCGCCCCGCGGAACCGGCGCGCCGGAAGCGTCGCGGCCACCGGCCTCGATATCGTCTCCCTCACGCAAAGTAATGAAGGAGACACCGGGTGCGCACGCAGTCCGACGAGGGGTACAGCCACGCGCTGGGCAACCGCCAGATCCAGATGATCGCGATCGGCGGCGCGATCGGCGTCGGCCTCTTCCTCGGCGCGGGCGGCCGTCTGGCCGCCGCCGGGCCCGCGCTCGTGCTCTCCTACGCCACCGCCGGGCTGGCCGCCTTCTTCGTCATGCGGGCGCTCGGCGAGCTGGTGCTCTACCGCCCGGCCTCGGGCTCCTTCGTCGAGTACGCGGGCGAGTTCATCGGCCCGTGGGCCGCCTTCGCCAGCGGCTGGATGTACTGGGTCAACTGGGCCTTCACCGGCATCGCCGAGCTGACCGCCATCGCCACGTACATCCATTACTGGGCCGGCGGCTTCCCCCAATGGCTGACGGCGCTGCTCGCGCTGGGGTTCGTGCTGGTGGTCAACCTGCTGTCGGTCAGGCTGTTCGGCGAGCTGGAGTTCTGGTTCGCGATGCTGAAGGTGCTGGCCATCGTGATCTTCCTGGTGGTCGCGCTGGTGCTGGTGGTGTTCGCCGTCGGCGCCGCCGGGCCGCGCAACCTGGTCGCGCACGGCGGCTTCCTCCCCACCGGCTTCCCCCTGGTGCTGATGAGCCTGCAGTCGGTGGTGTTCGCCTACGCCTCGATCGAGCTGGTCGGCATCACCGCCGGCGAGACCGCCCGGCCGCACGAGGTCATGCCGCGGGCGATCAACGGCGTGATCTGGCGCATCGCGATCTTCTACGTCGGCTCGGTGCTGCTGCTGGCCATGGTCCTGCCCTGGACGGCCTACCGCGCCGGCACCTCGCCGTTCGTCACGTTCTTCGCCGGGCTGGGGGTGCCCTGGGCGGCCGACGCGATGAACCTCGTGGTGATCACGGCCGCGCTCTCGTCCTGCAACTCGGGCCTGTACGCCACCGGCCGCATCCTGCGCTCGATGGCCACCAAACGGGAGGCCCCCGCCTTCGCCGCCCAGCTCAGCTCCCGCCACGTGCCGATCGGCGGGATCGTGTTCACCGCCGCCATGTTCCTCGGGGGCGTGGCGCTGTTCTACTACCTGCCCGAGCGCGCCTTCAACATCGCCACGGCGGTCGCCTCGCTGGGGGTGATCACCACCTGGGGGGTGCTGGTCTACTGCCAGATCCGGCTGCGCGCGACGGGGCACCGGTCGTCGTTCCCGATGCCGGGCTCGCCGTACACCAACTGGCTGACGCTGGGCTTCCTGGTGCTGGTGATCCTGCTGATGCCGTTCGCCGACCGCGATCAGCAGGTGGCCTTCTTCCTGATCCCGGCCCTGGTCGCGGGCATCGCGCTCGGCTGGATGGCCGTGAGCCGCCGCCGGCGGCTGCGGGAGGCCGCGCAGGAGGCGGGTTAGGCTCATCCGGGCAGGAGTCGCCGCTCGGGGGAGGCCACACTGGACAAGCTGGACGACACACTGGATCCCGCACTCGACGAGACGGCGACGGCCGTCCCCGCCGTCCCCGGCGTCCCCGCCATCGGGCCGCCGGACACCGCCGGGCCCGCCCCCTCCCCCGTGTCCGCCGTGCCCACCAGCGTGCCCACCAGCGTGCCCGCCGCCGTGCCCGCCGCCGTGCCCTCGGCCCCGGTCGGGGGCAGCGCGGAGCGGTGGCGACGGCAGGTCTGGCGGGTCGCGGCGGTGGCCGCGGCGGTGGGGGCCGTGCTCGCGCTGGCCGGAGTGCCGCTGGGCGTCTATCCGAAGCTCGCCTGCGCGGTGTTCTCCCCCGGCTGCCCGGAGGAGCCGCTCCAGGAGCCGCGCGGCAGGCTGCCGCGGCTGACCCGGCTGACGCCCGTCCAGGCGGCGCTGAGCGGCACCTACGTCGCGCTCGGCGACTCCTACTCCTCCGGTGAAGGCGTCTACGCGCAGGACGCGACACCGGTCAACGACGGCGCCGACCGCTGCCACCGCTCCCGGGGCTCCTACGTGCCGCTGGTGGCCGGGGCCCATCCCTTCAGCGGCGGCAGCGCCTTCTACGCCTGCAGCGGCGCCACCACCCGCCAGCTCCTGTCCGGCCAGCACGGCCAGCCGCCGCAGATCACCCGTGTCGGCCCGTCGGCCAGCCTGGTGACGCTCAGCATCGGCGGCAACGACGCCGGGTTCACCGACGTCCTGACGGGCTGCATCGTCAAGCTGCCCTGGTCATCGGCCTGCGTCGACCAGGACGCCGCGGTCGCCCGGCGCATCGCCGAGCTGCGGCCCAGCCTGTCCAGGGTGCTCGGCGAGCTGCGCGCACGCGCGCCGGGGGCCCGGGTGATCGTCCTGGGCTACCCCAGGCCGTTCCCCGCCGCGCCGGTCCGCACGGTCGACAACCTGAGCGTGGCCGACCAGCGCTGGCTCAACACCGTCGCCCGCAGGCTCAACGACACCGTCGGCGCCGTCACCGCCGAGTACGACCGGGGCCTGGCCGGCCTCGGCGCCGCCGGCAGCGTGGAGTACGTCGACGCCTACGAGGCGTTCACGGGCCACGAGGCCGGCACGCCGCAGCCGTACCTCAACAGCCTGGCCGTGGACATGGACCCGCTGACCGTCAACGCCCGCAGCTACCACCCCACCGGCGACGGCTACCGCCGCTTCGCCGAGCTGATCAACCGGCAGATCACCACCGGCCCCGGCCGCCCGCTGCACAACTTCCGGCTCACCGACGGCTGAGCCCCGGGCGGCCGGCCCGCCGGGGCTCAGCGGCGGGCGCGCTCCTCGGCCAGGTGGAGGCCCGCCTCGATGACCGCGTTCATGACGGCCGCCAGCCGCTCCTCACCCAGCTGCGGCGCCCGCGCCGCCATCCTGGCCACCAGCGCCCGCTCCCGCGCCAGATCCCGCCCGGCGAACCCGCCGACGGGCTTGAGCCGCTGCACGACGCCCGCCAGGGAGGCACGGCGCTCCAGGAGGGTGGCCAGCGCCGCGTCGACCCGGTCGATCGCCTCCCGGCACTCGGCCAGCGTGGCGGGCGACTCGGGCCGCAGCAGCGCACCGACCAGCGTCACGGCCTCCTCCGCGGCCCTCACGTCCGCCTCCGCGCCCCCCGGACCGCCGTCCTGGACGGACGCGCCGGAGCCGCCGGGCCCGGCCACCACGAGACCGTCGGCGCCCGCCGCCACGGCCGCCGCCGCCAGCCCCGGGTCGTGCGAGACGTCGGCCAGCACCGGACGCCCCGACGCGGCCCGCGCCGCCCGCAGCACCCCGAGGTCCAGCCGGCCTCCCTCGCACAGGACCACCTGCTCGTTGCCCTCGGCGGCGCAGTAGCCGGCCAGCCCCACCCATTCCTCCACCGACGCCGACGGCCGCCGCTCGACCACCACCGGCAGCCCGAGCCCGGCGGCGGCCCGCACCAGCGGGATGTCCCGCGTCCACGCGGACCCCACCACGACGGCGTCGGCCAGCGCCGCGATCGCCGGCAGGTCCGCCGCCGAGTACGGCTCCACCAGCGTGGCCCCCTCCCGCAGCGCCTCACGCGCGTCGAGCTGCCCCCGATGCGGGCGCAGGCTCACCCGCCCGCCGATCACCACGGCCGGGCCGTCACCCACGCGCAGCCCGCCTATCGTCACCATGTGCCGCTCCAAGGTCGATGTCATCTCGACTCCCCACTCGGGCCGGCCCAGCGAAGCCGGCAGGAAAACCAAAAAGGCAGAGACGGGGCGTCTCTGCCTTGTGCCGACTCCAGGTGGTCGCTAGCTGACGACCGGCCCTCCCGGAGCCGGCTCGGTAAAGGTGTAGCGACAAGTCATGTCTGAAACCTTACACCCGCCTCCACCTGCTGGACGTTCCTTCTCATATGCCGGACTGACCTTCTGGCGAGTCGCCGATGATCCCTCGCTATGGGAGTATTTCTTGGCCGAGAGGGAGGGTTTGAGGCCGTTGATGTCGGATCGCAAGCAGGACGGACGCCGCATCGCCGGCCGGTACGAGCTGCTGGAGCCCATCGGCAAGGGCGGCATGGGCATCGTCTGGCGAGCCCACGACGAGCTCCTCGACCGCACTGTCGCGGTCAAGGAGGTCCGCTACGCCGCCGCCTTGGGCGACGAGGTGCAGTTGCTCAACCGGCGCACGATGCGCGAGGCGCGGGCCGCGGCCAGGTTCGAGCACCCCAATGTGATCGTCGTCCACGACGTGATCGAGGAGGACGGCCGGCCCTGGATCGTCATGCAGCTGGTCCAGTCGCGCTCCCTGGGGGCGGTGATCAAGCAGGAGGGGCCGCTGTCGCCCGAGCGGGTGGCCGGGATCGGCATCGCCGTGCTCGACGCGCTGCACCGGGCGCACGAGTCCGGCGTGCTCCACCGCGACGTCAAGCCCGAGAACGTGCTGCTGGCCGACGACGGCAGGGTCGTGCTCACCGACTTCGGCATCGCCACGCTGGAGACCGAGACGCAGCTCACCGTGACGGGCCTGGCGGGCACGCCCGCGTTCATCGCGCCCGAGCGGCTCAAGGGGCTGCCGGCGCGCCGCGAGTCCGACCTGTGGTCGCTGGGCGCGACGCTCTACACGGCCGTCGAGGGCCGCTCGCCGCACGAGCGCGGCATGGCGCTGGCCACGATGCACGCCGTCCTGACCGACGAGCCCGACCCCGCGACGCACGCGGGCCCGCTGGCCGCGGTGATCAGCGGGCTGCTGGTCAAGGAGCCGGTGCAGCGCCTGTCGTACGAGGAGGCCGCGCGGATGTTGCGCGAGGCCGCCACCGCGTCGAGCGCGCCGGAGACCAGGCGCTTCCCCAGCCGGAAGCTGCGCGTCCCCCCTCCCGCGCCCGCCCCCGTCGAGGACGAGGACGAGGACGACACCCCGACCGACCCCGACCTGCCCGCCCCCGTGCCCACGCCCAGGAGCAGGGCCACCGGCACGCCGCCGCCCCCCGAGACCGGCCGGCGGCCCACGGTCTCGACCAGGGACGCCGCGCCCACGGGCGAGCCCACGATGGCCGCCCGCCAGGAGGGCCGCAGGTACGGGCCGATCGCGCTGGCGGCCGGGGCCGTCGTGCTGGTCGCCGGGATCGGCGGCTACCTCGGGCTGAGCTCGGCCCCTGACGACCAGGCGTCCAGGCCGCCGCAGGCCAGGCAGTCCGCCAAGGTGCACACCTCGCCCTCCGCGGCCGCCTCGGGCACCGAGTCGAAGCCCACGGCCACCGCCACCGTCACGCCGTCCTCCTCGCCCTCGTCCACGCCGGACAAGACGGAGGAGTCCGACCCGCTGCCCAGCGGCTGGAAGATGTACAAGGACAAGCAGCTCGGCTTCTCCATCGGGCTGCCCAAGGGCTGGGACGTCTGGGACCGCGGCGGCCGTCAGGTCAAGTTCAAGGGCCCCGGCGCGGCCTCGAACGCCTACCTGATGATCGAGGAGGCGGCCAAGCCCGGCAAGGACCCGTACAAGGACTGGAAGAAGCAGGAGCCGTCGCTCAAGAACAACTTCGGCGGCTACAAGAAGATCGGCATCAAGAAGGTCGACTACATGAAGGCCGCCGCCGACTGGGACTTCACCTGGAACACCAACACGGGCAAGACGCGGGTGCGCGACCGGGGCTTCATCACCGACAACGGGAAGGCGTACGCCATCTACTGGCACACCCTCAACAGCCACTGGAAGAGGGACTACCACTTCTTCGAGGGCTTCGCCGCGACCTTCAAACCCGCGAAGTAGGCTTCCCTGCGTGGAAAGGCAGGTCAGCAACCGGTATCGCCTCATCGAGCCCCTCGGCGAGGGCGGCATGGGGGTGGTCTGGCGTGCCTACGACGAGCTGCTCGACCGTACGGTGGCGATCAAGGAGGTCCGCTACACGGGCGTCGGTGACGCCCAGCGGGCCGACCTCAACCGCAGGACCATCAGGGAGGCCAGGGCGGCGGGCCGCCTCGACCACCCGTCGGTGATCGTCATCCACGACGTCGTCGAGGAGGACGGCCGGCCGTGGATCGTCATGCAGCTCGTCCGGTCCCGTTCCCTGGCCGAGGTGATCGGCGAGCGCGGCCCGCTCCCGGAGGCGCTGGTGGCGATGGTCGGCGGCCGGGTGCTCGACGCGCTGCGGGCCGCCCACGCCACCGGGGTGCTCCACCGTGACGTCAAACCCGAGAACGTGCTGCTGGCCGACGACGGCAGGGTCGTGCTCACCGACTTCGGCATCGCCGCCCTGGAGGCCGAGTCCGGGCTGACGGCGACCGGCGGGCTGGTGGGCACCCCGGCGTACATGCCGCCGGAGCGGCTCAACGGCGAGCCCGCCCGTCCCGAGTCCGACCTGTGGGCGCTGGGCGCCACCCTGTACGCGGCGGTGGAGGGGCGGCCGCCGTTCAAGCGCGACTCGTGGGCCGCGACGGTGGCGGCGGTGCTGCGCGACGAGCCCGAGCCGCCCGTGCATTCGGCGGCGTTGCGGCCGGTCATCATGGGGCTGCTGCAGCGTGACCCGGCGGCCAGGATGCCCGCGGGGGAGGCCGCGCGCCTGCTCCACCAGGTGGCGACCGGGCAACCCCTGATGGCCGACCAGACCCCGATGTGGTCGGCCCCCTTCGCGGCCCCGGCCCCCGCCCCGCACAACCCCCACACCACCCCGAACAACCCCCACGCCGCTCCGAGCGGCCCCCAGCCCATGCCGGGCGGCCCCTACCCCGCGCCGCAGGGCTCAAGGCCCGTCACCGATGACGGGCGCCCGCCGCACCGGACGGTCCCCGGAGCCCCGCGGCGGCGCGGCCGGTCGGCGTGGATCGCGGTGCCGGCCGCGGTGGCCGTCCTGGCGCTCCTGGGCGGCGGCGGCGTGCTGCTCTACCAGCAGTTGTCGGGCCCCTCCACGCCCACCCCGACGATCGGCGCCCAGCCGCCCGCCACCGACGTCCCCACCCCCACCCCCTCGACGCCGCCGTCGAAGGAACCGACGCCCACCCCCTCCGGTGACCCCACCGAGAAGCCGACGGACGAGCCCACCACCACAGCCCCGCACGTCCCCGCCGGCTGGCGCCCCCTCACCAGCGCCACCGGCCACTTCTCCATGGCCGTCCCCAGGACCTGGCAGGCCGCCAAGAACCCGACCAGGGACAGCATCCGCATCTCCGGCCCCGGCACCCCGGGCGTGCTGATCGTCGAGTGGACCGTCCCCGACATCCCCTGGAAGGACCCGGAGCAGCACTGGATCGGCCTGGAGAAGGAGATCAAGGCCAAGGGCGAGTTCGACCGCTACACCCGGATCGGCATCACCCCCACCGACTACCTCGGCCTGCGCGCCGCCGACTGGGAGTTCACCCGCATGCGCGAGGGCGAGCTCATCCACGTGATCAACCGCGGCTTCCACACCGCCGCCGGCCGCCCGTACGCCCTGTACTGGGAGACCCTCGACTCCCGCTGGTCCACCGACCGGCGCTGGTTCGACACCTTCGTCAAGACCTTCCGCCCGGAATGACGCCGGAGCACGACGGCGCGCGCGAACGGGCCCGGTTCTGGCGGCATCCGGCGGTCCCCGGGACCGACCTGCTCAAGGCCCGCTACGTCACCCATCGTTTCTCCCGGCACGTCCACGACGGGTACGCCATCGGGCTGATCGTGGCGGGCGTGGAGGAGTTCGACTACCGCGGCACGCTGCATCGGGCGGGCGCGGGCGAGCTGGTGCTGGTCAACCCGGACTCGGTGCACACCGGTCAGGCGGGCACGCCCGGCGGGTGGGCGTACCGGATGCTCTATCCGTCGGTGGAGGCGGTGGCCGGGATCGCGGCCGAGCTCGACGCGCCGCTCGCCACCCCGTACTTCCCCGAGCAGGTGGTGCGCGACCCGGAGATGGCGGCGCTGCTCGAACGGGCGCACCAGGCGGCCGAGCGCGGCGACGCGCTGGCCGCCTCCACCCTGTCGCGCACGCTGTTCGCCCGGCTGCTGACCAGGCACGCCGCGCCCCGGCCGGACGCGGCACCGCCGGGCGCGGGCCGGCAGGCGGTGCGCGAGGCCATGGCGCTGCTGCACGAGAGCCTGCTCGACCCGCCTACGCTGGAGGCGCTGGCGGAGGCGGTGGGGGTGCGGCCGTTCCCGCTGCTGCGCGCGTTCAAGGCCGTGACGGGCCTGCCGCCGCACGCCTACCTCACCTCGCTGCGCATCCGGCAGGCGCGCCGGCTGCTCCTGGCGGGGGTACGCCCGGCGCAGGTGGCCGCGGACGTCGGCTTCACCGACCAGGCCCACCTGAACCGGCATTTCAAACGCGTCGTGGGCGTGCCGCCCGCCGCCTACCAACGGGCCGCAGGAACGTACAAGACCGAACATTTGCCCAGTTCATAAACTTTCCTCATGGAACAGACAACTCGCCGGTCCGCCGCGGTGCGGGACGGCCTGGGTGTGGGGCTGGCCGTGGGGCTGTCCGGCCTCGCGTTCGGCGCGGCGGCGGTCACCGCCGGGCTCAGCGTGCCCCAGGCGTGCGTGCTGAGCCTGCTGGCCTTCACCGGGGCCTCGCAGTTCGCGCTGGCCGGGGCCATCGGCGCTGGCGGTGACCTGGTGGCGGCGTCCGCGGGCGCGCTGCTGCTCGGCGGCCGCAACACCCTCTACGGCCTGCGCCTGGCCGACCTGCTGAACGTCCGCGGCCCGCGCCGCCTGCTGGCCGCCCACGGCGTGATCGACGAGACCACGGCCGTCACGCTCGCCCAGCCGGACGAGCCGTCGGCGCGCACCGGATTCCTCACCACCTTCGCCAGCCTGTACGTCGCCTGGAACCTCACCACCCTCGCCGGCGCGGTCGGCACGTCCTTCCTGGGCGACCCGCGCGTCCTCGGGCTCGACGCCGTGGGCCCGGCCACGTTCCTGGCCATCCTGTGGCCGCGGCTGGCCGCCAGCGGGCGGCTGCGGGTGCTGGCCGTGGCCGGGGCCGCGGTCGCGCTGGCGGCCAGCCCGTTCTTCCCGCCCGGCGTGCCGGTGCTGCTGTCGGCGGTGGCGGTGCTGGTGGTGATGGTGCGATGACGGTGTGGTGGGCGGTCGTCGCGGTCGGCCTCGGCTGCTACGCGCTCAAGCTGGCCGGGCTGGCCGCGCCGCGCCGGGTGCTGGACCATCCGGCGGTGCGCAGGTTCGCCGAACTCGTGCCGGTGGCGCTGCTGGCGGCCCTGATCGCGGTGCAGATGTTCACCGAGGACGGCAGGCCCGCCTTCGACCCGGCGCGTACGGCCGGGCTGGCGGCGGCCGTGGTCGCCCTGCTGCTGCGGGCGCCGTTCCTCGTCATCCTGGCGGCGGCGGCCGTCGTCACCGCGCTTGCCCGGATGTTTCTCGGGTAGTCGGCGTGCATGTCCGATTCTGCGGGGATGGTCGGGGGCCGCTACCGGCTGCTCAGGACGATCGGCCAGGGCGGTATGGGAACCGTGTGGCAGGCCCACGACGAGGTGCTCGGCCGTGACGTGGCCGTCAAGGAGGTGCTCCCGCCTCCCGACCTGAGCGGCCCCGAACGCGAGGTGTTCGCCGTACGCACGTTCCGCGAGGCGCGGGCGGCCGGCCGGGTGGCGCACCCGGGGGTGGCGGCCGTCTACGACGTGCTGGAGGAAGGCGGGCACCCGTGGATCGTCATGCAACTCGTGCACTCCCGCACCCTGGGCGAGATCATCCGTACCGACGGCCCGCTGCCGCCGGGCAAGGTCGCCGCCATCGGGATGCAACTGCTGGAGGCGCTGCGCGCCGCGCACGCGGCGGGCGTGCTGCACCGTGACGTCAAGCCCGACAACGTGCTGCTGACCGAGGACGGACGGGCGGTGCTCACCGACTTCGGCATCGCCACCACCGAGGACGAGGCCCCCGTCACCAGGACCGGCATCCTCATCGGCACCCCCGCCTTCATGGCCCCCGAACGGGCGGCCGGCGGCCAGGCCAGGCCCGCCTCGGACCTGTGGTCGCTGGGCGTGACGCTGTACATGGCGGTCGAGGGCCATTCCCCCTTCCACCGGGACAACGCGCTGGCCACGCTCGGCGCGGTCATGCACGCCGAGCCCGAACCGCTGGCCCGCGCGGGCGTGCTGGCCCCCGTGCTCCTCGGGCTGCTGCGCAAGAACCCCTCGCAACGCATGTCGCTGGAGGAGGCCGAGCAACGGCTGAGGCTGATCCTGACCGGCGGGCCGCTGGAGCAGACCGGCCCGGTACCGGTGCCCCCGATGGCCGTGCGCCGCCCCCGCAGGACGCCGATCCTGGCCGTCGCGGCGGGCGCGCTGCTGGTGGGCCTGGTCACCGGCGGCGCGGCCTGGTGGACGAAGCAGTCGGACCGGCCGGTGCAGGGCCGCGCCCCGACGATCCCGGCGCTCGTCACCCCACCCGTCAGCGACGCGCCCAAGGACACGCCGAAGACCACGCCGAAGGACACGCCGAAGGACACGGTCACCGGCTCGCAGCCGCCCCCCGCCACCTCGCATCCCGCACGATCGGCCGACCCCTCGCCCCGCGGCGACCGGACCAGCGCCCCCGCGAAGAAGCCGACGCCCACCAGGTCCGCGACCGAGAAGGACGAGCAGCGGCAGAAGCAGGACGACGCCCCCTCCAGGTCCCCGGGCCAGATCGACCCGTCACAGGACGGCGAGGAGTAGCGCGCGTCCGCTCAGGAGTCGGCGGCGACGGCGTCGAGCGCCTTCTGCAGGTCCTCGGGGTAGTCGGTGCTGAAGGACATCCAGTCGCCGGTGGCCGGGTGCTCGAAGCCGAGCGCGACCGCGTGCAGCCACTGCCGGGTGACGCCCAGCCGGGCCGCGAGCGTGGGGTCGGCGCCGTAGAGCATGTCGCCGACGCAGGGGTGGCGCAGGGCCGACATGTGCACGCGGATCTGGTGCGTACGGCCGGTCTCCAGCTTGATGTCGAGCAGCGAGGCCGCCCGGAACGCCTCGATCGTGTCGTAGTGGGTGACCGACGGCTTGCCGCCCGCGACGACGGCGAACTTGCCCTCGCCCGAGGGATGACGGTCGATGGGCGCGTCGACGGTGCCCCTGAACGGGTCGGGGTGGCCCTGGACCAGCGCGTGGTAGCGCTTGTCGACCGTGCGCTCCTTGAAGGCCCGCTTCAGCGCCGAGTACGCGTGCTCGCTCTTGGCCACGACCATCGCGCCCGTGGTGTTGGCGTCGAGCCGGTGGACGATGCCCTGCCGCTCGGCCGCACCGCTGGTGGCGATCGTGTGCCCGGCGCCGAGCAGGCCGCCGATCACGGTCGGGCCGGTCCAGCCGACGGTCGGGTGGGCGGCCACCCCGATCGGCTTGTTGACCACGATGATGTCGTCGTCCTCGTAGACGATCGTCATGCCCGGCACCGGCTCGGCCACCGGCATCGGCGTGGTGACCGGCGGCGGCAGCGTCACCTCCAGCCAGGCGCCGGCGTGCACGCGGTCGGACTTGGCCGGCTGCCCGCCGTCGACCTGCACCTCGCCGGCGGCGATCAGCTCGGCCGCGCGGGTGCGGGAGAAGCCGAACAGCCGCGAGATGGCCGCGTCGACCCGCTCGCCCTCCAGCCCGTCGGGAACGGGCAGGCTGCGCCGCTCAGTCATCCTGGGCCTCCTTCCCGGTCGTGGTCTCCCTGGTGCCGTCGATCTGCACGTTGCGCCAGGCCAGCAGCACCGCCAGGATGCCGCCGCAGACGATCGCCGAGTCGGCGACGTTGAACACCGGGAAGTAGTCGATCACCGGGAAGTGACCGGGCAGCACCTCGATGAAGTCGACGACGTGCCCCTGCAGCTGCGACGACCGGCCGAACCCCGACGGGTAGCGCAGCAGCCTGTCGGTCAGGTTGCCGAGCGCCCCGCCGAGGAGCAGCCCGAGGGTGATCGCCCACGGCAGGCTGCGGAGCTTGCGCGCGGTGCGCACGATCGCCACCACCACGCCCGCCGCGATGAACGTGAACACGAACGTCATCCCCGTGCCGATGCTGAACGCGGCGCCCGAGTTGAAGATCACCCGGAACTGCAGGACGTCCTGGAGGACGACGAGGGGCGCCTTGCCTTCGAGCGTGCGCAACACGATCGTCTTGCTGATCAGGTCGGCCGCGTAGACGACGACCGCCAGCGCGGTGAGGATCGCGAGGAGACGTCCGCGCGGTCTGCCTACCGGCGTTCCTCCTTCTGCTTGCAGGCCACGCACAGCGTCGCCCTCGGGAACGCCTGAAGACGTTCCTTGCCGATCGGCTTGTGGCACGATTCGCACACTCCATAGGTCCCTGCGTCGATCCTGGCGATCGCACGTTCGTTCTGCGCGACCAGATCGCGCGCATTCAGGGTAAGGGCGATCTCGCGTTCGCGCTCGTACGTCTTGGCGCCGGCGTCCGCCTGGTCGTCGCCCGCGCCCTGGGTGACGTCACCCGAGGCTATCTCCGACTCGTGGCGGAGGATGTCGGCCTCCAGCTCGTCGATCTCGGTCCGCAGCCTGCCGCGTACCTCGGCCAGCTCCTCTTCCGACCACATCGACGGTGTAGCGGTCTGCGTGACTGCCGCCATGGCTGCCTCCATGCTGATCAAGGCCGTGAATGGTGCGGGCAGCTTAGGATCCTCATAACGGAACGGCAAACGACCCGCCGGATGGTTTACCTCACCCGTACTATCCCGCCTCGCCCGTTCAACTCCTGCCCAGGCACGTCCATTCCCACAAATTTCCTCCCCGTGTACCAACGCGGTGTGCCGGCGCGGCGGGCGTCCGGGGGCTCTGGAAGTCTTCGGCCCCGCTCTGCGTTATGGTTTGGAGACTGCAAGGCGTTGATGGGGCCCGCTGTGAGGGATATCACCCCGGAGCCGCCGGAAGAACGGCTCGGCAGAGCTCACTAGACCCGGCAGCAGGCGAATGAAGAGGGCCTCTCCCGAGGCCAAGAAGGGTGGTACCGCGGAGCCGCGAGGCTTCGTCCCTTCACGCAAGCCACAACCGGCCGCTGACGCGTGGAGGTCCTGCCCGACATGTCTTCCCCATCTTTCCGCTCTCTTCCCGCGCAGGTCGACCTGCCCGCGCTCGAGCGCGAGGTCCTCGACCGCTGGCGGGACGGGAAGATCTTCGAGCGGTCCGTCGAGCAGAACGCCGGCAACCCCTCCTGGGTCTTCTACGAGGGCCCGCCCACCGCCAACGGCCTGCCCGGCGTGCACCACGTCGAGGCCCGGGTGTTCAAGGACCTGTTCCCGCGCTACAAGTCGATGCGCGGCTTCAGCGTCCCGCGCAAGGCCGGCTGGGACTGCCACGGCCTGCCCGTCGAGGTCGGCATCGAGCGTGAGCTGGGCCTGACCGGCAAGAAGGACATCGAGGAATACGGCATCGCCGAGTTCAACGCCAAGTGCCGCGAGTCGGTGCTGCGGCACGTCGACGCGTTCGAGCAGATGACCGAGCGCATGGGCTACTGGATCGACCTGTCCCAGGCGTACCGGACGATGGACCCGTCCTACATCGAGTCGGTCTGGTGGTCGCTGAAGGTCGTCTTCGACAAGGGGCTGCTGTTCCGCGACTTCCGCATCACGCCGTACTGCCCGCGCTGCGGCACCGGCCTGTCCGACCACGAGCTGGGCCAGCCCGGCGGCTACGAGAACGTCTCCAGCCCGTCGGTCTACGTGCGCATGCCCGTCACGTCCGGGCCGCTGGCCGAGCTGGGCGCCGCGCTGCTCATCTGGACGACCACGCCCTGGACGCTGGTGTCCAACACGGCCGTCGCCGTGCACCCCGACGTCACCTACGTCGCGGCCAGGACCGCCGACGGCGAGGTGCTGGTGGTGGCCGAGCCGCTGCTGTCCGTCCTCGGCGAGGACGTCACCGAGGTGGCCCGCTGCACCGGCCGCGAGCTGGAGCGCACCCGCTACAGCCGCCCCTTCGACCTGGTCGACATCCCCGGCGCCCACTACGTCGTGCTCGGCGACTACGTCACCGTCGAGGACGGCACCGGCCTGGTCCACCAGGCCCCCGCCTTCGGCGCCGACGACATGGCCGTCATCAAGCGGTACGACATGCCCATCGTCAACCCGATCGGCCCCGACGGCCGCTTCCTCGACGACGTGCCCATGGTCGGCGGCCGCTTCTTCAAGGACGCCGACGAGGAGCTCACCGAGGACCTGCGCCGGCGCGGCCTGCTGTTCCGCGGCAGCCACTTCGAGCACTCCTACCCCCACTGCTGGCGCTGCCACACCGCGCTGCTGTACTACGCGCTGCCGTCCTGGTACATCCGCACCACCGCGGTCAAGGACCAGATGTTGTCGGAGAACGCCGGCACCAACTGGTTCCCCGAGACCATCAAGTGGGGCCGGTTCGGCGAGTGGCTGCGCAACAATGTCGACTGGTCGCTGTCGCGCTCGCGCTACTGGGGCACGCCGCTGCCGCTGTGGGTGTGCTCGGAGGACGAGAGCCACGTCACATGCGTCGGCTCGCTCGAAGAGCTGGGCACCCTGGCCGGCCAGGACGTCTCCGCGCTCGACCCGCACCGCCCGTACGTCGACGACGTGACCTTCGACTGCCCCTCCTGCGGCGCGCCGGCCACCCGCGTGCCCGACGTCATCGACGCCTGGTACGACTCGGGCTCGATGCCGTTCGCGCAGTGGGGCGCGCGCGGCAAGCCCGAGGGCGTCTACCCCGCGCAGTTCATCTGCGAGGCCACCGACCAGACCCGCGGCTGGTTCTACTCGCTGATGGCGGTCGGCACGCTGGTCTTCGGCCAGTCCTCCTACGAGAACGTGCTCTGCCTCGGCCTCATCCTGGCCGAGGACGGCCGCAAGATGAGCAAGCACCTGGGCAACATCCTGGAGCCGATCCCGCTGATGGACCAGCACGGCGCCGACGCCCTGCGCTGGTTCATGGCCTGCTCCGGATCACCGTGGTCGGCCCGCCGGGTGGGGCACAACACCCTGGAGGAGATCGTCCGCAAGGTCCTGCTGACCCTGTGGAACACCTCCTCCTTCTTCACCCTGTACGCCAACGCCGAGTCCTGGACACCGGCCGAGCCCGCTCCCCCGGCCGCCGAGCGTCCGCTGCTGGACCGCTGGGTGCTGGCCGAGCTGCACCGGACGGTCGCCGAGGTCACCGCGTCCCTGGACGAGTACGACACCCAGCGCGCCGGCCGCCGCCTGGCCGACTTCCTCGACGACCTGTCCAACTGGTACGTCCGCCGCTCCCGCCGCCGCTTCTGGCAGGGCTCGCGCGACGCGTTCGCCACCCTGTACGAGTGCCTGGAGACGGTCACCCGGCTGATGGCGCCGATCACGCCGTTCGTCACCGACTACCTCTGGGACGTGCTGCGCGCGCCCGGCGCGCCCTCCTCCGTCCACCTGGCCTCCTGGCCGCAGGTGCGCGAGGACCTGCTCAACCCGGCGCTGTCGGACCAGATGGCGCTGGTCCGCCGCCTGGTCGAGCTGGGCCGCTCGGCCCGTGCCTCCTCCGGCGTGAAGACGCGGCAGCCGCTGCGCCGGGCGCTGGTGGGCGCGCACGGGTGGCCGTCGCTGCCCGCCGAGCTGCGCGGGCTGGTGGCGGACGAGCTCAACGTCCAGGCTCTTGAGGACATGTCCGGGTTCGACTCCGATCTCGTGTCGTACACGGTGAAGCCGAACTTCCGGGCGCTCGGCAAGCGGTTCGGGTCGCGTACCAAGCTGGTGGCCGCCGCGGTGACCGCCGCCGACGCCACCCGCGTGGCCCGTACGCTGCGTGGCGGCACCCCCGTCATGATCGAGGCGGACGAGCTCGGCGAGATCATGCTCGGCCCCGACGAGGTGATCGTCACCGAGCAGCCGCGCGCGGGCTGGGCCGTGGAGAGCGGCGCCATCGGCACCGGCACCGGCGAGACCGTCGCCCTCGACCTGGAGCTGTCCGACGAGCTGCGCCGCGCGGGCCTGCTGCGCGAGGTGATCCGCCTGGTCCAGGAGGCCCGCAAGTCGTCCGGCCTGTCGATCACCGACCGCATCGACCTGTGGTGGACCGCCTCCTCCCCCGACCTGGCCGCCGCCCTGCGCGCCGACGGCGGGACGGTCGCCGACGAGGTGCTGGCCACGTCCCTCACCGAGGGGCCCCGGGAAGACCTCCCGGCCCACCACGACGAGGACCTGGGCCTGACCTTCCACCTCCGCCGCGCCTGACACCGCGCCGCCCTGGGCCCCCGCTCCGACGCGGGGGCCCTCCGGGCCTCCCTCTGAAACGGCGACAATCGGTCGTATGACGAGGATCGAGACCCCGTGGGGCCCTTGGGAGGCCCTGCCCCTGGACGAGGTCGTCGCGCTGATGCGCGGACTGGCCGCGCCCTGGTGGGTGGCCGGCGGCCACGCGCTGCAACTGACCGCCGGACGCGCGTACCGCGAGCACGCGGACGTCGACATCGCCCTCCTGCGCCGCGACCAGCTCGCCGCCCGGCGCCTCCTGACCGGCTGGGACGTCCACGCCGCGATCACCCCCGGCACCCTCAGCCCCTGGCCCGTGGACGAACCGCTCCCCGGCTCCGCCCACGACATCTGGGTCCGCGAACACCCCGGCGGCCCCTGGCGTTTCCAGCTCATGCTCGACGAGTCCGCGGCAGACGAGTGGATCTACCGGCGCGACCCGCGCATCCACCGTCCCTTGACAGACCTGACCATCGGGCGGGACGGCTTCCGGTACGTCGTCCCGGAAGTGCAACTGCTCTACAAGTCCAAGGATCGCCGCCCGAAGGACGAGATCGACTTCGCCACCGTCCTGCCCCTACTGAACGACGCCCAACGTCACTGGCTGGCCACAGCCCTCCGAACCGACCACACCCCCCACCCCTGGATCCCCCACCTACTCCCCCTGGCCTCCGGGCGCCCTGACCAGGGGCCCCTCACCAGAGCCTCTGTCCCCTGGGCCCCTGACCTCCGGGGCTCCTAGCCTCCGGCTCCCCTGGCCTCTGGGCCCCTGACCTCGCGGACGGCCCCTTCGCCAGTCACCCCCTACCCCGGTCTCCTGGAGAGCCTTCCGGGCCGGAGGCAGGGCCGAGGCCGGGAGCAGGGCCGGGGCCGGGGCCGGGAGCGGCGGAGTTCTTCAGTCGGTCGTCTCGCGGTCGTTCCGGCACACCGAGCAACTGGTGAGACCGGCGGCCTCGGCCTCGGCGACCGTCATGGTCTCCACGCCCGTGTCCCCCGCGCCTCTGATCAGCGGGCAGGCGGTGCCGTGGTAGCGGCGCGTGCCGACGATGACCTTGACCGTCGCGGAACGCTCACCCGCTCGCGCGGGCCCGTCTCCGGAGCCGCCCTCCGGCGCCTCGCCCTTCTTGCCGGCGCCGGCCGAGCCGCCCTTCGCAGGGGCGGTGGGCGCCTTGGCGCCCTCCGCCTTCGGGGCCGCAGGGCCACCGGAAGAGGCCGGCGCAGCCCCAGAAGGCCGCTCGGACGCCTCAGCAGCCCCACCCGAGGGTTCCGGCTGAACGGGTAGCCCGGAGGCCGTCACGCGAGGCTGCGGAGCCGTGTCGGGATCCGAGGAATCGTCCTCATCGGCAGGCCGCGCGGCCGGTTCGGCGGGCTTTGCGGGCCGTACGGGCGAATCGGCAGGCCGTGCAGGCCCGTCGGCGGGCCGTGCGGATGAACCGGCGGGCCGCGCGGGTGAATCGGCGGGTCGTGCGGGCTGGTCGGTGGGCGACGGCCGGGCCGCGGTAGACGGCTTGCCCGGCGCGCTCTCGACCGACTTGCCCGAAGTCGCCGCATCGGCGCCCGTCCCGCCCGAGGAAGCCGCACCGGCTCCCGGCTTGCCCGCCGACGCGGGCCGCTCGACGGACGCCGCAGCCGCGCCCTTGGACGCCGGCGCCGCACCCTTCGATGCCGGCGCGGCGCCCTTGGACGCCGGGACCGCGCCTTCGCCCTCGGCCGAAGCCGAACCCGAAGATCCCTTGGCGGGCCCAGACGCCTCCTTGGCCGGAGTCGAAGGGCTCTTGGCCGGGGCGGACGGGCTCTTCGACGAGGCGGGAGCGCTCTGAGCGGCGGCCGACGCCCCCTTGGCGTCGTCCTCGGAGGAGGAAGACCGCGTGGGCCGCTCGCGCTCCGACGGCGGCCGGAAGTACGAAGTCTGGATGTCCCCCTGCTCGTCATCGGCGTCAGGCGCGACAGCGGAGGAGGGAGAAGAGGGTTTGGCCTGGTCGCCCGCCTGCGCGGCGGCGGCCGGACGCCCGAACCACCCGGTGGTGCCCTCCTCGCGGGAGGCGGCGGGCTCCGGGGTGGGGGTGGAAGCCTTCGCGTCGGGCTTCGGCGGTGCGACCGGCGGGCGCAGGTCCCGGGTCTCCGCGGAGGCCTCGGCCCGGTTGTCCGCCACTTTGGAGGGGGTGGCGCCGGGGCCGGGCGTGACGACGGGCTCGGGGTCGGCGGCAGGCGGCAACTGCCGTCCGCCGAGCGCTGCGTCTGGAAGGCACGTCGTGCAGGGCGTGAAGCCCTCCTCACGTGCCTCCTCGTGAGTGAGCTCCTCGTGATCCCGTCCGGCCAGCTGGCGGCAGCCTGGCACGTGGTATCTCCTGCGGCCCGGGATCACCAGCACGATCGCGTCCGGCGAGATGCCGCTCGCCGCGGGGCGGCGAGGCGCGGAGGCCGGAACGGCGGTCCGCTGAGGCGTCTGCGGGTGCGGGTGGGGCTGTGGCCGCGGCTGGGGCCCGGCAGGACCGGTCTGGTTGTACGGCAGGCCAGGCGGCGGGAGCGGGGCCGGAGGGGTGGCCGGCGCAGCGGCCCGCCCACCACCGGGAAACAGCTCGTGACGCCGCAGCAGCGCCCCGATCACCAGGAACAGCGCGGACAGCACGCTGACCACGATGGACCACATGATCAGGAACGGCTTAGCCAGTACGAAGCCCGCGATCAGCAGCACGACCGCCGCGAGCACCAAACCAGCACTGATAAGGATCACAGGGGGCTCTTTCGAGTGACAGGTCCTAGTGACCCGTTACTTTACCGGCGGTCGTTGTGCGGGCCGTCGCTGCCGGGGAAGGCGCCCTGCGGAGCCTCGCCGCCGAACGGGTTGGGACCACCGGGAAGAGGCTGCTGGCCACCCTGGGGAACCGCGTGCGACATGGCGGGAGCCTGCCCCTGCGGACCGGACATGACCGGGAACCCACCGCTGCCCTCGGCGGAGACGTTGAGCTCGGCGAGCTGGTTCTCCAGGTAGAGCTTGAGGCGACTGCGGTACTCGCGCTCGAAGCTGCGCAGTTCCTCGACCTTGCGCTCGAGCTCGTCGCGGGTCTGCACCAGCGAGCCCATCGCCTGGCGGTGGCGCTCCTGCGCGTCGCGCTCAAGCGTCTCGGCGCGGGCACGGGCGTCGCCGATGACCTGCTCGGCCTGGCGGCGGGCCTTGGTGAGGATCTCGTCGGCCTCACGGCGGGCGCGGGTCACCGTCTCGTCCGCCTCCCGGCGGGCGTCGGAGATCGCCTGGTCGGCGGTCTGCTGGGCGAGGGCCAGCACGCGGGCCGCGGTGTCCATGTTGTCCTCGGCGGGAGGCATGCTCATGGCCACGGGCTGCGGCTCGGGGGCCCGCATCGGCTGCGGCTCGGGGGCCCGCATGGGCTCCGGCTGCGGCGGCGCCATCATCTCCGGCTTGGGCTGCTCCTGGACGGGAGCGGAGGCCATGGGCATGCCCATGCCGCCCGGCACCTTCCCACGCAGGCACTCGGCCAGTTTGGCGCGTAGCTCCTCGTTCTCTTGGATCAGGCGGTCGAGCTCAGCCTCCACCTCGTCGAGGAAGGCATCGACCTCCTCCTCGTCGTAGCCCGGCCGCAGCCGGGTGGTACTGAACTGCTTGTTCCGCACATCAGCGGGCGTCAGCGGCATTTTTTGGTCTCCTTGGCGCGCTTGGAGTCTGTCCGGAGGGACGGTGAACCCGAATCACTTCAGCGCGGACACGAGTTGGATCACGACCGGCACCCCACCAGCCCGCCTCACCGGCCGCCCAGTGACCCAGCGATCTGGATCAAGATCAGGACGACGATGAACAGGACAGTGAAGCTTAGGTCAAAGGCCACCGTACCCAACCGGAGCGGGGGAATGAAACGGCGGAGGAACTTGAGAGGCGGGTCGGTCGCGGTGTATGTCGCCTCCGCCAGCACCAGCACGACCCCGGAAGGCCGCCACTGCCGGGCGAACGCCTGTACCGTCTCAAAGATCATCCTGCCGATGAGCAGAACCAAATACAGAGACAGGACTACGACCAAGATCCCACTCACGATCTCCACGGCCCGGCCGCGCCTCCACTTCTGGTGTGCCCTCCCGGCCGCGCGTGGACCCGGTTGGGTGCGATGGACATACAGAGACTCTAACTCTGATTGAAGAACCCGCGTTCCGCGATTCGGGCCTTGTCCTCGGCGGTCACCTCGACATTGGCAGGGGACAACAGGAACACCTTGTTGGTAACACGTTCAATGCTTCCATGTAGCCCGAAGACCAGACCTGCCGCGAAATCCACGAGCCGCTTCGCGTCGCTGTCAACCATTTCGGTCAGATTCATGATGACCGGGGTGCCGTCGCGGAAGTGCTCTCCGATGGTTCGGGCCTCGTTGTAGGTCCGGGGATGGAGGGTCGTGATGCGCGCCAGGTCGGTCGTACGGCGCTCCAGGATCGTCGTGGCGGGCCTGGGCGCGGGGACCCCGGATTCGGCCTCCTCGTCGCGGTCCTGGACCGCCACGGGCCGTTCCTCGCCGGTCCGCTGGACATCGTCGTCGTAGGCGTACTCGTCGGTGTAGGTCTCGTACCTCTCGTAGCGGTCGTCCTCCACGAGACCGAGGTAGACCGCCATCTTGCGCATCGCGCCGGCCATCGCTAAGTCGTCCTCCTGCTCATGGTCGCACTCGCTCGGACCCGTCGCCGGGGCCGAGGCGGCAGCCGTACCCCCTTGGAGCTCACCGCGGATCGACCTCTACTTGATCATGGGCCTGAAGACCCACTTGAGGGGACATTACCTGACGAAGGGCCTGCGACGACCGAGCAACGCCGTACCGATCCGCACGTGTGTCGCACCGTACGCGACCGCTTCGTCGAGGTCCTGGCTCATGCCCGCGGAGACCATCGTGGCCCGCGGATGCTGCTCCTGGACGCGGGTGGCGACATCGCGCAGGACGGCGAAGGCCCGGGCGGGCTCCTCCCCCAGCGGGGCGACCGCCATGACGCCGCCCAGCCACACGCCCTCGGCCAGCGCCACCTCGTCGGCCAGCGCGAGCACGTCGGCGGGCCGGGCGCCGCCCCTGCTGGGGTCGTCGTCGAGCGCCACCTGGATCAGGCAGCCGACGTTGCGGCCCTGCCGCACGGACTCCTTGCTGATCGCCTCCAGCAGCCGGAGGCGGTCGAGCGAGTGGATCACGTCGGCGTACCCGACGACGGACCGCACCTTGTTGGTCTGGAGCTGGCCCACGAAGTGCCAGGTGAGCGGCAGGCCGGCCAGCTCGTGCGCCTTGGACGCGGCCTCCTGGTCACGGTTCTCGCCGACGTCGCGCACACCCAGCTCGCACAGGATGCGCACGTCGTCGGCCGGTCTGGTCTTGGTGACCGCGATCATGGTGACCTCGCCGCGGTCGCGGCCCACCGCGTGGCAGGCCTCGCCGATGCGGGTCTCGACCTCGGCGAGGCCGGCCGCGATCTCGTCCCTTCGCACGCCTGTCTCCCTCTCCCTGCCTCCATCGTCCCGCAGTTCGGCCTGTACGCCGTACGCCACGATGGCCCCCTTTCCGTGCCGCGGGTCGGTTCCCGGCACACACGACGGCGCCGCTCCCGTATGCCTGCGGGGAGCGGCGGTGGGTGGTGAGCTACTTGAGGAAGTCGGGGACGTCGAGCTCCTCCTCCTGCTCCTCGAAGATCACCCGAGGACGTTTGGGAGGCTCCGACATGCGGGAGGTGATGGGCGTGGGCGGATTGGCCGGTTCGGGCGTGGGCCTCGGGATCGAGACGGGGGCCTGCGGCTCGTCGTCGCCGAGTGCGGCGGCGACGGGCTCGGCGGGCTGGACCGGCTCCACCGGGCGCACGGGCTCCGGACGCGCCTCAAGGCGGGGCTCAGGACGCGGCTCCGGCCTGAACTCGCGCGGCTCGGGCCGCGCCTCCGGCCGGAACTCCTGCCGGGGCTCCGGCCTGAACTCCTGGCGCGGCTCGGGACGCGCCTCCGGCCTGGGCTCGGCGCGGAACTCCTGGCGGGGCTCCGACCGAAGCTCGGCACGCGGTTCGGGCCGCGGCTCAGGACGCGGCGCGGGCGGCTCCGACTTCACACTGGGCGAGGCCGGGACGCCGGGCCGCAGGGCCGAGGAGGACACCGGCGCCGCGGGCTGCGCGGCCGGACGGGCCGCGGGCCTGGGCAGCGGCTTCTCCACCGGCGGCGGCACGTCGTCGAAGCCCGCCGCGATCACCGTGACCCGCACCTCGTCGCCGAGGGCGTCGTCGATGACCGTGCCGAAGATGATGTTGGCGTCGGGCGCGGCGGCCATCGACACGAGCTGGGCCGCCTCGTTGATCTCGAACAGGCCGAGGTCGGAGCCGCCCGCGATCGACAGCAGCACGCCGTGGGCGCCGTCGATGCTCGCCTCCAGCAGCGGGCTGGAGACCGCCATCTCGGCGGCGGCGACCGACCGGTCGTCGCCGCGCGCGTGGCCGATGCCCATGAGCGCCGAGCCCGCGCCCGACATGACCGACTTGACGTCGGCGAAGTCGAGGTTGATCAGGCCGGGCGTGGTGATCAGGTCGGTGATGCCCTGGACACCGGACAGCAGCACCTGGTCGGCCGCCTTGAACGCGTCGAGCACGCTCACCTGCCGGTCGGAGATCGACAGCAGACGGTCGTTGGGGATCACGATGAGGGTGTCGACCTCGTCGCGCAGTGTCTCTATGCCGGCCTCGGCCTGCGAGGCGCGACGCCGCCCCTCGAAGCTGAAGGGCCGGGTCACCACGCCGATCGTCAGCGCGCCGAGCGACCGGGCGATGTTGGCCACGACCGGCGCGCCGCCGGTGCCCGTGCCACCGCCCTCGCCGGCCGTGACGAAGACCATGTCGGCCCCCTTGAGGACCTCCTCGATCTCCTCACGGTGGTCTTCGGCCGCCTTGCGCCCCACGTCGGGGTTGGCTCCGGCGCCCAGTCCGCGCGTGAGCTCGCGGCCCACGTCGAGTTTCACATCGGCGTCACTCATCAGCAGCGCCTGGGCGTCGGTGTTTATGGCGATGAACTCGACGCCCTTGAGTCCCTCTTCGATCATCCGGTTGACGGCGTTCACTCCGCCGCCGCCGATGCCGACGACCTTGATGACCGCGAGGTAGTTCTGCGGTGCTGCCACGACGAGGGGCCTTTCCGCTCGTTGACTTGCCATTTCGGTGCGGATCGTCTCCGCTTTTTCTCAGTTTTCGTAACTCTCAACCTCAGGTTGAGATTTAGATTTATGTCAACCTGAGGATTGATACGGACAGTAGGAGTCCCCTACCAGGCGGGTCAACTAACCGCGCCGCAAGCGCGTCCGGCGTGTCGCGGGCTGTCCGATTCGCTCCGAAGTCGCGCCTGGTCGGGGCCTTCCTCTTCCGAAGGTCCGATCTACAGGCTCTCACGCCGCGACCCCCACCTCGCACAGGCACGCGATGCCCTTGCCACGGAGTTGCCAGACCCTGACACTCGTGATCACTTCAAGGTGACGACGTCGGGAGAGCTGACGTCGTACAGGGTGGCCTTGCGGCCCAGGAGCGAGACCAGGATGCGGCCTTTCTCCTCCGGCCTGTCGGCGCCGCCCCACAGGACGGTCCGGCCGTCGGACAGCTCCAGCGTCACGCCCTCGGCCGAGGCGGCGCGCACCTGCCGGACCTTGCCCGCCACCACCGGCGGCAGCGCCTGGACGACCTGAAGCGCCGCCATGGTGGCCGGATCGCCCGCCGCCGGCCGGTCGACCTTGAGCAACGGCAGCATGAACGGCAACGTGTCCTTGACCTCGATCACCACGCCCTGCTTGTCGACGACCGCGAACCGGCCGCCCGCGGGGATCGCGGCGACGGGCTCGCGCTCGACCACCTCGATCTTGAGCGTGCCGGGCCACACCCGGTCGACCTTCGCCGTGGCGAGCTGCCGGATGCCGAGCACCCGCGTCTGGACGTCGGCCAGGTCGACCGTGGCCAGCGGATGCAGGTCGGGCACGGCCGCCTGCTGCTTGATGTGCTCGCTGGTGACTGTGAGATTTCCCACGATCTCGATCGACCGCACGCCCAGCACCGGCGAGAAGAACACCAGCCAGGCGGCCGAGCCGACCACCCCGGCCGTCAACAGCACCAGGAACGCGTTACGCGCCTTCATCGCCCTCCTCGCACGCCGGCTACGAACGTACGCCACGGGCCGCCCGGCACCCGCCCGCCACGCCCGTACGGCTCAGGACAGGCGCGCCACGAGCTGCGGCCCGAGCTCGGTCACGTCGCCCGCGCCCATCGTGAGCACGATGTCGCCGGGACGCGCCCGCCCGGCCACCAGGTCGGGCACCGCCGCCCGGTCGGGGGCGTAGGCCACCCGCTCGGCCGGCAGCGGCACGCGCCCGGCCACCATCGCGCCGGACACGCCGGGCTCGGGATCCTCCCGCGCGCCGTAGACGTCGAGCACGATGACCTCGTCGGCCAGCGCGAGCGCGGCGCCGAAGTCGTCGGCGAAGAAGCGGGTGCGCGAGTAGAGGTGGGGCTGGAAGATCGCGATGACCCGGCCCGTGCCCGAGTAGGAGGCCACGACGTCGCGCGCGGCCCGCAGGTCGGCGGCCAGCTCGGTCGGGTGGTGGGCGTAGCTGTCGAACACCGCGACGCCGCCCGCCTCGCCCTTGGCCTCGAAGCGCCGCTTGGCCCCCGTGAAGGCCGCCAGGCCGTCTCTGATGTCCTCGAAGGCCAGCCCCAGCTCGTCGGCCACGGCGATGGCGGCGGTGGCGTTGAGGGCGTTGTGCGCCCCGGGGACGGCCAGGCGCACGTCTCCCCTGCCCTCGATGGAGAAGACCGTGCCGAAGCCGTCGGGCCGCACGCCGGTCACCCGGTAGTCGTCGCCGCTCTCCCCGTAGGTCCTGACCCGCAGCCCGCGCTCGCGCGCCCGCCCGGCCAGCTCGGCGGCCCCCGGGTCGTCGGCGCACAGGATGAGCAGCGAGCCCACCCGGTCGGCGAAGCGGGCGAAGCTGTCGTGCACCGCGCGCGGGTCGCCGTAGTTGTCGAGGTGGTCGGCCTCGACGTTGGTCACCACGGCGATGTCGGGGGCCAGCATGAGGAAGGAGCCGTCGCTCTCGTCGGCCTCGGCCACGAACACCCCGCCCGTGCCCTCGTCGGCCCCGAGCCCGGTGGTGACGAGCTGGCCGCCCACGCAGTAGGACGGCTCGGCGCCGCACTTCTGCAGCGCCACGGTCAGCATGGAGGTGGTCGTGGTCTTGCCGTGGGTGCCGGCGATGGCCACGCCGGTGCGGCCGCCCATCACCGAGGCCAGCGCGGCGGCCCGCGGGATGATCCGCAGGCCCTGCTTGAGCGCCTCGCCCAGCTCGGGGTTGGAGTCGCGGATGGCGGTGGAGACGACCACGGTGTCGACGTCGCGGATGTGGGAGGCGGCGTGCCCGATGTGCACGGTCGCGCCCAGCTCGCGCAGCTCGGTCACCAGCTCGGAGCTGCGCGCGTCGCTTCCGGTGACGCGGACGCCGCGCTTGAGCAGGATGCGGGCGATGCCCGACATGCCCGCCCCGCCGATGCCGATGAAGTGCACGCGGCCGAGCTCTTCGACGGCTACGGGATCGACCAGCTTGACGAGACTCATCGGGCTATCTCCAACACTTTCCTGGCAAGCATGATATCGGCGTCCTTGCGCCCCAGTCGGGAGGCGGCCTCCGACATGACGACGACCCGCTCGGGGTCGCGGAGGATGGGCAGCACGTTCTGGATGATCCAATCGGGTGACAGGTCGGAGTCGTCGACCATCAGGCCGCCGCCGCCCCGCACGACGCGCTCGGCGTTGACGGTCTGCTCGCCGTTGCCGTGGGGCAGCGGCACGTACGCGGCCGGCAGCCCCACGGCCGTCAGCTCGGCGCAGGTGAGCGCCCCGCTGCGGCACAGCGCGACGTCGGCGGCGGCATAGGCGAGGTCCATGCGGTCGACGTAGGGCAGCAGCACGTATTGAGGGTCGCCGGGCGGCGGCTCGTGCTCGACGGTGTTCTTCAGTCCGAGCACGTGGAGCACCTGGATGCCGGCCCCGCGCAGCACCGGCGCGGCGGCCAGCGCGGCCTCGTTGAGCGACCTGGCGCCCTGGGAGCCGCCGAACACCAGCAGCGTGGGCCGGTCGTTCTCCAGCCCGAACCAGGAGCGCGCCTTGTCGCCGGTGGACAGCCGGTCGAGCGTGACGATCTCGCGGCGCAGCGGGGTGCCGATGAACTCGGCCTTGGGCAGGGAGGCGTCGGGGAAGCCGGTGAAGACGTGGTCGGTCAGCCGGGCGCCCAGCCGGTTGGCCAGGCCGGGACGGGGGTTGGCCTCGTGGACGACGATCGGCAGGCCCTTGCGCTTGGCCGCCAGGTAGGCCGGCGTGGCGACGTAGCCGCCGAAGCCGACCAGGATGTCGGCGCCGACCCGGTCGAGCACGCCGGAGACGGCGTTGATCGCCCCGGCCAGCCGGCCCGGCACGGTCAGCAGGCTCGGGGTGATCGCCCTGGGCAGCGGCACGGCCGGCACCAGTTCGAGATCGTAGCCCCTGGCGGGCACGAGCCGCGTCTCCAGGCCGCGCTCGGTGCCCACGCAGGTGATGCCGACGCTCCGGTCAAGATGGCGCAGCGCGTCCGCAAGGGCGAGCGCGGGCTCGATGTGCCCGGCCGTCCCCCCACCGGCGAGGACCACCCTCATCTCGGTCACTCCCTAACGTCTCACTCGGCCTCTGGACGTACCCCCCAGGCCAAGCCAGCTTAGGCCCCGTGCGGCGGGTCCGGGGCCACGCGCGGCCAAGGCTTCGCGCGCGCCGGGCTCGCGTTTGGCGAACGACAGCAGGATGCCCAGCGCCGCGAGCGTGGGGAGCAGGGACGATCCGCCGTAGGAGACCAGCGGCAGCGGGATTCCGGTGATGGGCAGGACGCCGAGCACCGCGCCCATGTTGACGGTCGCCTGCCCGACGATCCAGGCCACCATGGCGGCCGCGGCCAGGCGTACGAAGCCGTCGTTGACCCGGACCGCCACCCGCAGCCCCGCGTAGCCGAGCAGGCCGAACAGCGCCACCACGATCAGCGTGCCCATCAGCCCCAGCTCCTCGCCGAGGATGGCGAAGATGAAGTCGCTCTCGCCGTGGGGCAGCCAGCTCCACTTCTGGCGGCTGCTGCCGAGCCCGAGCCCGAACCAGCCGCCCGAGCCCATCGCGATCTGCCCCTGGACGGCCTGGTAGCCGGCGCCCTGGGCGTCGGCCCACGGGTCGAGGAAGGCCCCGATGCGCTTCATCCGGTAGGGCTCGACCTTGATCATGATGACCGCGGCCAGCACCGCCAGCGCGAGGATGCCGCCGAACAGCTTGACCGGCGCCCCCACCACCCACAGCAGCGCCAGGAAGATCATGAAGAGCACGAGGGTGGTGCCGAGGTCGCGGCCGAGCAGGACCATGACGACCAGGATCGCGGTGCCGGGCATGAGCGGGATCAGCATCTGCCGCCACTCGATCCGGCCCTGCCTGGCCCGTCTGGCCAGCAGGTCGGCCCCCCACAGCACGAGCGCCAGCTTGGCCGGCTCGGACGGCTGGAGGGTGAACGGGCCGAGGTAGATCCACCGCTGCGCGCCCAGCTCGGACTCGCCGATGAACAGCACCATGACCAGTGCCAGCACCGCCAGCGCCATGAGCGGGTAGCCCGCCCAGCGGAAGAACTTCGGCGGCAGGCGTGAGCAGGCGTACATCACCGGCACGCCGACGCCGGCCGACAGCGACTGCTTGATGAACCACGAGAACGGGTTGCCGGTCTTCTGCTGCGCCTCGATCGCGGAGGCCGACAGCACCATCATCAGCCCGAGCGCGAGCAGCAGCGCGCTGCACATGATGATCAGGTAGTAGGTCGTCAGGGGCTTGTCGAGCAGTTCCTTCAGCACGGCGCGCTGCTCGCGGAACCAGCTCGCCGGGCTCTCCTGCGCCTTGCCCTGACCCGCGGCCGGACGGGTGCCGGCGGTCCCGGTGCTACTGCTCACGCCGCCGCCTCAGCTCGTGGACGGCACGGGCGAAGGCCTCCCCTCGCGCCGGGTAGCCGGGGAACATGTCGAGTGAGGCGCCCGCGGGGGAGAGCAGCACGGTGTCCCCTGGCGAGGCCAGGCGCGCGGCTTCGGTGACGACGGTGTCCATCACACCAGTGTCTTGGCCCGGGATGTCCACGACGGGGACATTCGGCGCGTGTCGCGCGAGTGCTTCGGCGATCGCCGCGCGGTCGGCGCCCAGCAGCACCGCGCCGCGCAACCGGGGCGCGGCCCGCCGGACCAGGTCGTCGACGTCGGCGCCCTTGAGCTGACCGCCGGCCACCCACACGATCGACGGGTAGGCGCTCAGCGCGGCGGCGGCGGCGTGCGGGTTGGTGGCCTTGGAGTCGTCGACGTAGTCGACGTCGCCGACCCGGTCGACGTGGGACAGGCGGTGGGGGTCGGGCTTGAAGGCGCGCAGCCCCAGGCGTACGGCCTCCGACGGGACGCCGAGCGAGCGGGCCAGGGCGGCGGCGGCCAGGGCGTCGGCCACGTTGTGGGGGGCCAGGGGCCGGATGTCGGCCAGCGTGGCCAGCTCTTCGGCCGCCTCCACCGGGTCGTCCACGAACGCCCGGTCGACCAGCAGGTCCTCGACCACGCCGATCTGGCCACTGCGCGGCACCCGCAGCGTGAAGCCGACGGCGCCCTCGTAGGGCTCGGCCAGGCGGCCGCACTCGGGGTCGTCGGCGTTGTAGATCACGGTGCCGGCGCGTTCGTAGATGCGGCCTTTGGCGGCGGCGTACTCGGCCATCGAGCCGTGCCAGTCGAGGTGGTCGGGGGCGATGTTGAGGATCGCCGCCGCGTGCGGGGCCAGGGTGCTGGACCAGTGGAGCTGGAAGCTGGACAGCTCGACGGCCAGGGCGTCGTACGGCTCGGCGACGGCGCGTACGACCGGGACGCCCACGTTCCCCACGGCCAGGGCGTTGCACCCGGCGGCCACCAGGATCGAGGTGAGCATGCGTACGGCGGTGGTCTTGCCGTTGGTGCCGGTCAGCGCGAGCCAGGGGGCCGCGTGCGGCGGGCGCAGCCGCCAGGCCAGCTCCACCTCCCCCACGACCTCGACGCCGGCGGCCAGCGCGGCGGCGATCAGCGGGTGGTGCGGCGCCCAGCCGGTGGTGACGAGCCTGGTCACGCCCTCGGGCAGGGCCATCTCGCCGAACCTGGTCTCGACCCCGGCCCTGGCCAGGGCGGCCGCGGCGGCGAGCTGCCGCTCGCCCTCCACGGCCTCCACGACCACGACCCGCTCGCCGCGCTCGGCCAGCACCTCGGCCACCGCGGTGCCGGAGACGCCGAGCCCGGCCACGCACGTGAAGGTCATGACTTGGGCATCCACTCGACGTAGAACAGCCCGAGCCCGAGCGCCGCGCAGAGCCCGGCGATCAGCCAGAACCGCACCACGATCGTGGTCTCGGCCCAGCCCTTCAGCTCGAAGTGGTGTTGCAGCGGCGCCATCCTGAACACCCGTTTACCGGTCATCTTGAAGAACCCGACCTGGATGATGACGGACGCCGTGATGATCACGCAGAGCCCGGCCAGGATGATCAGCAGGAGCTGCGTGCGGGTGGCGATGGCCAGCCCGGCCAGCACGCCGCCCAGGGCCAGCGAGCCGGTGTCGCCCATGAAGATCTTCGCCGGCGGCGCGTTCCACCACAGGAACCCGACCAGCGCCCCCAGCACGGCGGCGGCCACCACCGACAGGTCGAGTGGATCTCGCACCCAGTAGCAGTTGGGGCCGAGCTGGTCGATGCAGTTGTTGCGCAGCTGCCAGTTGCCGATCAGCACGTACGCGCCGAGCACGACGCCGGTCGCGCCGCTGGCCAGGCCGTCGAGGCCGTCGGTGAGGTTCACGGCGTTGGAGAATCCGACGATCATGAACAGCACCCAGATGGTGAAGCCGACGATGCCGATCGAGGGGCCGATGTCGCGCAGGAACGACAGCCGGGTCTCGGCGGGGGTGATGCCGTAGACGTTGGGCTGGCGGGTGATCAGCACGGCGAACACGGCGCCGACGACGAGCTGGCCGAGGGCCTTGGCGCCGCTGCGCAGGCCCAGGCTGCGCTGCTTGTAGATCTTGATGAAGTCGTCGAGGAACCCGACCGCGCCGAGGCCGGTCATCAGGAACAGCACGAGCATGCCCGACACCGTCGGCGGCGTGAGCGTGGCCAGATGGGAACCGCCGTAGGCCAGCAGCGCGGCCAGCACGAAGACGATGCCGCCCATGGTGGGGGTGCCCCGCTTGCCGAGGTGGGCCTGCACGCCCTCCTCGCGGATCTCCTGGCCGTAGCCGCGCCGGGAGAACAGCCTGATCGCCAAGGGGGTCCCCAGCATCGACAGGACCAGGCCCACCGCGCCGGCGATGACGATGTTGATCACTGAGCGGCACCTCCGAGAAGGAGCTCCGCCGTGCGTTCCAGGCCCATCGCGCGGGGGCCCTTGACGAGCACCGCGTCGCCGGGGCGCAGCAGGCCGGCCAGTGCGGCCGCCGCTGCCTCGGCGTCAGGGACGTGTACGATCCGGGTCATCTGGGGAGCATATGGCCCTCCGCCACCCGGCGGTCCCGCGGCGGCCGACACCGCCTCGTTCGCGCCCTCCAGCACCGGGCCCGCGTCCGGCCCGACGACGACCAGGCCCGTCAGGCCCGAACCGCCCGCCAGCCGCCCCAGCTCGGCGTTGAGCGCCGCGCTCTCGTCGCCCAGCTCGCGCAGGGCCGCGATGACCGCGTACCGCCGCCGCTCGCGTCCCATCACGCCGAACATGTCGAACGCGGCCCGCATCGAGTCGGGGTTGGCGTTGTAGGCGTCGTTGACCACCGTGACGCCGTCGGGGCGGTCGGTGACCTCCATCCGCCAGCGGCTGCGCGGCGTGGCCTCCGACAGTTCCTCGGCGATCGTGGCGACCGGCAGGCCCAGCTCGTAGGCCGCGGCGGCGGCGGCCAGGGCGTTCTCCACGGCGTGCGCGCCGTAGAGCTGGAGCGTGACCGGCGCGGCCCCGGACGGCGTGCGCAACAGGAACGACGCCCGCCCGCGCGCGTCGACCGTCTCCTCCTCGGCCCGGATGGCCGCGCCCTCGCCGCGCCCGAAGTACGTCACCCGCGCCTCGGTGCGCGAGGCCATCTCCGCCACCAGCGGGTCGTCGGCGTTGAGCACCGCCACGCCGGTGCGCGGCAGCGCCTCCACCAGCTCGCCCTTGGCCTTGGCGATGGCCTCCTTGCCGCCGAACACGCCGAGGTGCGCGGTGCCGACGTTGAGCACCACGCCGATCCTGGGCGGCGCGATGCGGGTGAGGTCCTTGATGTGGCCGATGTTGCGGGCGGCCAGTTCGAGCACCATGAACCGGGTGTCGACGTCGGCGCGCAGCACGGTCAGCGGATGGCCGAGCTCGTTGTTGAAGCTGCCCACCGGCGCGATGGTCGGCCCCATCCGGCCGGCCAGCCTGGCCAGCAGGTCCTTGGTGCTGGTCTTGCCGGCCGAGCCGGTCACGCCGATCACGGTGGCCTGGGGCAGCGCCGCGGTCTGCGCGGCGGCCAGCTCGGCCAGCGCGGCCGCGGCGTCGGGGACGATCACCGCCGGCGCGTCGACCGGCCTGGAGGCCAGGACGGCCACCGCTCCGGCCCGGATCGCCTGCGCGGCGTAGTCATGGCCGTCGACCCGCTCCCCGGCGAGGGCGACGAACAGCGATCCCGGTTCCACCGCGCGTGAGTCGATCACTACGGGCCCGCGCACCACGGCGCGGGGGTCTGCCATGCCCGACAGGGCGCCCGAGGTTATCTCGGCGATCCTGGCCAGAGGCAACGGGATCATCGGTGCTTCCTGCTTTCCTTGCGTGCGTCGATCGCTTCGGCGACCACTTCGCGGTCGTCGAACGGGATCACTTCGCCTGAGACGTACTGGCCCTGCTCGTGACCCTTGCCCGCCACGACGATCACGTCGCCGCGGCCGGCCCGGCCGACGGCCAGGTCGATCGCGGCCGCGCGGTCGGGCTCAATGATCACATGAGCGCGGTCGCGGGACGGAACGCCGAGCGCTCCCTCCATCATCGCGGCCAGGATGGCGAGCGGATCCTCCGAGCGTGGGTTGTCGTTGGTGAAAATGGCCACATCGGCCAGCCGGGCGGCGATCTCGCCCATGAGCGGGCGTTTGCCGGTGTCGCGGTCGCCGCCGCAGCCGAGGACGATCGTCAGCGTGCCCGCGGTCACCTCCCGCAGCGAGCGCAGCACCGACTCCACGGCGCCCGGCTTGTGGGAGTAGTCGACGAGCGCCTGGAACTCCTCCTCGGCGGAGGTGATGCGCTGCATGCGCCCGGGCACCCCCGTGAGGGTCCCCACGCCGTGCACGGCGGTCTGGAGCGGCACCCCCGACTCCACCAGGCAGACGATCGCGCCGAGCGCGTTGGCGACGTTGAAGGGCCCCGGCAGCGAGATCTGCGCGTCGGCCTCGACCCCGCCGGGGCCGGCCACCCGGAACGCGCTGCCGTCGGCGCCGAGCCTGACCTCCAGCGCCCGCCACTCCGCCTCCGGGTCGCCGAGCGCCGAGAACGTGGTCATCGGCACCTTGGCCCGGTGCAGCAGCTCCCGGCCGTGCGGGTCGTCGATGTTGGTCACGCCGACGCGGCTCAGCTCGGGCTGGAACAGCCTGACCTTGGTGGCGAAGTAGTCCTCGAAGTCCTTGTGGAAGTCGAGGTGGTCCTGGGAGAGGTTGGTGAACAGCGCGACGTCGTAGAAGACGCCGTCGACCCGGCCGAGCGCCAGCGCGTGGCTGGAGACCTCCATGGTGGCCGCGGTGACCCCCTGCTCGCGCATCAGCGCGAACAGCGCGTGCAGCTGCGGGGCCTCGGGCGTGGTCAGGGTGGGCTCGAAGCCGATGTCTCCGGCGTGGATCTCGACGCCGCCGACCAGGCCCGTCGTGTGGCCCGCCGCCTTCAGCCCGGCCTCCAGCATGAACGTGGTGGTGGACTTGCCGCTGGTGCCGGTCACCCCGATCACCTGGACGTCGTGGGCCGGCTGGCCGTAGACCCAGGAGGAGACCTGCCCGAGCAGCGCGCGCGGATCGGGCACGATCAGCACCGGCAGGCCGGTGGCCACGGACGCCTCCCGCCCGGCCGGATCGGTGAGGACGGCCACGGCTCCGCGCGCCATCGCCTCGGCGGCGAAGGTCGCGCCGTGCACGCGGTTGCCCGGCAGCGCCACGTAGAGATCGCCGCGCTGCACGGCACGGGAATCGATGGTGACGCCGGTCAGGGCGGCGTGAGGCGACCTCGACGTGCCGGAATCGGCGTCGAGCATGGTCGCGAGCCCGGTCAGCGGACGGGGCGGGCTGGTCTTGGGACGCATAGACGACGGGGGACGCACGGCGAGAGCGTACCTTCCCTGCTCACTGTCCCGCGCGTGTACGCACCGGGGGCACGTCCGAGCCTGTGGGAGGAATCTTCCTGCTCTTGATGGCGAACGTCATCACATCCTTGAACACGGGGGCCGCGAGCTGGCCGCCGAAATGGCCGTTCTTGGGGTTCTGGAGCACCGAGAGCACCACCAGCCGGGGCGCGTCCGCGGGCGCGAACCCGACGAAGGAGGCCGTGTAGCCGTCGTAGCGGCCCAGCTCGGCGTCGTAGCGGTCGGCCGTGCCGGTCTTGCCCGCCACCCGGTAACCGGGGATGGCGGCCAGCGCGCCGGTGCCCTCGGCGCTCACCGCGGTCTCCAGCATGGTCGTGATCTCCTTGGCGGTCGTCTCGCTCACCACTCTGGTCTGCCTGCCCGCGGGAGCCGGGACGAACCTGCCGGTCGCGTCGGTGGTGCCGGCCACGATCTGCGGATCGACGCGTACGCCGCCGTTGGCGATGGTCTGGTAGACGCTGGCCGTCTGCAGGGCGGTCACCGACACGCCCTGGCCGTAGGCGACCGTGCAGCTCTGGCTGCCCGACCAGTTCTTGTAGTTGGGCAGCAGGCCCGCCTCGGCGTTCGGCACGCCGCCCGCCGGGGTCGTGCCGAACCCGAACGCCCTGAGCATCGTGTACAGGCGCTCGCTGCCGACCTTGCGGGCGGCCATGATCGTGGCCACGTTGCTGGACTGGGCCATGGCCTGCCGGAACGTCATCGCCTCGGGCTTGTGGGGGTGGGCGTCACGCAGCACCCGGTCGGCGCACTTGATGTTGTCGGGCACCTGGAACACCGTGTCGGGGGTGACCTCCTTGGCCTCCAGCGCGGCGGCGGCGGTGATCACCTTGTTGGTGCTGCCGGGCTCGAACACGTCGGCGGCGGCCTTGTTGACGTAGGAGGACGCGGGGGCCCTGCGCCAGTTGCCCAGGTCGAGCTCGGGCGCGTTGGCCATGGCGACGATCTGGGCGGTGCGCACGTCCATGACGATGACCGCGCCGCTGCTGGCGCCCGACTCGCGCACCTGGTCGGCGACCGACTTCTGGGCGGCCCACTGGATGTCGCGGTCGATGGTCAGCCGTACGTCCTGGCCGTTGACGGGCGCGGTGCGCTCACTGCTGGTCATGGGGATGCGCAGGCCGTCGCGGCCCGTCTCGACGCGCTGCTTGCCGTCGCGGCCGGCCAGGATGCGGTTCTTGGCCTGTTCCATGCCGCCCAGGCCGTTGCCCTCGTCGCCGACGAAGCCGATGAGGCTGCCGGCCAGGTCGCCGGCCGGGTAGTCGCGGCGGTAGGTCTTCTTCGTGCTGAGGGCGGGCACGCGGGCCTGGAGCAGGCGCGTGGCCACGACCGGGTCGACGTCTCTGGCCAGGAGCTGGTAGCGGCTCTCGGTCCTGGACAGCTTGGCGGTCATCTCCTCCACGGTCTTGCCGAGCTGCCTGGCCAGGATCGTGGCCACGTTGGCGCGGACGTCCGCCGGGACCTTGGAGGGGTCGATGGACACCTCCCGGGCCTCCGACGTACGGGCCAGCGCGTTGCCGTTGACGTCGGTGATCGCGCCGCGCTTGGCGGGGATCTCCTCGACGTGCTGGCGCTGGCCGACCGCGGCGGCCTCGTAGACCTTGGAGTCGAGGCCCTGCATCTGGATCAGCCGCCCGGCGAAGATCGACAGGACGAACGTCATGCCGATGAGGCCGATGTTGATGCGCCTGCGCGGGCTGCCCAGGCGCAGGATCAGCGGGGGTCTCGGCGGGCGCGGCGGGGTGGGCGGGCGGCGCGGGCCCCTGGGGGGCGGCACGTCCGCGCCCCGGCGCAGCACGCCGTGCTCACGCCCCCGCGCCTGGTCCAGCCCGGACGTGCGGGGCTGGCCGGACGCGGAACCGCGCGTCCGGCCGGGCCTGGAGCCGCGCGACTGCTCCGGCCGGGAGCCGCCTGACTGATCGGACCGGGAGCCGCGTGGCTGGTCCGCTCTGGAGCCGCGGGCCTGGTCGGGGCCGGGGCCGTCGCCACGCCTGCGCGGCCGTTCCTGCGGCGTCCTGCCCCTGGCGCCCTCGTCCCGTTCCTGGGACGCG
Source organism: Nonomuraea sp. NPDC049607 (assembly GCF_040675375.1). Classification (NCBI taxonomy): domain Bacteria; kingdom Bacillati; phylum Actinomycetota; class Actinomycetes; order Streptosporangiales; family Streptosporangiaceae; genus Nonomuraea; species Nonomuraea sp. NPDC049607. The sequence goes on from NZ_JBFAOV010000010.1 coordinate 49,602, forward strand.
CGTCCGCGCGCCCGGTCGTTCTCCTCGCGCCCCTGGGGAGCGCGGCCACGCCGGCGGTCGTCGTCGCGGCTCTGGGGGGTGCGCCCGCGCGGGCGGTCGTCGTCGCGCCCCTGGGAGGCGGCGCGGCCACGGGAGCCGCCGGAGTCGTCGCGGGGTCGGCGGCGGGGGCCGTCGCCCGGGTCGCGGCGCGAGCGTGTGCCCTCGTCGTCGTCGCGGGGCCGCGCGCGGTCGCCGTCGTCGCGGTGCTGCCGGCCGCGGGAGCCGCCCGCGGAGTCGCGGCGGGCGCTGTCTCGCGCGTCGTCGCCGGGGTCCTGGGGCCGGCGCCCCCTCAGGTCGTCGTCGAACGGCAGGTCGAACGGGTCCGGAGGTCGCTTGCGCGGCGGGTCGTCCGGCGACGGCGGGCGGCCCGCCCCCTCGGAACGGGCAGAGCCTCCTCGCCCTGCCCGTCCCGGACCACCCGGCGTACGACGAGCGGCGCCGGGCCCTCCAGGAGAGCCGGCGCCGCCTGCGCCGCGGCCGGGACCCTGTCCCCTGCCGCCTGAATCCCTCACCGCTCCGGGACCGCCGGGACACTCGGCTCGCCCTTGTCCCAGGGCCGCAGGTTCTTGTCCAGGTGGTAGCCCTGCGCCTCGGCGCGGTCCGCGAGGTTCTGGGGCTGCATCTTGCGCTCGTACTCCAGCCGGAGCGCTTCCTTCTCCTGCTGGGCGGCCGCGATCTCCTCGCGCAGCTTGGCGTCGGTGATGGCGTCGCGGTTGAGCATGATGTTGAGCAGCAGCAGGCTCACCAGCCCACCGCACATCAACCCGACGACGAGCAGCACGAACGGCGCCCGCTGCCGCTTGGTCGAGGGTCGCCGCGCGGCGGGACGGCGCGCGGACGCGGCGGGCTCGCCGGGGCGCGCGGCGGCCGGCCGCCGGACGTCGGTGTCAGGACGCGGCCGCGGCTTGGTCTGGTGCGAGGCGCCCGGCCTGCGCGTGCCCGGCTTGGGCACGGCACGGCGGACGGGCGTGACCCGGCCGGTCTCCTGCTCAATCGTCAACGCGGATCCTCTCTGCCGCCCGTAGCCGGGCCGAGGCCGCCCGCGGATTGCGGGCGAGCTCTTCATCGCTGGGGAGCTCGGCTCCCCTCGTCAGCAGGCGGAACCTCGGCTGGTGTGCCGGTAGCGGGACAGGCAGCCCCGGCGGGCTGGTGTCCTTGGTTCGCGCCGTGAGGGCCTGCTTGGTGAGCCGGTCCTCAAGGGAGTGGTAGGAGAGCACGACGACCCGCCCACCCAGCACCAGCGCGTCGAGTGCCGCGGGCAGCGCCGCCTCCAGGGCGGACAGCTCCGCGTTGACCTCGATGCGCAGCGCCTGGAAAGTCCTCTTGGCGGGGTTGCCGCCGGTGCGCCTGGTCGCCGCGGGGATCGCGTCGCGCACGATGTCGGCGAGTCTTTTGGTGGAGGTGATGGGCTCCTTGGCGCGTTCCTTGACGATAAGCCCCGCGACCCTTGGCGCGAAACGTTCCTCGCCGTAGTCGCGCAGGATTCGTACCAGGTCAGCGCCCGGATAGGTGTTGACCACGCGCTCGGCCGTCAGCTCCTGCTCGGTGTCCATGCGCATGTCGAGCGGGGCGTCGTAGGAGTAGGCGAAGCCGCGCTCGGCCTCGTCGAGCTGCGGCGAGGAGACCCCGAGGTCGAACAGCACGCCGTCGAGGGCGGGACGCCCGGCGTCGGCGACGATCTGCGCCAGGTCGCCGGAGGAGGCGTGGACCAGCGTGGTGCGCCCGGCGTAGGGGGCGAGCCTGCGGGTGGAGAAGTCGATCGCGAACGGGTCGCGGTCGATCCCGATGAGGTGCAGCTTGGGGAAGGTGGCGAGCAGGGCCTCGGAGTGGCCGCCCAGCCCGAGGTTGGCGTCGACGACGACCGGCTCCGGCCCCGCCAGCGCCGGGCCCAGCAGTTCCAGCACGCGGTCGAGCATCACCGGAACGTGACCGCTCGTGCCTACGTTGTCGTCCATCTCCAACCCCCCTCTCGCGTCCTGCTCGCGGATGACGCGTATTCGGTCAATCGTCAGTCATTCCTGGGTCCCCACCCGGCGCCGTCCGGCCAGGTCCCCATCCGCACCCTCTTCGTGGAGTCCGTCCTCTGACACCGGGGAAGGTGCATCAGTTGACGGACAGTGGTTGCGGGTGGAGACCTCGCCGAACGACCTCACCGACGGATCGACCGTGGTCACTACAAGATCCCTGGCAGCACCTCCTCCGACAGATCGGCGAACGCCTGCTCCTGCGCGTTGAGATAGGTGTCCCAAGCCTGCGAGTCCCAGATCTCCAGGCGGGTGTTGGCCCCGATGACGACGCAGTCACGGTCGAGGCCGGCGTATTGACGCAGGCTCTGCGGGATCGTGATGCGTCCCTGCTTGTCTGGTTTCTCGTCGGACGCGCTGGCGAAGAAGACGCGGCTGTAGTCACGCACCGCCTTGGCGGTGACCGGGGCGGTGCTGAGAGCCTCGGTAATGCGCTGGAACTCCTCTACTGGAAAGACGTAGAGGCATCGCTCCTGGCCTTTGGTGATCACAAGACCCTCCGCCAGCTCCTCACGGTACTTAGCCGGCAGGAACAGCCGTCCCTTGTCGTCAAGACGCGGTTGGTGGGTGCCGAGGAACATCGGCGCCACCTCCCGTGCCTCAGCGAAGCGCTCAGCGCTGGCGCACCGGGCCCTCCACTGCGCACCACCATACTCCACTTCTCCCCACCGTCAACTGATCTGAACCGTCTTCGCCATTCGTTTCCGTTGCGTTACCGCAGGTCAGAGCGGTGGAGCGGGGTGGGGGGCGCCAGGGGGGCGGCGCAACCCTCATGGGCGTGTCGAGGGTTGCGAAGTCCGGCGGTATAGGGGCTCGCGAGCGGACGCGAAGGCCGGGTGGAGGAAAGTGGGGCGGCCGAGGGGGACAGTGTCACGGGATTCGCACTGCTATGCGACAAGAACAGGAACATCAGCGAGGTCTCCTGGAATATCCACAAATGTCGCTGAAGAACCCACAGCGTCGTAGGGTCGTACAGACAATGGAAAAGGAATGGCATGGCTCCCGTAATGGCACAGTGCGGGACAGCCGTCGCACTATGGAGGCCTGGTGGCACTAACCCATGACGTCCCTCCCCAGCTCGACGAGCTGGTCTCCACCGCCCACCGCATCCGGCAGGCCATCGAGTCGGTGATCGAGGGAAAGAGCGACGCCGTCCGCCTCACGCTGACCGTCCTGCTCGCCGAAGGCCACCTTTTGATCGAGGACGTGCCGGGCGTCGGCAAGACGATGCTCGCCAAGGCGCTGGCGCGGTCCATCGACTGCCCGGTGCGCCGCGTGCAGTTCACGCCCGACCTGTTGCCCAGTGACATCACCGGCGTCAGCGCCTACAACCAGCAGACGCGTGAGTTCGAGTTCAAGCCCGGCCCGGTGTTCGCCAACATCGTCGTGGGCGACGAGATCAACCGCGCCTCGCCCAAGACCCAGTCGGCGTTGCTGGAGTGCATGGAGGAGCACCAGGTCACGGTGGACGGCGTGACGTACCCCCTTGACGCCCCCTTCATGGTGATCGCCACCCAGAACCCCATCGAGATGGAGGGCACCTATCCCCTCCCCGAGGCCCAGCGCGACCGGTTCACCGCCAGGGTCGCCATGGGCTACCCGGAGCCGACGGCCGAGCTGGAGATGCTCGACGTGCACGGCAGCACCTCGCCGCTGGACAAGCTGGAGCCGGTCGCCACGACCGCCGAGGTGCGCGCCCTGATCGAGGCCGTGCGCGGCGTGTACGTCTCGCAGCCGGTCAAGAAGTACGCCATCGACCTCGTCGTGGCCACCCGCCACTCCCCCGACCTGCGGCTGGGCGCCTCGCCCCGGTCCACGCTGCAGCTCGTCCGCGCGGCCAGGGCGCACGCGGCGCTGGCCGGGCGCGACTACGTCATCCCCGACGACCTCCAGGACCTGGCGGTGCCCGTGCTGGCGCACCGGCTGCTGCCCAGCGTCGAGGCCCAGGGCCAGCGCCGCCTGCCCGAGCAGGTGGTGACCGACCTCGTCAGGCGTGTGCCGGTGCCGGAGACGCGAGCGTCGTGAGGGCCGGACTGCGGGCGCTGACCTCCCGCGGCAGGTCGTTCCTGGCCTCGGGGATCGCGGCGCTGCTGATGGCCCTGCTCCTGGGCGAGAACGACCTGTTCAGGATCGGCGTGCTGGTCACCGCGCTGCCGCTGCTGGCCGCGCTGGTGGTGGCACGTACCAGGTACCGGCTGAGCTGCGCGCGGAGGCTGGACCCGCCCCGGGCGGAGGTGGGCGGGGAGGCCACGGTGACGTTGCGCCTGGAGAACGTGACCAGGCTGCCGACCGGGCTGCTGCTGATCGAGGACACCGTGCCGTACGCGCTGGGCGTGCGGCCGCGGTTCGTGCTCGACCGGGTCGAGTCCAAGGGCGTGCGCGAGATCGACTACCGGGTCCGGTCCGACCTGCGCGGCAGGTACACGATCGGGCCGCTGTCGGTGCGCATCGCCGACCCGTTCGGGCTGGTGGAGCTGACCCGGGCGTTCACGATCAGTGACACGCTCGTGGTGACGCCGCAGGTGGTGGCGTTGCCGCACGTACGGCTGTCGGGCGAGTGGACGGGCGGTGGCGACAGCCGTACCCGGAGCGTGGCCGCCGCGGGCGACGACGACGTGGCGCCGCGCGAGTACCGGCAGGGCGACGACCTGCGCCGGGTGCACTGGCGCTCGACCGCCCGGTACGGCGAGCTGATGGTGCGCCGCGAGGAGCAGCAGTGGCAGAGCCGCGGCGCGCTCCTGCTCGACACCCGCAGGCACGCCCACCGCGGCGAGGGCCCGCGTTCCTCCTTCGAGGTGGCGGTCTCGGCCGCGGCCTCGATCGGCGTGCACCTCGCCCACGAGGGGCTGGGCCTGCGGCTGGTCACCGACCAGGGCGCCGAGCACCTGACGGACCAGGGGCTCAGCCACTCGCTGCTCGACACGCTCGCCGTGGTGCGGCACAGCTCGGCCCGCTCGCTGGAGATGGGCGTCTCGGCCCTGCGCCAGGGCGGCGGCGACGGCCTGATCGTGGCCGTGCTCGGCGCGCTCGACCCCGAGGAGGCCAGGGAACTGGCCCGGTTACGGCACAGCGGCGTCACCGGCGTCGCGGTCCTGCTGGACGCCGGCACCTGGGAGGGCGCCGGCCGGGGCTCGCACGAGAGCTTCGACGCCGTGCAGGGCGTACTGGCCGGTTACGGCTGGCGGATCGTCCGCCTGCCCGCCGGCACCTCCATCGCCTCGGTCTGGCCGGACGCCGCCAACCGTGGCAGGTACGCGCTCAACCCCACGGGAGGTGCGGCATGAGGCTGACGGGCGCCTCGGGCGTGGCCGCGTTCGCCGCGGCGATCCTGCTCTATCCGCTCTTCCAGGGCGGCGCCTGGTTCTGGACGTCCCTCGGCGCGGTGCTGGCCGTGACGGCCGCCGGGCTGTTCAGCTCCCGCCTGTCGCTGCCCGCCTGGGCCGCGCCGCTGGTGGGGCTGGCCGCGCTGTGGATCTTCCTGACCGTGGTCTTCGCCTCCGGCAAGGCGTGGGCGCTGGTGGTCCCGACCAAGGAGTCGGTGTGGGAGCTGGGCAGGCTGCTCGGCGTCGGCTGGGCCGACATCCAGCGCTACGCCGCTCCCGTACCGCCCACGGACGGCATCACGCTGCTGACCGCGGGCGGCGTGGGCGTCATCGCCGTCGCCGTGGACCTGCTCGCCGCGCGGCTGCGGCGGGCGGCGCTGGCCGGGCTGCCGCTGCTGGCGCTGGCCACCGTCCCGGCGACGATCCTGGCCGAGCCGATCAGCTGGCCCGCCTTCATCATCGCCGCGCTCGGCTTCGTCAGCCTGCTGATCGCCGACGGCCGCGAGCGGGTGGGGCACTGGGGCCGGGCGGTGCTCGTCCGCCGGACCCGGGTGGCGACCGGGCCGCGCCCGGACAACGACGGCGCCAGGGCCGACACGAGCGGCCTGAGGTTGTCGGGCAAGCGCATCGGGTTCGCCGCCATCGCGCTGGCCATCCTGCTGCCCGCCGCGCTGCCGGTGATGGAGCCGGTCTCCTTCTTCCAGTTCGGCGTGGGCGGACGCGGGGGCGGCAAGGGCAACTCGATCAGCATCGCGAACCCGATCGCCAGCCTGAGGGGCCAGCTCGAACTGCCCGAGCGGCGCGTGGTGCTCACGTACAACAACAACGACGACAAGCCCAGGTATCTGCGGATCTACGCGCTGGACACCTTCGACGGCCAGCAGTTCGGCATGACCAAGCCGGAGGGCTCGCCGGACAACAGGACGGAGAACGGCCCGCTGCCGCCGCCTCCCGGGCTGAGCGCGAGCACGAAGGTCACCAACGTGGTGACCAGGATCCGGATGAGCGACGAGATCGAGAAGCTGCAGTTCCTGCCGCTTCCGTACCCGCCGCGGCAGATCCGGGTGGACGGCGACTGGCGCGCCGACGTCGCCACGCTGATGGTCTTCTCCATCCCCGACGAGGCCGCCGGGCTGGAGTACGAGGTCGCCACCGGCGAGCCGGCCGCCACGCCCGAGCTGCTGGAGTCGCTGGAGGGCGTCCAGCCGAGCGTGGACCGGCGGTACCTGAAGCTGCCGGACAACCTGCCGCCGGAGATCGTCCGGCTGGCGCGTTCGCTGACCGCGCAGACCAACTCCAGCTACGAGGCCGCGGTGAAGCTCCAGCAGTTCTTCACCAAGGACGGCGACTTCCGCTACGACCTCAGGACGCAGGGGCACGGCAACTCCGCGCTCCAGGACTTCCTGCTGCGCGACCGTACGGGCTACTGCGAGCAGTTCGCGGCCTCGATGGCGGTGCTGGCCAGGATCGTCGGCATCCCGTCGCGGGTGGCGATCGGCTACACCGGCGGCACGAAGGCCGGCGACAACTGGACGGTCACGACGGCTGACTCCCACTCCTGGCCCGAGCTGTACTTCGAGGGTGTGGGCTGGCTGCCGTTCGAGCCGACGCCGTCCGGGTCGCTGGGGCAGGGCAGCGCGCGGGTGCCGGACTACACGGTCCCGCCGGCGCCCTCGACGACGCCGTCCACCTCGCCGACCAGCGGGGCGACCGACTCCGGCGCCGACGACCCGATCAACCCCTCCACCCGGCGCAACCCGCGCGAGCTCGACCGTGAGGGCCTGATCGCGACGGGCGGCCTGCCGCCGGACGACTCGATGCCGCTGATCGGCAAGATCGGCATCGGCGCGGGCGCGCTGCTGCTGCTCCTGCTCGTCCCGGCGGCGCTGCGGCTGCTCACCAGGAACCGGCGGGTGCGCGCGCTGGGCTGGAAGGTCTCGCGACCGGCCGACGATCTGACGGCCCGGATCGCGACCGCTCACCACCCGTCGATCGCGGCCGTGTGGGCCGAACTGGACGACGTGCTCCACGACTACGGCATGGCCCGCGGCGTCAGCGAGACCCCGAGGGCGCTGGCCAGGCGGCTGAGCGAGCAGTACGAGTTCGACGCCGACTCGACGGCGGCCATGACGGCCATCGCGACGACGGTCGAGCGGGTGCTGTTCGCCAGGGACCCGGGCACGATCGGGCCCATGAGAAAGGACCTGCGCAAGGTGCGGCAGGCCCTGGCGGCGACGGTGTCGCGGGGACGGCGGATCCGGGCGGTGCTGCTGCCGCCCTCGACGCTGCGGCGGCTGCGGGCGCTGGGCGAGCGCCTGCTCGACGGGTTCGACCTGCTGGAGAACATCAGGCTGCGGCGGACGGCGGCGTCGAAGGGCGCCTGAGCCGCTCGCCCAGGACCGGACGTGCGGTCGCTCCCCGGAAGGGGAACGGCCGCGCGTTCGTCTGTGCCCGGAAGTTCGCGGAGGCGATCAGCGCTCGTCGTGACGACGGCGCCAGCGCTCCTCCATGCGCTCCATGAAGGTGCCCCGGTTGGCGCGCCGGGGCTGCCTGCCCGGGGCGCCCGCGCCCGGAGCCGGCGGGGAGTCGCCGAATCCGTTCATGCGCTTCCAGCTGGACAGACCCCACAGACACGCGGCGAGCATGACCACGAAACCGCCGACGCCGAGCGGGATCTGACTCATGACCACGCCGACCATCATGATGACGACGCCGAGGGCAAAGCCGATGGAGGCTTTGATCAGGCGACGCTTGTAATGGCTGCGCGGGTCACTGATCCGTACGGTGTTGGCCCACTTCGGGTCCTCGGCGTAGAGGGCCTGCTCGATCTGGTCGAGCAAGCGCTGCTCGTGCTCAGAGAGCGGCACGGCGCCTCCCAAGGACAGCCCCAGGACGGGGAAGACGGCAACGGACGACACGGGGTGTCCGAACCTCGCGGTCGGTTATCCCCAGAATACGAGGCTGTAGACGTAGGCGAAAGCAAACGTCCAACGCAGACCAAACCGGAGGTGACGTCATGGCTCCATTGTGGACCATCTCTCACCCCTCTCCCCAAAATCGCGACATCCTTCTCCTACCCGACTGACCGATCGAGTAGGACATGGGCGTCATGTCTCTATTTCATCAAGCTTGCCACGTACCAGCGACGCCGGGAGCACCGCATCGGGCCCAAATCTCCGGATCGCCTTGTCCATCGCCTGTTCGGCCTCGCGCCAGCCGGTCTCGCGCTCGCCCAGACCGAGTTGGTGGGTGGCCTCGCCGGCCGGGCGGAGGTTCTCCATCCGGACCCCGACCAGGCGCAGGCGCACGCGCTGGAGACCGGCGGCCTCGAACAGCTCGCAGGCGGTGGCGTAGATCACCTGGGCCACGTCGGTCGGCTCCCGCAGGGTGCGCGACCTGGTGATCGTGGTGAAATCGGCCCGGCGCAGCTTCACACTTACAGTTCTGCCCACGTGTCCGCCCTTACGCATGCGGGCCGCCACGCGCTCGGCCAGGCGCAACAGCTCGCGCCGGATCACCTCGGGGTCGTCGACGTCGGCCGCGAAGGTCTCCTCGTTGCCGATGCTCTTGTCGGGCACGTGCGCGGTCACCGGACGCTCGTCGCGCCCCCAGGCCAGCGTCGCCAGGTGGCCGCCGACGGCCTGCCCGAGCTCGCGCTGGAGCGTGTTCAGGGGCACCCTGGCCAGGTCGCCGACCGTGCGGATGCCGAGCCGTACGAGGGACTGCTCGGTGCGCTCCCCCACGCCCCACAGCGCCGAGACCGGCAGCGGATGGAGGAAGTCGACCACCTCGCCCTCGGGCACCACCAGCAACCCGTCGGGCTTGCACTGCTTGGAGGCCAGCTTTGCCACGAATTTGCTGCCGGCCACCCCCACCGAGCAGGTGATGCCGTAGCGGTCGAGGACCTGTTCCCTGATCATGGCGGCGATCGCCGCGGGCGGGCCGAGCCGCCGCCGGGCGCCGCCGACGTCGAGGAACGCCTCGTCGGAGGCGATCGGCTCGACCAGCGGGGTGATCGAGTGGAAGATCTCCATGACGCCCCGGGAGACCTCGGAGTACTTGCCGTGGCTGGGCGGGATGATCGTGGCCTGCGGGCACAGCCGGCGCGCCCGGCTCATCGGCATCGCCGAGTGGACGCCGACGGCCCTGGCCTCGTAGGTGGCGCTGAGCACAACGCCGCGCCCGGCCGGCGAGCCGACGATCACCGGGCGGCCCCGCAGCTCCGGCCGGTCGAGCAGCTCGACGCTGGCGAAGAAGGCGTCCATGTCGACATGGAGAATCGGGCAGCCGCTGTCATCGGCCCCGGTCCGCGGCGCGGGGCCGATGCCTGTGATCTGCTTGCGGGACACGCCGTCGATTCTATCCGAACAGACGTTCCAGACTAGGGGCGGCGGCCGAGGACGTGCACCTGCGTGGCGACGTCCCGCAGCACGGGGTGGACGGCGGCGGCCTGCTCCAGAGCCACGAGCGCGTCGGCCGCGCCGGGCTCGCCGTCGACGAGCCTGCTGGGCACCAGGTCGGCGAAGACCCGCACCCCGTGGACCGCGCCGACGGTGAAGCCCGTGGCGGTCAGCAGCTGCGACAGGGTCTCGGCGGTGAAGCGCCTGGGCGTGGGGTCGCGGTCGCCCCACGTGCCGCGCGGGTCGGCCAGGACGGCCCTCGCCTCGTCGAACTGCCCGGCCAGCGCCCGGTGGATCGCGCTGGCGACGGGGTTGGCGGCCAGGACGCTGACGGCGCCGCCCGGACGCAGCAGCCCGGCCACGGCGGCCAGCGCGGCGGTCGGGTCGTCGACGTACTCCAGGACGCTGTGGCACAGGACCAGGTCGGCGCTGTCGCGGTCGAGCAGGTCGCCGAGGTCGGCGGTGTCGCCCTGCAGGCCGCGCACGCCCACGCCCTTCTCCTTGGCCCGGCGCTCCAGCGCGGCCAGCGAGTCGGGGCTGGGGTCGACGACGGTGACGGTGTGGCCCAGCTCGGCCAGCGGCACGGCGAACCCTCCGGTGCCCCCGCCGGCGTCGACGATGTCGAGCGCGTCACGGCCGACGGCCTGGGCCCGCTCGGCCAGCACCGAGCGCAACGCGCCCCAGACGACGGCGGTGCGCACCGCCGGGGTCTTCGTGGTGACGCCTTCTGCTCGCAACGTCGGCTCGCCTCTCTCTCCTCCGCGGGCGGCCCTCGCCCTGTGCGGACGGGCCCAGCCTACGCCGTACGCGCCGTCGCCCGCAGGCCGGACCTGACCGTCGAACGCCGCCGCCACCCTCTTGGGCGCCCTCAGCCGCCAGGCGTCGGTCAGCAGCTCGGCCAGCTCGCCGGCCGCCACGGCCGCCAGGCGCACCAGCACCGCGGCGTGCCCGTCGTAGTGGGACGTGGTGAAGAACGTGCCGGGGGCGGCGGCGATCAGCTCGTGCTTGAGCTCCTCGCCGCCCACGGGCGCGACGAGCACGCCGCCCTCCTCCGTGATCCGCGCGAACCACCGGCCGCGCACGTAGAAGGCGGGCGTGCCGTACATGGGCTTCTCGGCGGTCTCGGGGAGCGCCAGGGCCAGGGCGCGCGCCTCGTCTTCGGTCACCATGGACCTGATGCTGCCACGGGCGGACGGGGGCCGGAAAAGGGCGCGTCGCGGCTGGTGACGCGCCACTTCCCCGGACCGGCTCGGGGCCCGCGGACAGGCCGGGGGCCTCGCCCGGAAGGCGGTCCGACCCCACGACGGCGCGCCTTCCCTCGTCTCTCGCGAGCCGTACGGGCCGCGTGTGAGTGGAACGTACCTCAAAACGGCCTTCGCGGCCTTTGTCTAAAGGGTGAGGCTTGGCTTGAGTTGCTTGAACCGGGCCAGCAGCCCGTTGATGAACTGCGGCGACTCGTCGGTCGACAGCTCACCCGCCAGGTGCACCCACTCGCTGATGACCACGCCCTCCGGCACGTCGGGCATCCACAGCAGCTCGTACGTGCCACCGCGCAGCAGGTTGCGGTCGACCGCGGGCATGCGGTCGAGCGTCCAGCCCTCGGAGTAGGTGGTGATCAGCTCGTCGATGCGGGCGTGGTGGCGGGCGACGCCCTCGACGATGGTCGAGGTGTACTCGTTGACCGGCGGCTCCTGCCGCTCCACGCGCTCGGCGAGGATCCGCAGCGGGTCCTCCGAGCGCAGCTCGGCCTCGAAGAGGATGTCAAGGGCGCGCCTGCGTGCTTTGCCGCGTGCAGACACCTCAGGCCCGGCCGAGGTATTCGCCGCTACGGGTGTCGACCTTGACCTTCTCGCCGGTCGTGATGAACAGCGGCACCTTGATCTCGGCGCCGGTCTCCAGCGTGGCGGGCTTGGTGCCGCCGGTCGAGCGGTCGCCCTGCAGGCCGGGCTCGGTGTTGGAGATCGTCAGCTCGACGGCGGCGGCCAGGTCGACGTAGAGCGCGGAGCCCTCGTTGAAGGCGATCGTGGCGAGGGTGTTCTCCAGCATGTAGTTGGCGGCGGTGCCGACGGTGCGGGCGGGCACGTTGACCATGTCGTAGGTCTCGGTGTCCATGAACACGAAGTCGTCGCCGTCCTTGTAGGAGTACTGCATCTCGCGCTTGTCGACGTTGGCCACGTCGACCTTCACGCCGGCGTTGAAGGTCTTGTCGACGACCTTGCCGGAGAGCACGTTCTTGAGCTTGGTACGCACGAACGCGCCGCCCTTGCCCGGCTTGACGTGCTGGAACTCGACAACGCTCCAGAGCTCACCGCCCTCGAGCTTCAGCACCATGCCGTTCTTGAGGTCGTTGGTCGTCGCCACTCGTTCTCTCCCGCGTGTGGCCGCTCTAAAGGACGAGCAGCTCCTTGGTCGTCTTGGTGAAAAGTTCCGGACCGCCCTCACGTGTCACGAGGGTGTCCTCGATGCGAACCCCGCCCCGCTCGGGGAGGTAGATCCCCGGCTCGACGGTGATCGGAACTCGATCCTCTAGTCTACCGGTCCTGGAGGGGCCCAGGAACGGGTCCTCGTGGATCTCCAGGCCGACGCCGTGGCCCAGGCCGTGCCGGAAGTGGTCGCCGTGCCCGGCTGCCGCGATCAGGCCGCGTGCGGCGGCGTCGACGTCCTTGGCCTCGGCTCCCGGGGTCAGGGCGTGGCGGCCGGCCCGCTGGGCGCGTCTGACCAGGTCGTAGAGGTCGCGCTGCCAGTCCGCGGGCTCACCGAGGCAGACCGTCCTGGTCATGTCGGCGTGGTAGCCGTGGTATCGGGCGCCGAAGTCCATGGTGACCAGGTCGCCGGCGCGCAGCTCGCGGTCGGTGGGGGCGTGGTGCGGGATCGCGCCGTTCTCGCCGGCGGCGACGATCGTGTCGAACGCGGGCTTGTCGGCGCCCAGCTCGGTCATGCGGTTGTCGAGCAGGCGGGCCACGGCGCGTTCGGTGAGGCCCGGCGCGATCAGCGGGAGCACGTCGGCGAAGGCCTGGTCGGTCAGGGCGCAGGCGGTGCGGATGAGCTCCAGTTCCGCCTCGTCCTTGACCGCGCGCAGTTCCTCGACCAGCGGGCCGAGCGGCACCAGGCCCCCGCCCTCGCCTCCGCCCGCGTTCAGGCCCGCGTTCAGACCCGCGTTCAGGCGGCGGAAGGTGGCCACGCTCATGGCGGCGGCCTCGATGCCCGCGCCCGGCTCGGCGAGCCTGCCGGCCACGTCGGGGGCCTCGACCGCGGTGACGTCCAGGGCGCGGGTCATGTCGATGTAGCGGTTGTCGGTCGCCAGCAGCGCCGAGCCGTCGGCCCTGACCAGGACGGCCGCGTTCGAGCTGACCAGCCCGGTGAGGTAGCGGACGTTGACGGGGGAGGTGACGAGGAGCGCGGGCACCTCGTGCGCCGGCAGCGCCGCGGCCAGGCGTGCGCGGCGCGCCGGGTAGTCGATGGTCATCCCGCCAATGTACGCGCGCCCCCGCCCCTCCCCCACCCCGGCCGAGAACCCGATCAAGAGCCCGCTCGGGAGAGGCTGGACCGGAGGGCCCGTCCGGGCGTGGGCGGTCAGGTGTGGGCGGTCAGGTGTGGGCGGTCAGGTGTGGGCGGTCAGGTGTGGGCGGTCAGGTGTGGGCGGTCAGGTGTGGGCGGTCAGGTGTGGGCGGTCGGGTGGGGGTGGTCAGTTGAGGGCGAAGTCGTTCAGGAACGAGGCGAGCGGGCCTGACAAGGGGGCCTCGCCCTTGCTCTGGGCGCGGCGCAAGTCCTCGTAGACGTGGGCGATCTCGTTGCGGGCAGGCTTGAACTGGCCCTCCTGGAGCTTCCTGGCGGCCTTCCTGAGCTTGTCGTGGGCCTTCTCGGCGACCTTGGGGTCGATGTCGCCGATCTTCTCCTGGGAGGTCAGCGTCTGGTCGAACTTGATCAGCCAGTAGTCCCAGCCGCCCGCCGGGGGCCGGTCGGCGCTCAGGGTCGTCTTGGGGCCGACGGTCTGGACCAGGCCGGTGGCGATGTCGCCCGGGGTGAGGTCGGTGGGGGCGAGGTCGGTGGGCGTGGGGTCTGGCTCCTCGGGGGCCGGACCGGCGGTGAAGGTGATGGCCGGGGACAGGACGGCCGTGGGCGACGTGCTCGCGCTCGGCCCGGCCGCCGGGGTCTCCTTGCCGGAGCCCAGCCACATCACCATGCCGACGGTCACGACGGCGATGACCGCGACAGCGATCCCCATCTGGACCAGCAGCTTGTTGCCGGTGCGCGGAGGTGCGGGGTCCAGGTCGGCGGACTCGTAGACGGCGGTGTCGCCGGCGCGCGGGACGCCGTTGAAGTCGTACACCTGGGTGTCGCCCGGCCATCCCGCCTGCGCGCCGGCCGGGGCGCCGACAGGGCTTCCGGCGGCGTTTCCGGCGGCGGGGGCCGCGCCCGGGGCCGCGCCGGGGCGGGCGATGGCGGCCAGGGCCCGGCGGATGGCCTCGCCGCCGGAGGGACGCCTGGCGGGGTCGGGCGCGAGCATGGCGAGGACGAGCCGGTCCAGCTCGGCGGGGATCTCGGGCCGGAGCGCACTGGGCGGGACGACGCCGTGCCCGCCACTCCCGGGCCCCGCGCCCCCGGGACCCGCACTCCCTGGCGCCGTGCTTCCAGGGCCCGAAGTCTCGGGACCCGCAGTCCCGGGGGTCGTGCTTCCGGGGGCCGGGCTGCCGGGGCCCGTGGTTCCGGGGGTCTGGCCGGGGAGGGCCCGCATGCCGGTTACCGGCAGGTCAGGGGTGGAACCGGGCGGGCGGCCGCAGAGGAGTTCGTAGCAGACGGCGCCGAGGGCGTACAGGTCGGCGGCGGCCGTGGCGGGACGGCCGGAGGCCCGTTCGGGGGCCAGGTAGCGGCGTTCGGCCTGGGACGGCTCCTCGTCCGGGAGCCCGAACCCGACGACCTTCAGCACCCCGCTGGCCGCCCGCCGGAAGCTGCCGGAGTCGATCTGCCCGTGGAAGACCCCGGCGCGGTGGGCGGCGTCCAGCCCGGCGGCGGCCTGGCCGACCAGGTCGCAGACCTCGACGATCCGCAGGGGCCCCTCGGCCGCCAGGTCCTCACCCAGGCTGGTCCCGGTGAGGAACTCGGTCACGAGGAAGGGGGCGCCGTCCTGGTCGCCCACGTCGAGGACCATGGCCACGTTGGGGTGGATCACCCTGGCCACCGCCTGGGCGTGCTGCTTCAGCGCCTCCCTGGCGGCCTCGCCGGCCGCCCCCGCGCCCAGGATCTTCACGGCCACGACCCAGTCGGCGCGGGTGTCGTAGGCCCGCCACACCTCACCCATCGGACCGCTGCCGATGAGCTCGTCAAGCCGGTACCGGTCGGCGACCATCGAAGGCGTAGCGTCGGACATATCCCCGCCAAAAACTCGAAAAGTGGGTTATTTCCGACCAACCATAGGGCCCTCCGGCCCCCGCCGCCCCATGATCCACACTTCACACCCCGCGCCACACAGCGCCGGCCACCCCTCGACATAACGAATATCGTTATTTACGATTATCGTTACGGCAACGAAGTGGATCCATCGGCTTGAGGTCGTGCTGAGCATCGCCGGCGTGACGCCGCCCGTGGTCCCCGTCCCGGGGGTGGAGATCGTCAGTGCCGCGGCGGACGTGACCCTCGCCCGCGGGGACCCTCGCCCGCGGCGGCCCTGCTCTACCTCCTGCAATGGGCGCCGCCCACGGCGACCGGGCTGCTCTCGCTGTACACCGTGGTCCGCGCGTTGCGCAGGGCGCGGTCGGGAGACCGGGCGCTGTTCTCCGCCGTGACGGCCGGGCACCTGCGCCGGCCGGGCTGGATCCTGATCACCGGTTCGCTCGTGTCGGCCGTGCTCGGCACGGCGGCGCAGGCCATACTGTCCGGCATGCTGCTGACGACCGGCCCGGCCTTCGTCCCGCGGCCGGACGCGCCGCCCGCAGGGCTCGTGGCGGGCCTGTGCGCGCTCGGGGTCTCGGAGATCGTCCGCCGGGGCGTGGTCCTGCTCGACGAGGCCGAGGCCACGATCTGATGCCCGAAGGCACCATCCGGGTACGCCTGGACGAACTGCTCGCCCAGCGCGGCATGACGCTCACCGAGCTGTCGCACCAGGTCGAGATCACCGTCGTGAACCTGTCGATACTCAAGAACGGCCACGCCAAGGCCATCCGCTTCTCCACCTTGACCCGGCTGTGCGAGGCCCTCGGCTGCCAGCCGGGAGACCTGCTGACCTACGACTGAGGGCGGGCGGCCGTACGGCCACCCGCCCTCGAAACGACATCGGTCAGGCCGTCGCGGGCTCCGGGCCGCGCGACGGGCGGACCGCGGCGGGGGCGTCGTCGAGCGGCTGCGGCGGCGCGTTGAACACCGCCTCGTCCAGGCGGCCCTCCGAGCGGGCCACCAGGACCGGGACGACCATCTGGCCCGCGACGTTGGTCGCGGTGCGGATCATGTCGAGGATCGGGTCGATGGCGAGCAGCAGGCCGACGCCTTCGAGCGGCAGGCCCAGCGTGCTGAGCGTGAGCGTCAGCATGACGATCGCGCCGGTCAGGCCCGCGGTGGCGGCCGAGCCGACGACCGAGACGAACGCGATCAGCAGGTAGTCCCCCACCCCGAGGTGCACGCCGAACACCTGGGCCACGAAGATCGCGGCGAGCGCCGGGTAGACCGAGGCGCAGCCGTCCATCTTGGTGGTGGCGCCGAAGGGCACCGCGAAGGAGGCGTAGTCGCGGTCCACGCCGTTGCGCTCGACGGTGACGCGCTGGGTCAGGGGCAGCGTGCCGACCGAGGAACGGGAGACGAAGGCCAGCTCGATGGCGGGCCAGGCGTTACGGAAGAACGTGATCGGGTTGACCTTGCCCCAGACCGCCAGCAGCGTCGGGTAGACGGCCAGCAGGACGATGAAGCAACCGATGTACACGCCGACGCTGAACTTTGCCAGCGGGGCCAGCAGGTCCCAGCCGTAGGTGGACACGGCCTTGCCGATGAGGCCGGCGGTGCCGATCGGGGCCAGGCGGATGACCCACCACAGGGCCTTCTGCACCAGTTCGAGCACCGAACGGCTGAGGTTGAGGAACGGCTCCGCCTTCTCCCCCACGGCCAGGGCCGCCGCGCCGAGGACGACACCCAGGAAGACGATCTGGAGGACGTTCACCTCGGTGAAGGCCGTGACGATGTTGGTGGGCAGGATGCCGGTGACGAAGTCGAGCCAGGTGCCGGCGCCCTCCATGTCGACGGCCTTGGCGGCGCCGGTGTCGAGGGTGACGCCCTGACCCGGGTTGATGATCAGGCCGAGCGCGATCGCGAAGGCGACGGAGATGAAAGCGGTGATCAGGAACCAGAGCAGGGTCTTGGAGGCCAGGCGGGCCGCGCCGTTGACGTTGCGCAGGTTGGCCACGCTGACCAGCACGGCGGTGAACACCAGCGGCGGCACGGCCAGCTTGAGCAGCTGGACGAAGAGCTTGCCGACCTGGGTCAGTGTCTCGGCCAGCCAGGCCACGTCCCAGATCTTGGCGACGAACCCCAGGGCGATGCCGGCCGCGAGGCCGAGCAGAAGCTGAAGGGAGAAGGTGAATCTCTTCACGGGAGGAAGGCTCCGGAAGTCAGGCATGCCACAGCGAAGGTGGGCACGCAGGTGAGGAAGGGGGGTCCGGGGACGCGCTGATCAGCGACAGAGGGATCCGTGCAGACGGCACAGATCCACGTGCAGACGCTCGACGAGCCGCACGATAACCACAGAGAACCTCACGAGGACGTACAACAGCGTGCGAAACGGGGCATATTCCCGCTCCGCATTGTGATGTGCGTCACACCCCTTCCGGAGCCCGGTGGATCAGGCGACCAGCTCCTTGACCTTCTCCAGCAGGCGGACGCGCTCCTCGTGCGTACGGCCGAGCGGCGCGACGTTGAGCGTCGTCACCCCCGACTCCTTCAGCGCCGCGATCCGGTCGCGCACGAAGCCCTCGCTGCCGATCAGCGACATGTTCTCCAGCAGCTCGGCCGGGACCAGCGCGGCGGCCTCGTCCTTCTTGCCCTCCAGGTAGAGGTCCTGGATCTGCTCGGCCTCCTTCTCGTAGCCGTAGCGCCTGGCCAGGTCGTTGTAGAAGTTCTTGCCCTTGGCGCCCATGCCGCCGATGTACAGGGCCGCCATCGGCCGGCCGAACTCGCGCAGCCCGGCCGCGTCGTCGCCGATGGCCAGCGTCGCCTGGGCGATCACGTCCAGCTCGCCCAGCTCGGGGTCGCGCCTGGCCTTGCCCGCGGCCAGCGACGGGCCCCACACCTGCGCGGCCTTCTCCGGGTAGTAGAAGATCGGTTCCCAGCCCTCGGCCAGCTCGGCGGTCATCTCCACGTTCTTCGGGCCGATGGCGGCGACCACGATCGGGATGCGCGGGCGCACCGGGTGGTTGATGATCTTCAGCGGCTTGCCCAGGCCGGTGCCCTCCCCGGCGGGCAGCGGCACGTTGTAGTTGCGGCCGGCGTGCTCCAGCCGCTCGCGCCGCCACACCTTGCGGCAGATCTCGATGACCTCCCGGGTACGCCCGATCGGCGCGGTGTACGGCACCCCGTGGAACCCCTCGATGACCTGCGGGCCCGACGTCCCGATGCCCAGCGTGAAGCGCCCGTCGGAGACGAAGTCCATGCCCGCGGCGGTCATGGCGAGCAGCGTCGGCGTGCGGGAGTAGATCGGCAGGATGCCCGAGGCGATCTGCACCCGCTCGGTCTTGGCCGCGATGTACCCCATCTGGCTGACGGCGTCGAAGCTGTACGCCTCGGCCACGAAGACGATGTCGAGGCCCGCCTTCTCGTAGTCGGCCAGCTCGGCGACCGTCTCCTTGAAACCGCCCGAGTAGTTGAGTGCCATACCGATGCGCATGCCGGGCTCCCGATGAACCGAATGATGTTCCGTTGCGACGTCCACAGGTTAGCGTGTCGGCGTGTCGCGCGGCGAAGCACTAGCCTGGTTCGGGTGCTGAGCCGGGTGGTCGTCGTCGTCTCCGCAGCGGTCGCCCTGGCCCTGGCGGGGCATTCGCTGATCCCGGCGCTCGGCGGGTTCACGCCCGTCCTGGAGAGCCTGCTCCCGTGGATGGGGCTGGCGGTTCCGCTGCTGCTGCTGCTCGCCGTCCTGGCGCGGTCGAGGGCGGCCGCGCTCGCGGCGCTGGCGCCCGGCCTGGTGTGGGCGGCGATGTTCGGCTCGACGCTGCTGGCCACGTCGCCCGGCGGCCCCAGCGACCTGGCCGTCGGCACGGTCAACGTCGGCGTGCGCAACAGCGCGTCCGGCGAGGCGGTCAAGGCCATCGCCGAAGACCTCGACCTGCTGGCCGCGCAGGAGCTGACACCCGGCGGGCCTGCGGCCAAGCAGCTCAACAAGATGTTCCGCTACCACTACCCGGTCAGCACGGTCGGCCTGTGGAGCCGCTACCCGCTCAGCGAGACCAGCCCCCTCGACGTCGGCATGGGCTGGCCGCGGGCGCTGCGCGCGGTGGTCAGCACCCCCAAGGGCAAGGTCACCGTCTACGTCATGCACCTGGCCTCGGCCAGGCCCGGCCACACCGCCTCCCGCGACGCCTCCCTGACGCACGCCCGCAAGCTCGTCGACGCCGATCCGAGCAAGCGCGTCCTGCTGCTCGGCGACCTCAACACCGCCACCACCGACCGGGGCATGAGCGGGCTGACCCCGCCGCTGACCGACGCCCAGAGCGTGGCCGGCGACGGGTTCGGCTTCACCTGGCCGGCCGAGTTCCCCATCACCCGTCCCGACCACATCCTGTTCAGGGGCATGACGGCGACCAAGGCGGGCGTGGCGCCGGCCACCGGCAGCGACCACCGCGCCGCCATCGCCTCCCTGCGCTTCTGACGGCCTTCCAGCAGGTCCGGGTCCTGCCGTGCGTCTAGCGGTCTTTCAGCAGGTCCAGGTCCTGCGGCGTGTCGATGTCGGCCGGGTCGCCGTGCTCGTCGCAGGCGACCTCGGTGACCAGCTCGGGGTGCGCCTTCATGAACGCCCGCGCCCCCACGTCGCCCACCGCCAGCTCCGCCACCCCGGCGAAGTGCTCGCGGGCGATCAGCACCGGGTTCGCCCGCCGCCCGCCGTACGTGGCCACCGCCAGCCCGGCCCCCGACTCCGCCAGGGCCCGCACCGCGCCGGCCCGTACGAGGGGCTGGTCCACCAGCGCGACCACCACGGCCTCGGCCTCCGGCGGCAGCGCGGCCAGCCCGGTCCGCAGCGAGGAGCCCATGCCGGTGCGCCAGTCCGGGTTGCGCACGCTGACCGCCCCGCGCACCTGCGCCGTGGCCGCGCCGAGCACGACCACCACCGGATGGCAGCCGCCCTCCTCCAGCAGCCGCACCCCGCGGTCGACCAGCCGTTCGCCGCCGAACTCCACGAGCGCCTTGGGCGTGCCCAGCCGGGCGCCCTCCCCCGCGGCGAGCAGCAGCCCGGCGATCACGAGGACTCCCCGTGGATGCGCCCGCCGGTCTGCGACAGCGGCCGGCCCGAGCCGCCCCACCGGAGCTGGATCAGCTCGGCGGCGATCGACACGGCCGTCTCCTCCGGGGTGCGGGCGCCCAGGTCGAGGCCGATCGGCGATCTCAGCCGGGCCAGCTCGGCCTCGGTGAGCCCGGACTCGCGCAGGCGGGCCAGCCGGTCCTCGTGCGTACGGCGCGAACCCATGGCGCCGATGTAGCCCGCCCGCGTCCGCAGGGCCACCTCCAGCAGCGGGACGTCGAACTTGGGGTCGTGGGTCAGCACGCAGATCACCGTGCGCTCGTCCACCTGCACCGAGGCCAGGTAGTCGTGCGGCCACTTGACCACCACCTCGTCGGCCTCCGGGAAGCGCTTGGCGGTGGCGAAGACCGGCCGCGCGTCGCAGACGGTGACGTGGTAGCCGAGGAACTTGCCCACCCGGGCGACGGCCGCGGCGAAGTCGATCGCGCCGAACACCAGCATGCGCGGCGGCGGCGCGAACGACTGGACGAACACCGACAGGTCGTCCAGCCGCCGCTCGCCGCGGCCGCCGTAGTGCCTGATGCCGGTCAGGCCCTGGGCGAGCATGCCGCGGGCGTCGTCGTCCACGGCCTCGTCGAGGCGGTCGAGGCCCAGGGTGCCCGAGGAGCGGTCGGGCCAGACGATCCGGCGGGCGCCCATCGTGCCGGGCCCGGAGACGATCGTGGCGACGGCGACC
The DNA here is from genome assembly GCF_040675375.1 of Nonomuraea sp. NPDC049607. Taxonomy (NCBI): domain Bacteria; kingdom Bacillati; phylum Actinomycetota; class Actinomycetes; order Streptosporangiales; family Streptosporangiaceae; genus Nonomuraea; species Nonomuraea sp. NPDC049607. Next base: position 70,556 of record NZ_JBFAOV010000010.1, read on the forward strand.
GGGTGGTGGGCCTCGACCGACGCGGCGATCTCGCCCAGCTCGGGGAAGGTCTCGATGGAGACCGGCTCGACCAGGATGTCGATGATGCCGCCGCAGGTCAGGCCGACGGCGAAGGCGTCGTCGTCGCTGACCCCGTAGCGCTGCAGGACGGGCGTGTCGGCCTCGGAGGCCAGCTCGAAGACCGCGCCCTCGACGCATCCGCCGGACACGCTGCCCACCACCTCGTCACCGCGCACCGCCATCGCCGCCCCCGGCGGGCGCGGCGCGCTGCTGAACGTGCTCACCACGGTCGCCAGCCCGAACCTGAGCCCCGACCTCCACCACCGCATGATCTCCGGGAGCACGTCACGCATGGGCGAGCCTTTCGCTGAGTTCCTCGTAGGCGGCCAGACTGTGCCCGGCCACCAGGTCGTCCAGATACGGCAGGGCGGCCCGCATCCCCCCGGTCAGCGGCTGGTAGTCCTCATACCCCTTGTGTGGATTGACCCAGATGAGCCGGTACGCCTGCCGGGCCAGCCTGGCGAGCTGGGCGCCCAGCAGCGCGGGGTCACCCCGTTCCCAGCCGTCGGAGGCGATGACCACGATCGCCCCCCGGGCGCTGTGCCGGGTCAGGTATTCCTTGAACTCCTCACCGAGCCTGGTTCCTCCGCTCCAGTCGGGGATGGCCGCCGACACCTCGTTCAGCGCCGTGCCGGGGTCGCGGTGGCGCAGCCCGGCGGTGACCTCGGTGAGCCGGGTGCCGACCGAGTAGACCCTCGTGGCCCGCGGCTCGCTCCTGACCAGCGCGTGGGCGAAGCGCAGCAGGGTCTCGGCGTAGGGCGCCATCGAGCCGCTGACGTCCACGAACAGCACCACCCGCCGGGGCCTGGTCGTGTGCCGCCGGCGCCGGAGCCGGGCCACCTCGCCGGTCCGCAGCGCCTCGCGCACCGTGCGACGCCGGTCCAGCCCGCCCCGGTGCGCCTGCTTGAAACGGCGTGAGCGGCGCGCGGCCCGGCCGTTCCTGAGCAGGGCCAGCATGCGGTGCACCTCGGCCCGTTCGGCCTCGGTGAGCCGGGCCACGTCCCGGTGGCGCAGCACCTCGGCGCGGCTGGCCGTGGCCGGGGCCGTGCCGTCCTCGCCTTCTTCCGTGCCGCCGCCGTCGCCGGCCGCCAGGTGCCTGGTGACGCTGGTCGTCCCGGTACGGGCCGCCGTCGCCCGCCGCCCCCCGAAGTACGCGGCGAAGCAGCGGTCGTAGCGGGGCAGGTCGTCGGGCGTGGCGCACAGAGTGAGCCGGCCGGCCCAGTAGACCTCGTCCCGGTCCTCGACGTCGAGGTGGCCGAGGGCCTGGAACAGGCTCCGCGTACGTTCGTGGTCGGCGTCCACCCCGGCCGCGCGCAACGTCCTGACGAAGCCCGTCACGGTCCGGACCAGCTCATCCATGCGACAGCAGCCCGTTCCCCAGGACGGCGGCGACGTCCTCGCGGTACTTCAGGGCCGCGCCCAGCGTGGCGGCGGCCAGGTCGGGGTCGAGCTCCCTGGCCCCGAGCGTCAGCAGCGCCTCGGTCCAGTCGAGCGTCTCGGCCACGCCCGGCGGCTTGACCAGGTCCGCCCGCCGCAGCCGCTCGGCCGCCTTCGCGACCTGCAGGGCCAGCTCCTCGGTGCAGCCGGGCAGGCGGCGCAGCAGGATCGCGACCTCGCGGTCGAAGCTCGGGTGCTCCAGCCAGTGGTAGAGGCAGCGCCGCTTGAGCGCGTCGTGCACCTCGCGGGTGCGGTTGGAGGTCACCACGACCACCGGGGGCGTCTTCGCCCTGATCGTGCCCAGCTCGGGGATGGAGACGGTGAAGTCGGAGAGCACTTCGAGCAGGAACGCCTCGAACTCGTCGTCGGCCCGGTCGATCTCGTCCACCAGCAGCACGCTCGGCTGGGTCTCCACGGCCTTCAGCAGCGGACGGGCGATCAGGAAACGGCGGTCGTAGATCTCCCCCTCCAGCCGGGCGGCGTCGGTGATCCCGGCGGCCTCGGCGGCCTTGAGGTGGAGGAGCTGGCGGGCGAAGTCCCAGTCGTACAGGGCCTGGGACGCGTCGAGGCCCTCGTAGCACTGCAGCCGGATGAGCGGGGCCTTCAGCAGCGTCGCCAGGGTCTTGGCCAGCTCGGTCTTGCCGACGCCCGCCTCCCCTTCGAGGAACAGCGGGCGTCCCATCCGCAGCGCCAGGAAGGCGGCCGTGGCCAGCCCTCGGTCGGCCAGGTAGTCGTGCCGGTCGAGCAGCTCGGTGAGCTTGTCCGGCGACTCGATGTCCATTGCCCTGATTGTCCGCCGCAGCACGCCTTCAGGCTACGTCGCCACCCCGGTCCGGCGATATCGGCTCGCCTTCATCGCCGGGTTTCAGTCGCCGGGGGTTTCAGTCGCCGGACTCGGCCGCCTCGCCGCGTTCGCGGATCAGCGCGGCCAGCTCGGCCGTGGCCCGGCGGGCGCGGGCCTTCTCCGAGCCCTGGATGCCCATGGCGCCGATCGTCCGGCCGTCGGAGAAGTCGATCTTCGGCCACGGGTCGCCCACCAGCAGGGTCACGTCGATGACCTCGGGCCAGGTGTAGCGGTGGACGCGCAGGGCGTTGACGATCGTCAGGCCCTTCTCGTCGGCCTCCACCCGGACCCGGCCCAGCAGGTGGAGCACGTACGCCACCGCCAGGCCGAAGCCCACGATCGCCACCCGGTCGGGCAGCTTGAACGGGTCGGCGATGAAGATCGCCATGAGGACCGCCCCCGCCACGACCAGCGCGGCGAAGACATAGGGCACGACCCGGCCCCGGCTGGGACGCCAGGTCACGGGCAGGGGCGGCGGGGTAACGGGCTCGGGCACGAGGGAAACCTACCGCAGCTCAGTGGAGGTCCCTCAGGAGGAGTGCGGTCTCCAGGGCGGCCATGGCCGACTCGTAACCCTTGTCCTCCTTGCTGCCGGGCAGTCCGGAACGGTCGAGGGCCTGGTCCATCGTCTCGCAGGTGAGCACGCCGTTGCCGACGGGCGTCTCCTCGTCGAGCGAGACGCGGGTCAGCCCGCTGGTGACCGAGTCGCAGACGTAGTCGAAATGGGCGGTCTCGCCCTTGATGACCGCGCCGAGGGCGACCACCGCGTCACAGCGCCGGGCCAGGGCCTGCGCCACGACGGGGATCTCCAGCGAACCGGCCACGCGGACCACGGTCGCGGTGGCGCCGCTGTCGTCGCACGCCTGCACGGCCCGCGCCACGAGCTGGTCAGTGATCTTGGCGTGCCAGCTCGCCGCCACCACGCCCACGACCAGGCCGGCCGCGTCCACCACGGCCACGCCGGGACGGCCTTCTCCACTCATGACGCCTCCGAGATCTCGTGCGGGACGCTGGAGGAGATGTCGTGGCCGAGCCGGTCGCGCTTGGCCTCCAGGTACCGTTCGTTGTGCGGGTTCAGGGCCACGGGCATGGGCTCGCGGCCGAGCACCTTGATGCCGTAGCCGTCCATGCCCTTGAGCTTGGCCGGGTTGTTGGTGAGCAGCCGCACCGAGCGCACCCCGAGGTCGGCGAGGATCTGCCCGGCGTTGGAGAACTCGCGGGCGTCCACCGGCAGCCCCAGCTCGACGTTGGCGTCGACGGTGTCGCTGCCGTTGTCCTGGAGGCTGTAGGCCTTGAGCTTGGCCAGCAGGCCGATGCCCCGGCCCTCGTGGCCGCGCAGGTAGACGACGACGCCGCGGCCCTCCTGCGCGATGGCGCCCATGGCGTGGTCGAGCTGCACGCCGCAGTCGCAGCGCAGCGAGCCGAACACGTCGCCGGTCAGGCATTCGGAGTGGGCCCTGACCAGGATGTTCTCGCCGCCGCCGAGGTCGCCGTAGACGAGCGCGACGTGCTCGCCGCCGTCGAGGGCGCTGGCGTAGCCGTAGGCCCGCCACATGCCGTACGCGTTGGGCAGCCGGGTCTCGGCGACCCTGGTGACCATGCTCTCGGCCCGGCGGCGGTGGTCGACGAGCTGCTCGATGGAGACCAGCGCCAGGTCGTGCTCGTCGGCGAAGCGGCGCAGCTGGGGCAGCCTGGCCATGGTGCCGTCGTCGTTGACCACCTCGGCCAGCGCCCCCGCCGACGACAGCCCGGCGAGCCTGGCCAGGTCGACGGCCGCCTCGGTGTGGCCGCGCCGGGCCAGCACGCCGCCCTCGCGGTAGCGCAGCGGGAAGACGTGGCCGGGCCGGACCAGCTCGTTGGGCTCGGTGGCCGAGTCGGCGAGGGTGCGGATGGTCCTGGCGCGGTCGGCGGCGGAGATGCCGGTGGTGACGCCGTCACGGGCGTCCACGGTGACCGTGTACGCGGTGCGCAGGCGTTCGCGGTTCTGGGCCACCATGAGCGGCAGGCCGAGCCGGTCGAGCTCCTTGCCGTCCATGGCCACGCAGATCATGCCGCTGGTGTGCCGGATCAGGAACGTGCACAGCTCCGGCGTGGCCTTCTGGGCGGCGAAGATCAGGTCGCCCTCGTTCTCGCGGTTCTCGTCGTCCACGACCACGACGGGACGCCCCTGGCGGATGTCCTCGATGGCGCGCTCGATCGGATCCAGCTTGATGTCGTCCATGCCGTCGTTCATGCTGCTGCCACCAGTTCGGGACGGGCGGCGCGGTACTCGCGCAGCCACTTGGCGAAGCCCGTGAGGACCATGACGAAGAACACGCCGTAGACGGCGCCGGAGACGTAGAGGCCGGACTTGAACGCGACCGGCACGCCCACCAGGTCGACCAGCACCCAGACGACCCAGAAGTCGACCAGCGCCCGGCCCTGCGCCCAGGTGGCGACCGCGCCGCCGACGAAGATGTAGGCGTCGGAGGCCACCACGGCCACCGACGCGCCCGGGTACCACGACAGGTCGAACGCCTTGAACAGGATCGTCACCACCACGGTGCCCACCACGAGCGCCGCCAGCATCCGCCACCGCTCGCCGCCCGTGGCGGGCCGGACGGCCAGGGCCTGCTTCTGGGTGCCCTGCCGCCACTTCCACCACCCGTAGACGGCCAGCACGGCGAACAGGGCCTGCTTGAGCGCGTTGCCGGTGACGTGCGCGCTGATCGAGGCGAGGAACAACAACACCGAGCCGGTGAACTGCACCGGCCAGGTCCACATGGACTTGCGCATCGCGAACGCCACCGTGGCGAGGGCGAACACGTTGCCGATCAGGTCGGTCCACTTCACCGGCCGACCGAGGATGTCAATCGATGCGTCCACCCAGCTCATCGGGTGCCCACCAGCCTCTCCACATACTTGGCGATCACGTCGACCTCGATGTTCACCACGTCGCCCACCTGGCGGTCGCCCATGGTGGTCAGCTTCAGCGTGGTCGGGATGAGGCTCACGCCGAAGCTGTCGTCGTCAACCGTCGTGACGGTCAGGCTGATTCCGTCGATCGCGATCGAACCCTTCTCGGCCACGTACCGGCTGAGCGGGGCGGGGAGGGAGAAGCGCAGGTCGTCCCAGTTCTCGCCGGGGGCGCGGGACAGCAGGCGGGCGGTGCCGTCGACGTGACCCTGGACGATGTGGCCGCCGAGGCGCTGGTCGGCGCGTACGGACCGTTCGAGGTTGACCGCCGAGCCCGCGGTGAGGCCGCCGAGCGAGCTGCGGTCGAGCGACTCCCTGATGACGTCGACGGTGAACACGTCGTCCTTGACCTCGACGACCGTCAGGCACACGCCGTTGACGGCGATCGAGTCCCCGTGGGCGGCGTCGAAGGTGACGAGCGGGCCGTGGACGGACAGCCGGGCGCCGCCGCCCGCCGGCTCGATGGCGACGACTTCGCCCTTCTCCTCGATGATTCCGGTGAACATCACTTCTCCCTGCCTTGATGCGGAGCGGGCCGCGCGGTCAGCCGCAGATCCGGCCCGATGGGGGAAAACTCGTCGAAGGTGAGGCGGTGGACGCCACTGATCGTGGCGACGCCCGCCGGGCCGAGCGCGGCCCTGCCCTCGCCGAGGAGGGCGGGGGCGAGGTAGGCGTACACGCGGTCGATCAGGCCCTGGCGCAGGAACGCGCCGGCGAGGGTGGGCCCGCCTTCCAGGAACACACTGACCACCTCGCGGGCGGCCAGCTCGCGTAGGAGGGCGTGCAGGTCCAGGCCGCCTCCCGGCTCGTGGCGGGGCAGGCGCAGCAAGCCGGCCTTGAGCCCGGTGCCGGCGTCGTCGGCCACGGCGACCAGCGTGGGGGCCTCGTCGTCGAGGACGCGGGCCGTGGGCGGCGTGCGGCCCTCGGTGTCCACGACGACCCGCAGGGGGGGCCGGGCGCCCAGCGGCCGGCCGGCCAGCGGCGGGCTCCCCGCCAGCAGCGCCCCCGCGTCGCCCTCCTCGGCGTCGTGCGCGGGTTCGGGGAGGCGGACGGTGAGGTGGGGGTCGTCGGCGAGCACGGTGCCGACGCCGGCCACGATCGCGTCTGAGGCGGCGCGCAACCGGTGGACGTCGGCCCGCGCCTGCGGGGAGGTGATCCACTGGCTGGTGCCGTCGGCGGCGGCCGACCTGCCGTCGAGGGTCGCGGCGAACTTCCAGGTCACGTGGGGCCTGCCGAGCCGGGCGTAGGTGAGCCATTCCTCGTTGACCCGCTCGGCCGCCTCGCTCAGCACGCCCCGCGTCACACTCACCCCGGCCTCGCGCAGCCGGGCCGCGCCGCCGGCAGCCTTCGGGTTGGGGTCGGCCACGGCGACGACCACGCGGGCCACGCCCGCGGCCAGCAGCGCCCGGCTGCACGGCCCGGTGCGGCCGGTGTGGTCGCAGGGCTCCAGCGTCACGTACGCCGTGCCGCCCCGCGCCCGCTCCCCCGCCTGGGCCAGCGCCACGACCTCGGCGTGCGGCCCGCCCGCGTACGCGTGGAAGCCCTCGCCCACGACCTGCCCGGCTGCCGACAGCACGACGCAGCCGACGACGGGGTTGGGGCTGGTGCCGCCGTGTCCGCGCGCGGCCAGCTCGACGGCGCGCGCCATGTGCGCGGCGTCGGCGGCTGAGATGTCCACCCGGGTCTCCTACTCGCCAGTAGCTTCAAGCCACGGCGGGCCCCGGGGGGTTTTCGGGCGCCTGCACGGCACCACGTCAGGAGCCCGGCTGGGACGCCGGACACCTCGCGCGCTTCCTCCCATCCGGACTTTAACCGTCGGTCCTGGAATTTCACCAGGTCAACCGGCCGATGGCATCGGCCGGGTCGCGGACTGTAACCGCCGGTTCGGACTTTCACCGACCCCGGAGCACGCTAGCTCTCTTCTTGTACCAGTTTGCCATGCCGCTTACGGAAAGCGCGACCGCCCCCGTGCTATTTGAACAAGCGCTCGCTCAGGCAGCCATCAGCTTGCGCGCCCGGCGGGCCGAGGGGGCATAGCGGACCTGCGCGGGGACCAGGCCGATGCCGGTGTGCAGGGCCCGCAACGTGGCCGAGGCCCACAGGTCGCCGACGGGCGTGGCGGGCAGGCCGTACAGGCGGCGGGCCCAGCGCGGCAGCGTGGCCAGGGCCAGCACGGTCAGCGCGGGCACCGCGGGCCGCAGCGCGGACAGCGCGCCGGGCAGCGGGGTGTGCAGCGACAACCGCAGCGGATGGGCGGCCTCGGGCACCAGCCGCAGCTCGGGACGCCGGGCGGCGATGTAGTCGCGCAGCTCGGCCACCGAACCCGGCACGTCGTCCCCGCTCAGGCCCACGACCTCGGCGGCGCGCCGCCACTCGGCGACGAAGCGGTCGGCGTCGGCGTCGGACAACCGCACGCCGGCGCGACGGGCGACCGTCAGGTAGGAGTCGACCTCGCCGACGTGCACCCAGCGCAGCGCCTCGGGGTCGTCCAGACGGTAGGTCTCGCCGGTCTCGGGATCATGGGCGGTCAGCCTGGCGTGGATCGCGCGCACCCGGCGGCCGGCCCGCTCGACCTCCGCGTGCGTGCCGTACGTGCGCACCCGGACGAACTCGCTGGTCCGCAGGAAGCGCGCCCACGCCTCCGCCGGGTCGAGCAGCGCCGAGTTCTGCAGCACGCCGCGCATCGCCCTGGGGTGCAGCCCCTGCATGAGCAGCGCGCGGAAACCGCCGACGAGCTGGATCGGCTCCCCCATCACCCGCCAGGTCACCGACTCGGGGCCGAAGATCCCATAGTCGTCCATAAGTGAACAGTTACCCATATAGGCGGTGAAGCATGCCGAAAACCCCCGGCCGAGAACGGCCGGGGGTTTCGTGAGGCTGTCGTGCGGTACGGAGATCAGCCGGTGAAGCCGATCGCCGTGTAGTCGGCGGCCTGGTAGCCGAAGGCGCCGTAGTTGGCCAGCGTCTTCTTGGTGGCCTGGATGTCAGGACGCTGGTACAGCGGGATGGTGTGCACCTGGTCCCAGATCAGCTTGTCGGCGGCGTTGGCCAGCTCGGCGGACTTGGTCGGGTCCATCTCGCCGACCGCGGCGTCGATCGCGGCGTCCAGCGCCGGGTCGCTGCCCTTGGGGAAGTTGGACTCGGAGCCCGACTTGTAGATCTGCGGCAGGGAGCCCATCGGCAGCGGCGTGCCGATCCAGGAGAACGGCACCAGGTCGAAGTCGCCCTTGATGATGAAGTCGGTGAAGAACTTGTCATCGGGGACCGGGCGGATCGTCAGCTTGATCCCGGCCTCCTTGAGCATCGCCTGGGTGAGCTCACCCTCGGTCTTGGCGTACGGCAGGCCCGCCGGGACGACGAAGTTCAGCGAGAACTCCTTGCCGTCCTTCTTGCGGACGTCGCCCTCCTGCTTCCAGCCGGCCGCGTCGAGCAGCTCCTTGGCCTTGGGCAGGTTGTACTTGCCCAGGTCGCCGGAGTTGTCGACGTACGCCTTGTGGTTGTTCATGAAGACGTGGTTGCCCAGCGTCTGCAGCGGCCAGTCCATGTCCTTGAGGTCGGACTGCGTGATCACGTCGCGGTTGATCGCGTACGCGACGGCCTGGCGGACCGACTTGTCCTTCAGGAACTCGCTCTGGTTGTTGACGGTGATGTGCCGCCAGTTCGGGCTGAGCGCCTTGCGGACGTCGACGTTCGGGACTTCCTTGGCCCGCTTGAGGTCGGCGGGGCTGCCCGGCGGGATCTCCACGGCGTCGAGCTCGCCGTTGGCGAAGGCGTTCACCTGCGCGGCGGGCGTCTCGATGGTACGGAAGATGACCTTGTCGAGCTTGGCCTTGCGGCCCCACCACTTGTCGTCGCGCACCACGGTGAGGGTCTTGGTGCCCTCGTTGATGCTCTCGACCTTGAAGGGCCCGGCGGTGACCGGGATCTTCTGCAGGTAGTCCTTCTCGTACTTCTCCGGGGTCTCCATGTGGGAGGCCGGGTAGAGGTGCGGCGAACGGGAGAACTGCCCCTGCCAGTCGGGGTAGTTCTTGGCGTACGTCACGATGGCGACCTTGTCGGAGTCACCCTTGGTGACCGACTCGATGCGGTCCCAGCCGTCGGTGGAGGCCGGCTTGAACTTCTTGTCCTTGCCGCTGTTGGCCTTCCACGCCGCCTCAAGGTCCTTCCAGGTGATCGGCGTGCCGTCCGACCACTGGGCCTTGTCGTTCAGCGTGTAGGTGACGACCTGCTTGCCCGACGACAGGTCCATCTTGACGTCGGTGAGGTAGTCGGGGTTGGCCTTGAAGTTGGCCTCGGAGTCGGCGACCATCAGCTGCGGCATCAGCGAGTCGAGCATGTCCGCCGTGTCGCGCTGGTTGCCGTCGACGTGGTTGCCGTTCCACTGGCTCGGCCACTGGCCGACCGAGAGGGTGAGCGTGCCGCCGTCCTTGACCTGCTCGTACGCGACGGGGTTGATCGAGATGCCCGGAGTCTCCGACATCTGCTGCTGAGCCTGCTGCGACTGCTCGGCGCTCGGCTTCTTGGCCTCGCCGCCACCACCGCCACAAGCCGCCGCGGCCATGGCGAGGACGGCGATTCCCGCCGCCGCCCGGTAACGAACCTTCACTTTTCCTCCTGATCGTCCGAGGCCGTGATGACCTCGACTTCCTCCGCGTAGTGGCAGGCGGCGCCGTGGTCGACGGCGTTCGCGAGCCGGGCAACCGAGGGCTCTTCGTCCACACAGCGCCCGCGTTCGGCCTCGGTGAGCAGGGCGAACTTGGGGCAGCGGGTGCGGAACCGGCAACCCGATGGCGGGTCGGCCGGGCTGGGCAGGTCACCTTCGAGCAGGATCCGCTTGCGTGTGCGTTCCATCTCGGGGTCGGGCAGCGGGATCGCTGACAGCAGCGCCTGCGTGTAGGGGTGGGCGGGGCGGTCGTAGACCTCCTCGACCGTGCCGATCTCGGCGATCCTGCCGAGGTACATGACCGCGACGCGGTCGGCCAGATGCCGGACCACGGCCAGGTCGTGCGCCACGAACAGGTACGACAACCCCAGGGTGTTCTTCAGCTGGTCCAGCAGGTTGATGACACCGGCCTGGATGGACACGTCGAGAGCCGAGACCGGCTCGTCCAGGACCAGCAGCTTGGGCTCCAGGGCCAGCGCGCGGGCGATGCCGATGCGCTGGCGCTGGCCGCCGGAGAAGCTCTGCGGGTAACGCTCGGCGTACTCCGGCGCCAGGCCCACCAGTTCGAGCAGCTCGGCGACCCGCTCCTTGACGTTCTTGCGCCCGTGGGCGCGCAGCGGCTCGGCGACGATGTCGCCGACCGGCATGCGCGGGTCGAGCGCCGCCATCGGGTCCTGGAAGACGATCTGCAGGTCGCCCCTGAGCGCCTTGCGCCCGGACGGGCCGAGCTTGGCGCTGTCCTGGCCGAGCACGACGATCCGGCCGCTCTGCGGCGGGGCGAGCTGCATGATCTGCTGCAGCGTCGTGGTCTTGCCGCAGCCCGACTCGCCGACCAGGGCCAGCGTCTCGCCCTCGGCGATGTCGAAGCTGATGCCGTCCACGGCGTGCACGGTGCCGACGCGGCGCTTGAACACCGCGCCCTTCATCAGCGGGTAGTGCCGGATGAGGTTGTCGAGCTCCAGCACGGTCGCGCGCTGCTCGCGCGGCACGCGGACCACCTCGCTGACCGGGATGACCGGGACCGGGAACACGTCCGCGCCGGTCAGGCCCTTGTACTCGATCTCGCGGGAGCGGATGCAGGCCACGTGCCTGCCGCCGCCGACGTCGGTGAGCGGCGGCTCCTCGTCGTCGCACGAGTCGATCTTCATCGGGCAGCGCGGCGCGAACGGGCAGCCCGGCGGCAGCGCCGCCGGGGAGGGCGGGTTGCCCTCGATCGGCACCAGCGGCCCCTCCTCGCCGTCGATCCTGGGGATCGAGGCGAGCAGCCCCATCGTGTACGGCATCCGCGGCCGGTAGTAGATGTCGTCGACGTTGCCCTGCTCGACCGGCTTGCCGGCGTACATGACCAGCACCCGGTCGGCCATGCCCGCGACGACGCCCAGGTCGTGCGTGATCATGACGATGCCGGCGCCCGTCTCGCGCTGGGCGGTCTTGAGCACCTCCAGCACCTGGGCCTGGATGGTCACGTCGAGCGCGGTGGTGGGCTCGTCGCAGATCAGCAGGTCGGGGTCGTTGGCGATGGCCATGGCGATCATCGCGCGCTGCCGCATGCCGCCGGAGAACTCGTGCGGGAACGCCTTGGCGCGCACGTCCGGGTGCGGGATGCCGACCAGGTCGAGCAGTTCGACGGCGCGCTTGGCGGCCTTGTCCTTGCCCAGCTTCTGGTGGACGCGCAGCGCCTCGGAGATCTGGTCGCCGATCGTGTAGACGGGCGTGAAGGCCGACAGCGGATCCTGGAAGATCATGCTCATCGACTTGCCGCGGACCTTGACCAGGTCCTCTTCCTTCATCCCGATCAGCTCCTGGCCGTGGAGCTTGACCGAGCCGCTGATCTGGGCGTTGCGCGGCAGCAGACCCATGATCGCCAGGGACGTCACGGACTTGCCCGAACCGGACTCGCCCACGATGCCCAGGACCTCGCCGCGGCCGACCTCGTAGCTGACGCCGCGGACGGCTTCGATGCCGCCGGGGAAGGTCACGGTGAGGTCTTGGACCTCCAGGATGCTCATGAGTTGCTCCCCGGGTCGAGTGCGTCGCGCAGGCCGTCTCCGATGAGGTTGATGCTCAGCACCAGCAGCACCAGGAGCCCGGCGGGGAAGGCGAACAGCCAGGGGTAGCCGGTGGCGTTGCGGGAGCCTTCGGCGATCAGCGTGCCGAGCGAGACGTCGGGCGGCTGGATGCCGAAGCCGAAGAAGGACAGCGCGGCCTCGCCGATGACCGCGCCGCTGACGTTCAGCGTGGCGTCGATGATCAGCAAGGAGGACAGGTTCGGCACGATGTGCCGGAAAATGATCTTCCAGCGGGGGATGCCCATGTAGACGGCCGCCTGCACGTACTCGCGCTCACGGAGCGAGAGCGTCATGCTGCGGACCACCCTGGAGGTGATCATCCAGGCGAACGCCGCCAGCAGGACCACGAACCAGAGCCAGGAGGCGCCGCGCAGGCGCGGCGAGGCGATCGCGATGATCAGGAAGCTGGGCAGGACGAGGAGCAGGTCCACGCCCCACATGAGGACGCGGTCCACCCAGCCGCCGAAGTACCCGGCGAAGGCGCCGACCACGGCGGCCAGGCCGGTCGAGATGAGCGCCACGAGCAGGCCGATGATGATCGACTTCTGCATGCCGCGCAGGGTGACGGCGTACATGTCCTGGCCGATCGTGGTGGTGCCCCACCAGTGGTCGGACGACGGCGCAGACAGGAAGGACAGGAAGTCCTTGTCCGTCCAGTCGTAGGCGCCGAAGAGGGGACCGATGTAGGCCAGCGCCACCAGCAGCACGAGGGCGATGAAGCCGTAGCGGGCCTGCCGGTTGCGCAGCATCCGCCCGAGAACAACCTTGGAACGCACTTAGCTCACCCTCACTCGTGGGTCGAGGGCCGCCACCAGCAGGTCCGACAGGAAGCCGGCGAACAGGACGCAGACGGAGGCGAACATGCTGACCGCGGCGACCGAGTTCACGTCGTTCTGGTTGATCGAGTCGACCAGCCAGGCGCCCATGCCGTTCCAGGCGAAGATCTTCTCGGTGAAGGTGGCGCCGGTGAGCATGGTCCCGAAGGCGAAGGCGAAGTACGTCGCCGCGGGGATCAGCGCGGTACGAAGCGCGTGCTTGATCAGGGCCGTCCTGCGCCGCAGGCCCTTGGCCATCGCCGTGCGGACGAAGTCCTGGCCGAGCACGTCGAGCATCATGTTGCGCTGGATGCGGCTGTAGAAGGCGATCGAGCCCAGGCTGAGCGAGATGGTCGGCAGGATCAGGTGGTTCAGCCGGTTGGTGAACTGGTCCCAGCCGGACAGCTTGGGGTTGTACTCGCCGGTGAACTCGATCAGCGTGAAGCCGAGCCCTCGGTTGAGGTTGTAGGCGCTGATCGCCAGCAGCGTGGCCAGCACGAACACCGGCACCGCCATGATCACGAACGAGCCGACACCGATCACCCGGTCGGTGATCCGATATTGCTTGATCGCCGACAACGCGCCGAGCGCCACTCCCAGGACGAATCCCACGATCGTGCCGACCAGCAGCAGCCGGAGGCTGACGGAGATCCGCCGGCCCATCTCGTCGTTGACCGAACCGCCGTTCCAGGTCTTGCCGAAGTCCCCGGTGACGACGCCCTTGACCCAGGTTCCGTAGCGCTCCAGGACGGGCGTCTTGTCGTTGAGGTTGTAGGCGTCGAGCGTGGCGTCGATGACTTCCTCGGCGACAGGAGGCTGGCGGCCCTCGTACGCACCGCGAGGGTTCATGGTCGTCGCGGCGAGCATGTAGGCCAGGCTGGCCGCGATCGCGACCAGGATCAGATTGATCGCCAACCTGCGCAGCAGGTACTTGCCCATTACCCTCCGTTCGCACTGAACGAGGGCCCGGAAACCCCGGTAGGAGAAGACCCCCGCAATGGTAAAAGACCGTCTTACGCCGCGAAAAGTGATGACGCGGAACGGCGATCAAAACGCAGGATATCTAGCCAAACATCACAGTCAGCAATAGTTCGACATAACAGAAAGGTCACTTCGCATGGTGGTGCCCCGCCGGTGATCAAGGGTCGATAAGGGGATTGACCTGGGGAAACGCGAGCTATCAAGATCGGTAACGCGCGCTATCGGATCAGGCTATGTCACAGAATCCTGACAAAAAATAACCCAATCTCAAAGTGACGCACGTCATACTGATCAATAGGGTAGGGATTGAAATTTCGTGATGTCGCGGCTTTTGATCTCAGGTGGGCGGCCGAAGTGGATCGGTCTGAGGGCACGCTGCCGCCCGCCCCGGAGCCGTCCCCAGGACGATCGCCACGCGCTCACGCTCCGCTCACCACCCCGCGCCCGACGAACCGCCGGCCGCGCGGGGGCGTCCATCCACCGCGGCCGAACGCCCGTCCGCGACACCGAGGTCCTCCCACAGCGCCCCACGCCCGTAGGGAAGCGCCACACGCCCGCACGAAGCGGCAGGCCCGGTTCTCCCGACGGCCACCCGACCCGCGCCCCTGAAGCTGGGCCTCGCACCGCGTCCCGTAGACGCGTTACCGCACCTCGCCGAGCGCGCCCTTGATGCCACACCCCCAGGCCAGGCACGGCCCTGGTGCTGCACCGGGCCGGGCGCGGCTGTGGTGCCGCCGGGCCCGGCGCGGGTCTGGTGCCGACGTGCAGCACCCGTGGGGCGCTCTTGAAGGGACGGGGGCACCACGGGAGTGCGCGAGCACGCCCGTGGCGCGGAAGGGACGCACCCGTGGCGGGGGGACGCGCCGTGGCGGGGGGACGCGCCGTGGCGGGGGAAGGTCAGCGGGTGGCGGCGGCGCGCAGGGCGTCGATGGCGGCGACCGGGTCGTCGGCCCCGTAGACGGCGCTGCCGGCCACGAACACGTCGGCGCCCGCCTCGGCGCAGCGCTCGATCGTCTCGGCCGTCACGCCGCCGTCGACCTGGAGCCAGACCGACCCGCCGTGCCGCTCGATCATCGCCCGCGCCGCCCGCACCTTCGGCAGCACCATGTCGAGGAACTTCTGCCCCCCGAACCCCGGCTCCACCGTCATCAGCAGCAGCATGTCGACCTCGCCGAACAGCCCCTCGAACGGCTCCACGGCCGTGGCCGGGTTGAGCGCGAGCCCCGCCCGGGCGCCGAGCGACCGGATCTCGCGCAACGTCCGCACCGGCGCCTTGGACGCCTCCGCGTGGATGGTCACGCTGCCCGCCCCGGCCTCGGCGTACTGGGGGGCCCAGCGGTCGGGGTCGGCGATCATGAGATGGCAGTCGAGAGGGGTCTGCGTTGCCTTGCGGAGGGACTCGACCACGGGCAGCCCGAGGGTGAGATTGGGCACGAAGTGGTAGTCCATGACATCCACGTGCAGCCAGTCGGCGTTCGGCACGGCGGCGGCCTCGTCGGCCAGCCGCGCGAAGTCGGCGGCGAGGATGCTGGGCGAGATCTGTACGGCCATGATGCGCCAGTCTATTGAACCGCCCGATCCACCCCGAACGCCCCTCCCACGACGCCGCCCCGGAGGTTCAGGACCCCGGACGGCCCTCCCCCCTGCGCCATCGCGCGGGCGGCCCCGAGGTCAAAGGCGTTTGCGGAGGAGGGCGAGGAACATGGCGTCGGTGCCGTGGCGGTGCGGCCAGAACTGCGCGTGCGGGCCGTCGCCGAGCCCCTCGGCCTCCGGCAGGTAGTCGCGCGCGTCGAGCTGCTCCACGTCGCCCCTGCGGCCCATGACGTCACCGACCACGACGCGCGTCTCGGCCAGGTGCGGCGAGCACGTCACGTACGCCACCACGCCACCCGGACGCACGGCGTCGAGGGCCGTGCCGAGCAGCCGCCGCTGCAACGCGCCCAGCTCGGCGATGCTGGCCGGGTCGCGCCGCCACCGGGCCTCCGGACGCCGCCGCAGCGCGCCCAGCCCCGTGCAGGGGGCGTCGAGCATCACCCGGTCGAACACCCCGGGCCGCCAGGCGGGCTCGGTGCCGTCGGCGGTGACCACCGAGGCGGTCCTGGTGGTCTGCCAGACCAGCCGCGCCCGGTGGTACTGCACGTCGGCGGCCAGCACCCGGGCCCCGCCCGGGAACGCCACCCCGGCGCCGTCGAGACCGTCGCGGCGCTCGCCGTCGAGGCCCGCCAGGTCGCCGTAGGTGGCGACGGCGTCGAGCAGGCCCGCCTTGCCGCCCGGCCCGGCGCACATGTCGAGCCAGAGCTCGTCCTCGCCCTCCAGCGGCACCCGGGTCAGGGCCAGCGCCACGAGCTGGCTGGCTTCGTCCTGGACGGCCGCGCGCGTCTCGGCCACGGCCTCGATCTGCCCGGGATCGCCCTCGCGCAGGTAGGCCGCGTACGGCGAGTAGCGGCCGGGATCGGCCCCCGACTCGGCCAGCTCCGCCACCGAGCTGCGCCCCGGCCGCGCGACCAGGGTCACCAGCGGACGGACGTTGTCGGCGTCGAGCAGGTCGGCCAGCTCCCCGCCGCCGCCCAGCGCGTCGCGGAAGGCCGAGACGATCCACCGGGGATGTCCGTAGGCGACGGCCAGGTGGCCGACGGGGTCCTTCTCGGCGTCGGGCGCGACGATGGGGATCCAGTCCTCCAGCTCGCGTGAGCCGATCTTGCGCAGCACGGCGTTGACGAACTTGGCCGCGCCCTGGCCGATGCGCAGGCGGACGAGATCGACGGTGGTGCCGACGGCGGCGTGCGGCGGGACGCGCATGCGCAGGAGCTGGTGGGCCCCCAGCCGCAGGGCGTCGCGCACGGCCGGGTCGGGCGCCCGGTCGCTGCACATCTCGATGATGGCGTCGTAGGTGCCGAGGCCGCGCAGCGTGCCGTAGGCCAGCTCGGTGGCCAGCGCCGCGTCGCGCCCCCGGATGTCGCGCTCGCGCAGCAGGCGCGGCAGCAGCAGGTTGGCGTAGGCGTCGCGCTCGTCGACGGCCCGCAGCAGGTCGAAGGCGGCGTTGCGGGCGTGGTCGCGGGCGGGGCGGCGGGGACGGCCGGCGCCGCGGGGCTTGGTGCCCGTGGGGCCGCCCCGGTCACGCGAAGGCATCGTCACCCGCGATCCGGACGCCGCGCGCCCACTCGACCGCGCCCATCGCCCGCTTGCCCTGCGGCTGCACCTCGCCCAGCTCGACGGGGTCGGTGGCGGTGCCGACGAGCACGGCGCTCTTCGTGGCGACGATCCGGCCGGGCGCGAGCCGGTCGGCCTGGACGGCGACCTTGGCCGGGCCGAGCTTGACCCGCTGGCCCCTGAACTCGCTCCACGCCCCCGGAGCGGGGGTGCAGGCGCGGATCAGGCGGTCGACCCGCATGGCGGGCTTGGACCAGTCGACCCGCGCGTCGGTGACGTTGATCTTGGGCGCGGTGGTGACGCCGTCGAGCGGCTGGGGACGGGCCTCCAGCGCGCCGTCCTCGACGCCGTCGAGCGTGGCGGCCAGCAGGCCGGCGCCGGAGACCGACAGGCGTTCGAGGAGGGAGCCGCTGGTGTCGTGGGTCAGGATCTCCTCGGTGACGACCCCGTAGACCGGGCCCGCGTCGAGCTCCTTGACGATCTGGAACGTGGTCGCGCCGGTGATCTCGTCGCCGTGCAGCACCGCGTGCTGGACGGGCGCCGCGCCGCGCCAGGCGGGCAGCACCGAGAAGTGCAGGTTGATCCAGCCGTGGCGGGGCACGTCGAGCGCCGACTGCGGCAGCAGCGCGCCGTAGGCCACCACCGGGCAGCAGTCGGGCTCCAGCGCGCGCAGCGTGTCGAGGAAGGCGGGATCGCCGACCTTGGCCGGGCGCAGCACCTCGATGCCGGCCTCCTCCGCGAGCTCGGCCACCGGCGAGGGGTGGACCTTGCGCCCCCTCCCGGACTGGGCGTCGGGACGGGTGACGACGGCCACGACCTCGTGCCGCGGCGAGTCGATCAGCATGCGCAACGACGGCAGCGCCGTCTCGGGTGTGCCCGCGAAGACCAGCCGCATCGTCAGAGCGCCCTTCCGCCGGTGGCGTGCGGCGACATCTTGATCACGGGGGCGGACAGGCCGCTCCACTCGGCCTCGCGGATGGCCTTCATGGCCAGCTTGCGCTGCTTGGGGTCCATGCGGTCGATGAACAGGATGCCGTCGAGGTGGTCGGTCTCGTGCTGGAAGCAGCGGGCCATCAGGTCGGTGCCCTCCAGCGTGACCGGCTCGCCGTGCATGTCGAAGCCCTTGGCCACGGCGCGGACGGCGCGCGGCGTCGGGTAGCTCAGGCCGGGGAAGGACAGGCAGCCCTCCTCGCCGTCCTCGTCGAGGTCGGAGGACAGGTCGAGGTCGGGGTTGATGAGGTGGCCGAGCTGGTCGTCGACGTAGTAGGTGAACACCCGCAGGCCGACGCCGATCTGCGGAGCCGCCAGGCCCGCGCCCGGGGCGTCCATCATCGTGTCGGTGAGGTCCTTGACCAGCTTGCGCAGCTCCTTGTCGAAGTCGACGACCGGGGCCGCCGCGGTGCGCAGCACCGGATCTCCGAACAGCCGGATCGACTGGATCGCCAAGGGGCTCACTCCTGTTCTCGAACGTTGATCAGCCCAGTTTACCGGCGGTGGGCCGGCGGCCGGTCGTGCCCAGGGAACGAGCCTTCATCGCGGCCTTGCGCGCCGCCTTGGCCACCGCCCGGTCGTCGTGGGTGCCGGCGAGCATGTCGAGCACGGCCAGCGTGTCGGGATGGCCGACCGCGGGCATCTCGCCGACGAGCTTGATCAGGTCTTCGCCCGGCTCGGGCATGTCGAGGCGGCCGGCGGCCGGGCCCGACAGGTGCATGAGCGCGGCGAGGTTGTCGACCGCGATCCAGGTGTGGTCCTCGGCGCTGAGCGGCGGGGCCTCCAGGTCGCGGATGTGCAGCCAGGAGGCGGCGTAGCGGCGCGTGAGCGGGTGGTCGAGCGCCTGCCGCACGGGCTGCTCGGCCTCCGGGCCGAGCTCCTCCAGGATGGCGCCGACCGCGCCGCGCTGCCCGGCGGTGCCGGAGGCGGCGATCTCGATCAGGTCGCGCGCGGCCGCCTCGGGCGGCCGGCGCTCCAGCCAGCCCGCCACGGCGCTCTGCGTGGCCGTGCCCCTCACCAGCGCCTCGACCAGCTCGGCGGCCGACAGGTCGGCGAAGACCTGCACCTCGGCGGCGGTGGGCGCGTCGTGGCCCTCGCGCAGCAGGTCGCGCCGGACGGCCCACACCCCGAGCGGGGTGAGCGCCGTGCGCCCGGCCTCGGTCTGCTCGACCAGCCCGCAGTACGTCAGCAGCGACACCGCCTCCAGCAGCTCGGCCGGCAGCGCGGCGGCCAGCCTGCGCATCTCGACCTGGCCCGGCGCGCAGGCCACCTCGTGCGACTGCAGGATGCCCCTGGCCAGGTTGCCCACGGCCACGCCCGAGCGCACCGAGTAGATCGTGGCCAGCATCTCGGCCAGGTGGTCGTCGACCACGGCCGAGCCGGTCAGGCCCTCGTCGGCGCGGTCGAGGACGTCCATCACCACGCCGTCCCAGAACTCCAGCGTGGCCTCGACCGTGAGCTGCATCGACAGCGGGCCGCGCGAGGCCCGGCCGCCGAGGATGCGCAGCAGGCCGGTGTTGACCGCGACGATCCAGATCAGCCGCATCCGGGACTCCTGGAGCCCCAGCTCTTCCGCGGCGGCCCTGGCGTCGGACTCTCCCAGCATGCCGTCGGCGCCCACCTCGCGGCTGCCCGTCCAGGCGGTCAGGCGGATGGCGTCGGCGACGAGCGGCACCGCGGGCACCGCCCGGGCCAGCTCGGCGTCGCTCGCCAGCAGGACGGGCGGGAAGGTCAGCGCCTCGTGCTCCACAGAGGTCTCCTCAGGTGGCCGTGGAGGCACGGCGGCCTGCTCATCGATCAGCTTGCGCAGCTCGGCGAGGTCGAAGACGTTGTTTGCCACCCACGAAACTTACTGCACAGCAGTCACAAGGGCGTACTCAACGGATGGCCCGGGAGCGTGCCTTGAACGCCGCCTTGCGCGCCGCCTTGGCCACCGTGTCGTCGGGGATGGAGCGTCCGAGCAGCTCCAGAACCTCGACCACGTCGGGGTGGTCGACCCGCCACATCTCCTCGATGAGGTGGGCCGGCGGACCGGACGCCGCCATGTTCTCGGCGAAGATCTCCGGATCCTCCCGAGCGGCCGGCATCGCCAGGGCGAGCATGTCGACGCTGACCCAGAGCAACTCCTCCTGGGTGAGCGGCGGCGCGCCGAGACCACGTGCGGCCAGCCAGTGTATGACGTGCGGGCGCAGCTCCTGGTCGTCGAGGTGCTCGCGGACCTGTGGCTCGGCCTCCGCGCCCAGCCGGTCGACGATGGTGATCGCGATGCCGCGGGCCACGGCGGGCGCGCCGGAGGCGGCGGTCAGCAGCTCGGCCGCCGCCTCGCCCGCCGCGCGGCCGGACAGCCAGCGGGAGATGTCCTGCTCGGCCAGCTCGGCGGGCAGCCCTTCGAGCAGCCCTTCGATCAGGCCGCGCGCGTCGGCCTCGCCCAGGTCGGGGGCGATCGGGGCGTCGAGGCCGAGCGAGAGGTAGTGCTCGCGCAGCCCCCACACCGCCAGGGGCGTCAGCTCGGCGGCCTCGCCGGTGAGGCGGACCATGCCCCACCCGGCCAGCCGGTCGAGCGCTCCGCCCACGTCGACGCCGCCCTCGCCGGAGACCTCCTCCAGGTAGTCGGCGACGACCTGGAGCGGCACCGGCGCCTGGAGGCGGTAGAGCATGTCGAACAGGTCGTAGAGCCCCTCGTCGAGCTCGGCGTGGCCGGTGATCTCGCCGCCGGTGTCGTCCTCCAGCAGGCGGGCCACGGTCTCGGCCCAGGCGCGCAGCGGCCCGCCGTCGCCCGGGTCGCCCGGGTCGCCCGGGGGCGGGCCGCCGGCCAGCCCCGGAACGGCCCGCAGCGCCTCGGCCAGCTCCTCCTCCGAGGCCAGCCGCACGGCGGGCAGCGGGGTGCAGCCCGGACAGTCGCAGGGCGCCTCGCCCAGGTCGGGCAGCTCCCCGGACGGCACCGGCACCGCCTGTTCGAGCGACTCGGGCCCGATCGAGCTGAACAGGCTCTTGGCCATGCCGAAGTTGGCCGTGTCGGCCAGGGCCTCGGGCATGCGCGGAGCGATCTCGTCGAGCCGCGCGCGCATGCCCGCCACGGTGTCCGGGCCGACATGGCCGGCGTCGCCGAGGTAGTCGACCAGAGTGCGGGCGGCCGCCACGGTCTCGGGCGCGCTCTCGGGCGGCGCGATCACCTTGCGCGGATAGATGGACAGCAGCAGCTCGTCGAAGGTCTCCGGCGTGAAGTCGCTCAGTTCGTCGACGTCGAGGTAGTCGCTGGCGTAGTCGCAGAGCAGGCGGACCTCGTCCGCGTCCACCTCGACTTCCCGCGCGCGCCCCCATGCGCGCAGGTCGTCGATGGCCTGGTTCACCCATTCGATCGACACAGGGGCACGCTAACGGCTGACCAACAGATGAGCGAATCGGGGAAACGGTCTAAATCAGGTCGAGTGGGTCGACACTCACCCTCACGACATCTGGTGTCTTACGCGCCGCACGCACCCCACTGGCCCCCTTGAGCGCGGCCGACAACGCCGCCCCGCCGCCGCGCCGTACCCGGATCATGGCCCGTTCCAGGCCGGACTCGTCCACGGGGACGGGGCCGAGCACCTGGGCGTCGGGCGGGAGGCGTACCTCGTCGAGCATCTGCCGCACGGCACTGGCCGAACCCGTCAGCGTCGCCATCCGCACCGCGGGCGGGAAGCCCAGCTCGGCCCGGTCGCCCAGTTCGCGTTCGGCGTGCGTGATCGGGTCCCACCGCAGCAGCGCCTGGACGGAGGGCAGCCCGGCGTCCCCGAGCACCACCAGCTCGGCGGACGGCCGCAGCAGCGCGGCGGCGTTCATCCACCGGCGCAGCGTCTCCTCCCCCGCCCGCAGGTCGGCCCGGCCCAGCAGCGCCCACCCGTCGAGCAGGACGGCCGCCGCGTAACCGCCCTCGGCCACGGGCTCGGCGCCGGGCGTGGCGACCACCAGGGCGCGGGCGGCGGGCACGCGGGCCAGCACGCCGTCCCGGCCCGAGGTCCGCACCGGCACCGACGGGAAGGCCCGGCCCAGCTCCTCCGCGGTGCGCCTGGCCCCCGTGACGACCGCCCGCAGGCGGGGGCTGCCGCAGGACGGGCATCGCCAGTCGGCGTCGACCCGGCCGCACCAGCGGCAGTAGGGGGCGGCGTGCCCGGCCCTGAGCGCCAGCGGCCCATGGCACAGCGACTCACCGCCGCCGTGCGCCGCGGCCCCTTCCGGCATCCCGGCCATCCCGGCCATCCCGTCGACGGCGGGCGGCAGAGCCCCGGCGCCTGTCCCCGGCACGTGCAGGGGCAGGCCGAGCGGGACCGCCCCGGACGCCGCCGCCGACAGGATGAGCGCCTCCCCGGCGACCGGCAACGGCCCGCCCCGCCCCTCGGCCCCGGCAGGCGCTCCCGCGCCACCCCGGACGGGTGTCGGCGCGGCGGCGGGGGCCGGTGGTGCGGCGAGGTACGGAGCGATCCTGGTGGGCGGCAGGACGCACCGCGCCGGGGCACGGCAGTGGCGGCAGGCCAGCGCCGGCAGGTAACCGCGCCTGGGCACCTGCACCAGCACCGGCCCGCTCTCCAGCCCCTGCCGCAGCGCCCGCCAGGCCAGGCTGGGCAGCCTCGCCTGCCGGGCCGCCTGGTCCTTGGCCAGCTCGGCGTCCTCACCGGCGGGACGCACCCGCGGGGCCACGGTCCTGATCATGGTGCGGGCGGCCACGATCGGCCTGGCCCAGCGCGTCGCGACGAGCTGGGTGGCCTCGGCCGTACGCGCGTAGCCGCCGATCAGCATGGCCGCGCCGGTCCGGTGGGCACGCAGGCCGAGGACCTCCCGGGCGTGGGGGTAGGGGGCCAGGCGTTCGGCGTGCAGGTCGTCGCCGTCGTCCCAGATGGCCACCAGGCCGAGATCGGCCACGGGGGCGAACATGGCGGCCCGCGTGCCCACGACCGCGCGTACCTGGCCTCTGAGGACCTTCAGCCACCGCCTGTAGCGCTCGGCGGGACCCAGGTCGGCCGTGAGCGCCACATGCCTGCCCGGGCCGAGCAGCCGCTCGAACTCGGCGTCCGCCAGCGCGACGTCCTTGCCGTCGGGGACGACGAGGACCGCTCCCCGCCCGCCCTCCAGCGTCGCGAGCACCGCCTCCGCCATGGCCCCGGCCCAGCCCGTGGCGCCGGGCAGCGCCGACCACACGGCGCGTGGGGCGCGACCGTGGCGCAGCGCGTCAAGGAAGGACGGCCCGGTCGGATAGGCGTCCCAGGCGCTCTCACGCCCCTCCCCCGCACGCTCCGAGGCGTCCCCGCGGCCCTCGCCCGCGGAACCGCCGCCCACGACGCCGGGGTCGCCGTCGGCTGCCCGCTGCTCCCCGATGTCACCCGCACCGCCGGGCGTCTCCTCGACGGTGTCCGGCGAGCCGGCCTCGTGGGAGGAGCCAGGAGCCGGGCCGGCGGGGGGCGGGACCTCGGCCTCGGCCTTGGCATGGCGCGGCGGGACGGCCAGGCGGAGCACGTCGGTCAGAGTGCCCGCGTAACGGTCGGCCACGGCGCGGGCCAGACCCGCGATCTCCGGCGTGAGCACCTGCTCGGGAGAGACCACCCGTTCCAGCGGGGTCAGCTTGCCCTCGTGATCGCTCTCGTCCACCCGCTCCAGCAGGAACGCGTCGATCAGCTTGCCCGCGAACCGGACGCGCACCCGCACCCCGGGCCGGGCCGCCTCGTGCATGGCGGCGGGCACCAGGTAGTCGAAGAGACGGTCGAGGTGCGGCAGCGGGCTGTCCACGACCACTCGCGCCACCGGCCGCTCGGGCGCCGCGACCACGGCCCCCTTGGTGTCCTTGGACGACGCCGGTGGCCGCACGGCGTCGAGCGGCAGAAGGGCGTCGTCGGAGTGGGTCACGCACTAACGTCTACCAGACCCCGCGCGCCGCCATCCCCACGCCGGCTCGACCGTGAAGAGGAGCACACGACAACAGGCATGCAGGCAGACCACACCGCAGGACGCCGGACACCCGAGATCCACCAGGACCTGCGACCGAGCCCCCGAAGGCGAACCCGCCCTCAGCGAAGAGACGGACAGCCGAGCAGAACCCGCCTCAGGCCCGCCTCACACCGACCTCAGCCGACGACAAGTGCCGCATCCACGCCCCGATGGGCCGGATACGGCACCTGCGTCGAACAAGAACCGGGAGAGGTCAGAGACCGGCAGCCGTCCGAAGGGCCTCGGCGCGGTCGGTGGACTCCCAGGAGAAGCCCTCACGGCCGAAGTGCCCGTAAGCGGCGGTCTCGGAGTAGATCGGGCGCAGCAGGTCGAGGTCGCGGATGATGGCCGCCGGACG
This sequence comes from Nonomuraea sp. NPDC049607, assembly GCF_040675375.1. Lineage (NCBI taxonomy): Bacteria > Bacillati > Actinomycetota > Actinomycetes > Streptosporangiales > Streptosporangiaceae > Nonomuraea > Nonomuraea sp. NPDC049607. Next base: position 94,836 of record NZ_JBFAOV010000010.1, read on the forward strand.
CAGGTCGAAGACGCGCAGCACGGCCGCCTGGATCTGCTCCACCGGCAGCTTCTCGGTGCCGAAGCACTCCACGAACAGGCCCACCGGCTGAGCCTTGCCGATCGCGTACGCGACCTGCACCTCGCACCGGTCGGCCAGCCCCGCCGCGACGACGTTCTTGGCCACCCAGCGCATCGCGTACGCCGCCGAACGGTCGACCTTGGACGGGTCCTTGCCCGAGAACGCGCCACCGCCGTGGCGGGCCATGCCGCCGTAGGTGTCGATGATGATCTTGCGACCGGTCAGGCCGGCGTCGCCCATCGGGCCGCCGATCTCGAAGCGGCCAGTCGGGTTGACCAGCAGCCGGTAGCCCTCGGTCTCGATCTCCAGCCCGTCGAGCACGGGGTCGACCACGTGCTCCTTGATGTCGGGGGCGAGCATCTCCTTGAGGTCGATCTCGGCCGCGTGCTGGGTGGAGACGACCACGGTGTCGAGGCGGACGGGCTTGTCGCCGTCGTACTCGATGGTGACCTGGGTCTTGCCGTCGGGGCGCAGGTAGGGAACCTTGCCGGTCTTGCGGACCTCGGACAGGCGCTGGGCGAGCCGGTGCGCGAGCGTGATCGGCAGCGGCATCAGCTCGGGCGTCTCGCGGCAGGCGTAGCCGAACATCAGGCCCTGGTCGCCGGCGCCCTGGCGGTCGAGCTCGTCGGCGTCGCCGCCGCCCACGCGGTGCTCGTAGGCGTCGTCGACGCCCTGGGCGATGTCGGGCGACTGCGCGCCGATGGACACCGACACGCCGCAGGAGGCGCCGTCGAAGCCCTTGTGGGAGGCGTCGTAGCCGATCTCCAGGATCTTCTCCCGGATGACGCCGGGGATGTCGACGTAGGTCTCGGTCGTGACCTCGCCTGCGACGTGGACCTGGCCGGTAGTGATCAGCGTCTCGACGGCGACCCGGCTCTTGGGGTCGTCCTTGAGCATGGCGTCGAGAATCGCGTCACTGATCTGGTCGGCGATCTTGTCCGGGTGGCCTTCGGTGACCGACTCGGAGGTGAACAGGCGACGTGACAACTCAGTGGCTCCTCATGCAGCGGCTGCTGACGGATGTTGGGCCCGGGACGGAAGTACACGCCAGGGCCTCGCCGAAGTCTAGCCCTACCCGGCGCCCGGTCGCGAAACCGTCCCGTGTCCGTGTCCGGTCACAGGTCGGGGAGGGGATCGGGGGGCAGCGTCTCCGGCGCGAAGACCTCGGCGTCGGCCGCGGACACCACCGCCGCGTACTCCTCGTCGAACTCGAACACGGTGTTGCCGAGCTCGATGAACGGTCCGGGCAGGATCGGCCCGAGCCTGGTGTGCCTCGGATACGTGGCGAACACCGCGACCGGCCGGTCACTCCGGAGGGTCCTGGTGGTGAGCACCGAGACGGACGAATCAGTGACGACGATGAGGAAGTGGCCCGTTCCCGTCGGCCCCACGGACAACGCGGGGAAGACGTAACGGATTCCTCCCTGGTCCTCTAGCAATCTCCTGCAACGATCCCTGACAGCGGAACCCACCGGCATTCCGTCCCCCTTTGCCCCCAAGTATCGGTAGGCGTCCGGGGTGTCGCAACTGGCGATCAGGTAATCGTTCCCGCCGAAATCGGGCGCTGGGACAGGCGGGGCGCGACCAGGTCCCAGACGGCGTCGGCGACGTCCTCCTTGGGGCCGCGCGGCACCTCGACGGGATCGCCGCCGGCGACGAGGACGGTGGCGGCGTTGTCGGGCGTGCCGAACGCCAGCCCCTCCCCCACCTGGTTGACCACCAGCAGGTCGCAGCCCTTCCTGGCGAGCTTGGCCTGCCCGTTGGCGAGCACGTCGTCGGTCTCGGCCGCGAACCCGACGATCACCCGGGGGCCGGTGCCGGACTCGCGGCGCAGCAGGCCCAGCTCGGCCAGGATGTCGGGGTTCTTCGTCAGGTGGATGGGGTCGGGCTCGCCGTCGGTCTTCTTGATCTTCGTGTCGTGCCGGGACGCCGGGCGGAAGTCGGCCACCGCGGCCGCCATGACGACGGCGTCGGCCTTCTCCGAGGCGGCCAGCACCGCCTCGCGCAGCTCGGCCGTGGACCCCACCCGCACCACGGTGGCCCCCGCGGGGTCGGGAAGCGCGACGTTGGCGGCCACGACGGTCACCTCGGCGCCGCGCGCGACCGCCGTACGGGCCAGGGCGTACCCCTGCAACCCGGACGAGCGGTTGCCGATGAAGCGGACCGGGTCGATCGCCTCGCGGGTGCCTCCGGCGGAGATCACCACCTTGTGCCCGGCCAGGTCGCGCGGCCTGCCGCGCAGCACGCGCAGGCAGACCTGGAAGATCTCGGCGGGGTCGGGCAGGCGGCCGGGGCCGGTGTCGGCGCCGGTGAGGCGCCCCACGGCCGGGTCGATCACGACGGCCCCGCGCTCGCGCAGGGTCGCGACGTTGGCGCGGGTGGCCGGATGTTGCCACATCTCGGTGTGCATGGCCGGGGCGAACACGACCGGGCAGCGCGCCGTCAGCAGCGTGTTGGTCAGCAGGTCGTCGGCGAGCCCGTGGGCCGCCTTGGCCAGGGTGTTGGCGGTCGCCGGCGCCACCACGACGAGATCGGCGCGCTGGCCGATGCGGACGTGGGGCACCTCGTGAACGTCGTCCCAGACGTCGGCGGTCACGGGGTTGCCCGACAGGGCGGCCCAGGTGGGCTCGCCCACGAACCGCAGGACTTCGCGGGTCGGCACGACCCGCACCTCGTGACCTGACTCGGTGAACAGCCGCAGCAGCTCACACGCCTTGTACGCGGCGATGCCGCCGCTGACGCCGAGGACGACCTTCATCGAAGGGGTCAGACCGCGCCTTCGATGGGCTCGGCGTTGAGCAGGCCCTCGGAGACCTCGCGCAGCGCGATGGACAGCGGCTTCTCCTGAGCGTGCGTCTCGACCAGCGGCCCGACGTATTCCAGCAGGCCCTCGCCGAGCTGGGAGTAGTAGGCGTTGATCTGGCGGGCGCGCTTGGCGCCCATGATCACCAGGGAGTACTTGCTGTCGACGATGTCGAGCAGCGCGTCGATCGGCGGGTTGGTGATGCCCTCCGCGGCCGGGGTGGTGCCTGCCACGATTGTCAGACCTCTCGGTTGATGGTGGTGGTGACCCCCTGAGGGTCAGTCATCAAGGCTATCAGCCGGTGGCACACTTCATGGACACTCGTGTTCACCAGCGTGAGGTCGAACTCCGACTCGGCCGCCATCTCGACCCGTCCGGCCTGGAGCCGGCGCTCGATGACGTCCTCCGGCTCGGTGCCGCGGCCGCGCAGCCGCTTCTCCAGCTCCTCCCACGTCGGGGGGGCCAGGAAGACCAGCAGGGCGTCCGGCATGGTGCCACGCACCTGCCTGGCGCCTTCCAGGTCGATCTCCAGGACGGTCGGGACGCCCTGGGCGAGCTTGTCCAGCACCGCCTCGCGCGGGGTGCCGTAGCGGTTGCCCGCGAACTCCGCCCACTCCAGCAGCTCGCCGGCCTCGACGAGCCGGTCGAACTCCTCGCCGTCGACGAAGAAGTAGTGGACCCCGTTGACCTCGCCGGGACGGGGCCTCCTGGTGGTCACCGAGACCGACAGCCACACCTCGGGGTGTGCCCGCCGGAGCTCGGCGACGACCGTGGACTTGCCGACGCCCGACGGCCCTGACAGGACCGTCAGCCGCCTCTTGCTCAGGGGGAGGAAGCCGACCTTCGCTCCCGATCCGACTGCCTCGTGGGCCCTTGCTTCGCCGGACCAGGACCTCTCGGTCACTTCCTACCCCCCGTTGAACCTGCGCTTTCTTGTGGAACAGAGATTAGCTCTCGTTGCCACCGAACTCGCGCTCGAGGGAGGCCCTCTGGTTCGCACCGAGACCCCGCACGCGGCGGGACTCGGCGATGGCAAGCCGCTCCATGAGCTGCTTGGCGCGGACCTTGCCCACGCCGGGGAGCGATTCCAACAGTGCCGACACCTTCATCTTGCCGATGACGTCGTCGGTCTGCCCATCCTTGAGCACCTCAGCCAGAGAAACCGCGCCATGCTTGAGCCGGTTCTTGACCTCGGCACGCTCTTTACGGGCCTTGGCAGCCTTCTCAAGGGCTGCGGCGCGCTGCTCAGGGGTCAGGGGAGGAAGAGCCACGCCGGGTCACCTCGAATTTCTGTCGATGTACTCGGACGGGAAGGGAAACTAGCTGGTCATCGCCCCCTAAGCAACGTCAAGAGCGGTTTCTCTCCTCACAAAATCCACTTCATCACTGTCCGTGAGCGTAAAATTACCCACTGCTGATCAAATCGCCCTCACTTCCCGCTTCACGCGAGCGGCCCGGACGGCGTCCCGGAACACGGCGAAGATCGTCCGCGCGTCGGCCGATCATGTCCGAAACCAGGGCCGGACCAGGACCGAAACCCGATTCGGGAAGGGTGCGCGAACGCCCGCCGGATGCATTACGATCTTGTGAGCGAGGGCTGTGCGGACGGTCCGGCGACGCCTGCCGCCATGCCCCGCCCGCGCGCCGGAAGACCGGCCCGGAAACGGCCCGGGCGAACCAGGCCGGGAAACCGGGTCAGGAGGCGGTCGTGCGGCGCAGCGAGGCGGCGATGGCGGCGGCGGCCGCTCCCGGGTCCGCCGAGCCGGTGATCGGGCGGCCGATCACGAGCAGGTCGGCGCCGTCGGCCAGCGCCTGCTCGGGGGTCGCCACGCGTACCTGGTCCTGCACGTCGGCCCCCTGAGGGCGCACGCCGGGCGTGATGAGGGTGATGCCGGGCCCCACCTCGGCCCGCACCGCCGCGACCTCGTGGGGCGAGCACACCAGCGCCGTGGCGCCGGCCTCGACCGACAGGGCCGCCAGGCGGCGCACGGCCTCGTCCGCGGGCCCGGCCAGGCCGATGCGGTCGAGGTCGGACTCGTTCAGCGAGGTGAGGATCGTCACAGCGGCGATCTTGGTCTGCGGCGCGGACTCGACCGCGGCCCGGATCATGGCCGCGCCGCCGGCCGCGTGCACGGTCAGGATGGCCGGGCGCAGGCGGGAGACGGCCTTGGCGGCGCCCGCGACGGTGTTGGGGATGTCGTGCAGCTTGAGGTCGAGGAAGATCTGCACGCCGCTGGCGCCGCGTACGGAGGCGATCACGTCGGGGCCGTAGCGCAGGTAGAGCTCCAGGCCCACCTTGATGGTGCTGACGTGCGGCGTCACCAGGCTCGCCCACCGGGCGGCGGTCTCCAGGTCGGGGGCGTCGAGGGCGACGGCGATGGGTGCGGGCGTCAAGGGGAGATCTCCTCGGAGTCGGCCAGAAGGTGCCGGGGAGCGCTCCCCGGCGGTCGGTGGGCCAGGCCGACGGCGTCGGCGAGGCGTTGGAAGCCGCGGGCCCGCAGCAGGTCCTCAAGCTCGCGCTCGATGCGCAGGCACGCGTAGGGGTCGTGGAACAGGGCGGTGCCCACCCCGACGAGGCAGGCGCCCGCCAGGATGAGCTGGAAGGCGTCCCTGCCGGTCATCACGCCGCCCATGCCGATCAGCGGCACCCCGGGCAGGGCCGCGTGCACCTGCCACACGCAGCGGACGGCCAGGGGCAGGATGGCGGGCCCCGACAGCCCTCCGGTGACGGCGGCCAGCGAGGGGCGCAGCGCCTCGGTGTCGATGGCCATGCCGAGCGGGTTGTTGATCATGGACAGCGCGTCCGCGCCGGCGTCCACGCAGGCGCGGGCGACGGAGACGATGTCGGCCACGTCGGGCGCGAGCTTGGCCACCACGGGGACGTCGTAGCGCATGATGGAGCGCACCGAGGCGATCACCTCGGCCGCGGCGCTGCCCTCACGCGCGAAGACACGCCCTCGGTCCTCCATGTTCGGGCAAGAAAGGTTGACCTCCAGAGCGGTCACCCCGGGCGCGTCGGCGAGCCTGCGGGCCAGCTCGGAGTACTCGGCGACAGTGCCGCCGCCGATCGAGACGATGGTCTTGATGCCGCGCTGGGCCAGCCAGGGCAGCTCGCGCTCCAGGTACGCCTCGATGCCCGGCCCCTGGAGCCCGACGGCGTTGAGCATGCCTGAGGGCGTCTCGGCCATGCGCGGCGTCGGACGGCCCGCGCGCGGGGCCATGGTGACGGACCGGGTGGTCAGCGCGCCGAGCCGGTGGAGGTCGAAGAACTGGGCGAGCTCCTGGCCCGAGCCCGCGCAGCCGGCGGCCGTGGTGATCGGGTTCCCCAGCTCCACGTGCGCCAGAAATGTACGCATATCAACTGACATGTCGTGCACCGCCTCCGGGGGCGCCGAGCGCGTCGAACGGGATCGTTCCCACGTCCTCGAACCGCACCCGCTCCCCCCGGAACACCGGCCCCTCCGCGCAGGCGCGGACCATCCTGGTCGCGCCGTCGTCGCCGATGACCGGGATGACGCACGTCATGCACACGCCGATGCCGCAGGCCATCGACTCCTCGACGGCCACCTGCACCGGGATGTCGAACTCCATCGCCACCGCCGTCACCGCCCGCAGCGCCGGCATGGGCGCGCAGGCGTAGACGGCGTCGGCCCGGGTGTCGGCGATCACCGAGGGCAGCGCGTCGGTGACCTTGCCGCGCAGGCCGAGCGAGCCGTCCTCGGTGGTCAGGGTCGTCGTCTCGGCGATGCGGCGGGCCCGCATGGCGCCGAAGACGCGGTCGGCCCCGGCGCCGCCGAGCACGAAGTCGACCCGGCAGCCGCGCGCCAGCAGCGCGTCGGCCAGCGGGAACAGCACGGCCGAGCCGTACTCGGCGCCGACCAGCACGCAGTTGACCGGGTCGCGCGGCAGCGGGAACGGCCTCCCGAGCGGCCCGACCAGGTCCAGCGTGTCGCGGGCGCGCCGCTCGGCCAGCCAGGACGTGCCCGGCCCGGCGGCGGTGAAGACGAGCTCGACCGTGCCGCCGTAGTCGGACTTGACGTCATGGATGGACAGCGCGCGGCGCGTCACCATCGACGTGTGGGGCCCGCCGACCGCCACGGAGACGAAGTGGCCGGGGCGGTAACGCTCGGCGATGCCGGGCGCCACCACCGTCAGCGCATGGTAGGCGTCGACCCGGCGCGTCGTCAGCACCGTGCCCGTCACCTGCACAGGTGTGCCGGCCAGTCGTCTTCACCTCCCGCGCGGGTCAGCCGCGTAGTGCCTGTGCGTGCTCCTGGAGTGAACGCACCCCGACGTCGCCGCGGACGATCGCCTGGATCCCGGCCGCCGCGGCGGCCAGCCCGGCGACGGTGGTGATGCACGGGATGCCGCGCAGCACCGCCGCGGTGCGGATCTCGTAGCCGTCCAGGCGCGGCCCGGACTGGCCCGGGCTGCCGAACGGCGTGTTGACGATCAGGTCCACCTCGCCGTCGAGAATCGCCTGCACGCTCGTAGGCTCACCTCCGGGCCCGGTCCCCTCGCTGTGCTTTCGCACGATCTTGGCATGGACACCGTTGCGGCGCAGCACCTCGGCCGTGCCCTCGGTGGCGAGGATCTCGAAGCCGAGGTCGGCCAGTGCCTTCACAGGGAAGATCATCGCACGCTTGTCCCTGTTGGCCACGGACACGAACGCGCGTCCCTTGGTCGGGAGTTCCCCATAAGCGCCCGCCTGGGACTTGGCGTACGCCACGCCGAAGAACGCGTCGATGCCCATGACCTCGCCCGTGGAGCGCATCTCGGGCCCGAGCACGATGTCGACGCCCCGGAAGCGGTTGAAGGGCAGCACGGCCTCCTTGACCGCGATGGACGCCTCCATCGGCAGCGTGCCGCCGTCGCCGGTGGCCGGCAGCATGCCCTCCGCGCGCAGCGAGGCGATCGAGGAGCCGAGCATCACCCGGGCCGCCGCCTTGGCCAGCGGCGTGGCCGTGGCCTTGGACACGAACGGCACGGTACGGCTCGCCCGCGGGTTGGCCTCCAGGACGTACAGGACGCCGGCGGACATGGCGTACTGGACGTTCAGGAGCCCGCGCACGCCCACCCCGGCGGCGATGGCCTCGGTGGCGGCGCGGATGCGCTTGACGTCGTGGCTGCCGAGCGTCAGCGGCGGCAGCGCGCAGGCCGAGTCGCCGGAGTGGATGCCGGCCTCCTCGATGTGCTCCATGACGCCGCCGAGGAACAGCTCCTCGCCGTCGTAGAGCGCGTCCACGTCGATCTCGATGGCCTCGTCGAGGAACTTGTCCACCAGGACCGGGTGGCCGCCCTCCTGGGCCGCCATGTACGTCGTCAGCGTTCTGTCGTCGTAGACGATGGCCATGCCGGCCCCGCCGAGCACGTACGAGGGCCGCACCAGCACCGGGTAGCCGATCTCGCCGGCGATCTCCAGCGCCTCCGGCACCGTCAGCGCGGTGCCGTGCTTGGGCGCGGGCAGGCCGGCCTCGGCCAGCACCCGCCCGAACGCGCCGCGCTCCTCGGCCAGGTGGATCGACTCGGGCGAGGTGCCGACCACGGGCACGCCGGCGTCCTTGAGCGCCTGCGCCAGGCCGAGCGGCGTCTGCCCGCCGAGCTGCACGATCACGCCCACGACCGGGCCGGTCTGCTGCTCGGCGTGCACCACCTCCAGGACGTCCTCCAGCGTCAGCGGCTCGAAGTAGAGCCGGTCGGAGGTGTCGTAGTCGGTGGAGACGGTCTCGGGGTTGCAGTTGACCATGACGGTCTCGAACCCGGCCCGCGACAGCTCGAACGAGGCGTGCACGCACGCGTAGTCGAACTCGATGCCCTGCCCGATGCGGTTGGGCCCGGAGCCGAGGATGATGACCTTCTCCCGCTCGCCGTAGGGGACCTCGGTCTCCTCGTCGTAGGTGGAGTACAGGTACGGCGTCCTGGCGGCGAACTCGGCGGCGCAGGTGTCGACGGTGTTGTAGACCGGCCGCACGCCGAGCGCGTGGCGCAGCCCGCGCACGTGGGCCTCCTCGACGCCGCGGATCTCGGCGATCTGCGCGTCGGAGAAGCCGTGGTGCTTGGCGCGGGTCAGCGCGCCGGCGGTGAGCTCGGGCGCGGCGGCGATCTCCTGGGCCTCCTCCTCCAGCAGCAGGAGCTGGTCGAGGAACCAGGGGTCGACGCTGGTGGCCTCGAACAGCTCGGCCGCGGTCGCGCCCGCCCGCACGGCCTGCTGCATCGTGCGCAGCCGTCCGTCGTGCGGGGTGCGGCAGGCCGCCAGCAGCTCGTCCTTGTCCTGGACGGGCCCCGCCCAGGTGAAGGCGGAGTCCTTCTTCTCCAGCGAGCGCAGCGCCTTCTGCAGCGCCTCGGTGAAGGAGCGGCCGATGGCCATGGCCTCGCCCACGGACTTCATGTGCGTGGTCAGCGTGCGGTCGGCCCCGCGGAACTTCTCGAAGGCGAAGCGCGGCACCTTGACCACGATGTAGTCGAGCGTCGGCTCGAAGGAGGCCGGGGTCTCCTTGGTGATGTCGTTGGGGATCTCGTCGAGGGTGTAGCCGATGGCCAGCTTGGCGGCGATCTTGGCGATCGGGAAGCCGGTGGCCTTGGAGGCCAGGGCGCTGGAGCGGGAGACGCGCGGGTTCATCTCGATGACGATCATGCGCCCGGTGCGCGGGTCGACGGCGAACTGGATGTTGCAGCCGCCGGTGTCGACGCCGACCTCGCGGATGACCGCGATGGCGACGTCACGCATGTTCTGGTACTCGCGGTCGGTCAGGGTCAGCGCGGGCGCGACGGTGACGCTGTCGCCGGTGTGCACGCCCATCGGGTCGATGTTCTCGATGGAGCAGACGATGACGACGTTGTCCGCCTTGTCGCGCATGACCTCCAGCTCGTACTCCTTCCAGCCGAGGATCGACTCCTCCAGGAGCACCTCGGTGGTCGGCGAGGCGTCGAGGCCGGCGCCGGCGATGCGGCGCAGGTCGTCCTCGCCGTAGGCGAAGCCGGAGCCGACGCCGCCCATGGTGAAGCTGGGCCGTACGACCAGCGGGTAGCCCAGCTCGCCGGCGGCGGCCAGGCAGTCCTGCATCGTGTGGCAGATGACCGATTTGGCCGACTCGGCGTTGAGCCCGTGCTCGCGCGCGACCTTGGCGACGATCTCCTTGAACTTCTCGCGGTTCTCGCCCGCCTGGATCGCGTCGAAGTCGGCGCCGATCAGCTCGACCTCGTACTTCTCCAGCACGCCCGACTCGTGCAGGGCGACCGCGGTGTTCAGCGCGGTCTGGCCGCCCAGGGTGGGCAGCAGCGCGTCGGGGCGCTCCTTGGCGATGATCTTCTCGACGTACTCGGGGGTGATCGGCTCGACGTACGTGGCGTCGGCGAACTCCGGGTCCGTCATGATCGTGGCCGGGTTGCTGTTGACCAGGATGACGCGGAAGCCCTCGGCCCGCAGCACCCGGCAGGCCTGGGTGCCCGAGTAGTCGAACTCGCACGCCTGGCCGATCACGATCGGCCCGGAGCCGATCACCAGGACCGACCGGATGTCCTCACGCTTGGGCACGGCTCATGACCTCACAGAACTCGTCGAAGAGATAAGCGGCGTCGTGCGGACCCGCGGCGGCCTCGGGGTGGTACTGGACGCTGAAGGCCCGCCCGTCGAGCAGGCGCAGGCCCTCCACACAGCGGTCGTTGAGGTTGACGTGGCTGACCTCGGCCGGACCGTACGGGGTCTCGAACGCCTCGCCGATCGGCGCCTCGACCGCGAACCCGTGGTTGTGGGCCGAGATCTCGACCTTGCCCGTGCGCACGTCCTGGACCGGCTGGTTGACGCCGCGGTGGCCGTAGCGCAGCTTGTACGTGGACAGGCCGAGCGCGCGGCCGAAGAGCTGGTTGCCGAAGCAGATGCCGAAGAACGGCACCCTGGCCGCGAGGACACTCTGGAGGGCCGACACGTCGGCGGTGGCGGGGTCGCCGGGGCCGTTGGAGAAGAACACGCCGTCGGGCTCGACCGCCATGATCTGCTCGTACGTGGCCGTGGCGGGCAGCACGTGCACCTCGCAGCCGCGCTCGGCCATGCGGTGCGGGGTCATGCCCTTGATGCCCAGGTCGACGGCGGCGACGGTGAAGCGCCTGGCGCCGACGGCGGGCACGACGTAGGGCTCGGCCGTGGCCACTTCGGCGGCCAGGTCGGCGCCCTCCATGGCGGGCGAGTTCCGCACCCGCTCGACGAGCTCGTCGACGGTCGCGGAGGGGTCCGAGAAGATGCCGGCCCGCATCGCGCCGCGCTCGCGCAGGTGGCGGGTCAGGGCGCGGGTGCCGGTGATGGCGATGCCGACGACGCCCTGCTGCTTGAGGTAGTCGTCGAGCGAGCGGTCGGCCCGCCAGTTGGAGACGATCCTGGACGGCTCGCGCACGACGTACCCGGCGACCCAGACGCGGCCCGACTCGGGGTCCTCGTCGTTGACGCCGGTGTTGCCGATGTGCGGGGCCGTCATGGCGACGATCTGCCGGTGGTAGGAGGGGTCGGTGAGGGTCTCCTGGTAGCCGGTCATGCCGGTGTTGAAGACCATCTCGCCGAACGTCTCGCCTTCGGCGCCGTAAGAGGTTCCGTGGAAGACGCGGCCGTCTTCCAGGACGAGCACCGCGGTGTTCAAACCAGCTTCCCTTCGAGAACGGTCGGCGTGCCGCGCAGGAACGTGGCGACCACCCGGCCGGGCAACGTCATCCCCTCGTACGGGGTGTTCCTGCTCTTGGAGGCGTAGGCGGAGGGGTCCACCTCGGTGCGGGCCGACGGGTCGTACAGCGTGATGTTGGCCGGCGCGCCCGGCTCCAGCGGCCTGCCGTGGCCGGACAGGCGGCCGATGCGGGCGGGGGTGAGCGACATGCGCTCGGCGACCCCGGCCCAGTCGAGCAGCCCGGTCTCGACCATGGCCTCCTGGACGACGCTCAGCGCCGTCTCCAGGCCGATCATGCCCATGGCCGCGGCCGGCCACTCGGTCTCCTTGTCCTCGACCGGGTGGGGGGCGTGGTCGGTGGCGACGACGTCGATGGTGCCGTCGGCCAGCGCGGCGCGCAGCGCCTGGACGTCGGCGTGCGTGCGCAGCGGCGGGTTGACCTTGTAGATCGGGTTGTAGGCGCCGACCGGGGACTCCTCGACGAGGTCGTCGGTGAGGAGCAGGTGGTGAGGGGTGACCTCGGCGGTGATGTTCCAGCCCTTGGACTTGGCCCAGCGGATGATCTCGACCGAGCCGGCGGTGGAGACGTGGCAGACGTGCAGGCGGGAGCCGACGTGCGCGGCCAGCAGGCAGTCGCGGGCGATGACCGCCTCCTCGGCCACGGCCGGCCAGCCGGTCAGGCCGAGCCTGCCGGAGACGACGCCCTCGTTCATCTGGGCGCCCTCGGTGAGCCTGGGCTCCTGGGCGTGCTGGGCGACGACGCCGTCGAACGCCTTGACGTACTCCAGGGCGCGGCGCATCAGCACGGCGTCGCTGACGCACTTGCCGTCGTCGGAGAAGACCCGGACGCGGGCGGCGGAGTCGGCCATCGCGCCGAGCTCGGCGAGCTGCCTGCCCTCCAGGCCGACGGTGACGGCGCCGACCGGCTGCACGTCGCAGTGGCCGAACTCGCGGCCGAGCCGCCAGACCTGCTCGACCACGCCGGCGGTGTCGGCGACGGGCGAGGTGTTGGCCATGGCGTGCACGGCGGTGTAGCCTCCGCGCGCCGCGGACTGGGTGCCGGTCTGGACGGTCTCGGCGTCCTCGCGGCCGGGCTCGCGCAGGTGGGTGTGCAGGTCGACCAGGCCGGGCAGCGCGATCGCGCCGCGGCCCTCGACGGTCTCGCCGCCGGGACCGGCGTCGAGGCCGGCGCCGATCTCGGCGATGCGCCCGTCGGCGATCCGGATGTCCACCGGCTCCCCGCCGAGGATCCGGACATTTTTGATGATCATCGTGCCTCCTTCGTCGGCACGACGATCATCATGATGCTGTGCCTCCTGGTTCGTTCGCTCCGCTCACTCACTGGATCTCTCCCCCGAGCAGCAGGTACAGGACGGCCATGCGGATGGTCACGCCGTTGGCGACCTGCTCCACGATGGTGGAGCGCGGCGAGTCGGCCACCTCGGCGGCGATCTCCATGCCCCGGTTCATCGGCCCGGGGTGCATGACGATGGCCTCGTCCGGCATCTTGGCGAAGCGGTCGCGGTCGAGGCCGTAGCGGCGGGAGTACTCGCGCTCGCTGGGGAAGTAGGCGGCGTTCATCCGCTCCTTCTGCACCCGCAGCATCATGACCGCGTCGGACTTGGGCAGCACGGCGTCGAAGTCGTAGGACACCTCGCACGGCCAGGTGCCGACCGAGACGGGCAGCAGCGTGGGCGGCGCGACGAGGGTGACCTCGGCGCCGAGCGTGTTGAGCAGCAGCACGTTGGAGCGGGCGACCCGGCTGTGCAGGACGTCGCCGACGATGGTGACCCGGCGCCCGTCGAGCCCGCCGAGGCGGCGGCGCATGGAGAAGGCGTCGAGCAGCGCCTGCGTGGGGTGCTCGTGGGTGCCGTCGCCGGCGTTGACGACGCTGCCGCGCACCCAGCCGGCCAGCCGGTGCGGCGCGCCGGAGGAGCCGTGGCGGATGACGACGGCGTCGGCGCCCATGGCCTCCAGGGTGAGCGCGGTGTCCTTGAGCGACTCGCCCTTGGACACGCTCGACCCCTTGGCCGAGAAGTTGATGACGTCGGCCGAGAGCCGCTTGGCCGCCGCCTCGAAGGAGATGCGGGTGCGCGTGGAGTCCTCGAAGAACAGGTTGACCACCGTGCGGCCGCGCAGCGTGGGCAGCTTCTTGATGGACCGTTCCGAGACCCTGGCCAGCTCCTCGGCGGTGTCGAGGATGAGCAGCGCGTCGTCCTTGGTGAGGTCGCCCGCCGAGATGAGATGCCGGTTCATCTGTCGTCCTCCTTCATGAGCAGGACGGCGTCGCGGCCGTCGATCTCGGAGAGGTAGACCTTGACCTTCTCGCTCTTGGCGGTGGGCAGGTTCTTGCCCACGTAGTCGGCGCGGATCGGCAGCTCGCGGTGGCCGCGGTCGACCAGCGTGGCGAGCTGCACGGCGGTGGGACGGCCGAGGTCGTTGAGCGCGTCGAGCGCGGCGCGGACGGTGCGGCCGGAGTAGAGCACGTCGTCGACGAGGACGACCACCTTGCCGTCGATGCCGTCGGGCGGCAGCTCGGTGCGCCCGAGCGGGCGGACGGGACCGCTGCGCAGGTCGTCGCGGTACATCGTGATGTCGATCGAGCCGACGGGGATCTTGAGCCCTTCGAACTGCTCCACTCGGTCGCCGAGCCTGCGGGCGAGCGTGGCGCCGCGGGTCGGGATGCCGAGGAGGACGACGTCACCGGCGCCTTTGGTGCGTTCGAGGATCTCGTGCGCGATACGGGTCAGCGCCCGGTGGATGTCCGGGCCTTCAAGCACGGCCCTGGAATCGGACATGGAGGATCTCACCACCTTTCCCGCCTCACGGGACGGGTCTTAAAAGGGTGTTGGTCGGGACACACAGTACCAGGCACTACCTGGTACAACGCGAGCACCCCGCCCTGCCCTCCGGGTGCGGCGGGCCCTCCTGACCGGCCGTTCGTCCCGCCACACCAGCGAATTTGGCAATTGCCGACATACAGGTATAAAACCTCCTCTAAGTCTTCTCGGGGGAGGTTTCACATGGCGTTGTCGGCACGCGAGCAGTCGGTGCTCAAGGCCATCGCCCGGCAGGTCCGGCAGGAGGACCCCGAGCTGTTCGCGGCCATGTCCCGGCACGGCGCCCCCGCGTCGCTGGCCTGGCCGCTGGCGCTGATGGCGCTGTGCCTGGCGGTCTTCGCCGTCGTGCTGCTGCTGTCGGGCTCGCCCGACACCCTGCCGCACCCCGCGATCAGGTAAAACCCCCGCCACCCCCGTGTCGGCGTCCTTCGCGTAGGGCACGTCCCCGAGGGCCGTACGCGTTCGGCGGCGGCTCTTCCTGGGGACTCGCGCGGGGGGCACGCATGGGGGAACCACGTCCGCCCTCGAACGGCGTGCGGACGGCGGCGCGCGGGACGCGCTCGTCGGCCGCGGGCGGCCTGGGCCTCGGCGCGGCCGTCGCGCTGGTCATGGGGAACGTCGTGGGCACCGGCATCTTCCTGCTGCCCGCCTCGCTGGCGGCGTTCGGGACGGTGAGCCTGGTCTCCATGGTCCTGGTCACCGCGGGCGCCATCGCGATGGCGATCGTCTTCGGCCGCCTGGGCGGGCGCGTCCCGGCGGCGGGCGGCCCCTACGCCTACGCCCGCGAGGCGTTCGGGGAGTTCGCCGGGTTCTGGATCGCCTGGTCGTTCTGGCTGACCGCGTGGATCGGCAACGCGGCCATCGCCGTGGCGTGGGTGGGCTACGTCCAGTACCTGGCCCACGGGCTGTTCGGGCTCAACTGGGGCGGCACGCTCAGCCCGATCCTGATCGGCCTGACCGGGTTGTGGATCCCGGCCGTGGTGAACCTGGCCGGCGTGCGCAACGCGGCCGCCTTCCAGGTGGTCACCACGATCCTGAAGTTCGCGCCGCTGCTGTTCGTGGCGGTCGTGGGCCTGTTCTTCGTGCACCAGGACAACTACCCCCCGTTCAACGCCACCGGGGACGGCTGGGTCTCCGCCGTCTCCCTGGCGGGGGCGGTCACGCTGTTCATCTACTCGGGCGTGGAGAGCGCCGCCATCGCGGCCGACCGGGTCAGGGACCCCGCCCGCACCATCGGCCGGGCCAGCGTCATCGGCGTGCTGGCCTGCGCCGTCATGTACATCCTCAGCACGGTCGCCGTCATGGGCACCGTGCCGCAGGAGGAGCTCGTCGGGTCCACCGCGCCGTTCGCCGCCGCGCTCGACCACATGTTCGGCGGTACCGGCGGCGGGCTGCTCATGGCGGTCTGCGCCATGATCTCCGGCATCGGCGCGCTGAACGGCTGGACCCTGCTGGTCGCCGAGATGCCGCTGGCCGCCTCCAAGGACGGCTTGTTCCCGCCCGCCTTCGCCGTGGTCACCCGCCGCGGCGCGCCCCTGACGGGCATCCTGGCCGGGACCGTCCTCACCTCGCTCATGCTGCTGGTGGGCTACGCCTCCGCCAACGCCTTCGACACGATCGTGCTGCTGGCCTCCTTCACCACGGTCATCCCGTACTTCTTCTCGGCCGCCGCGCAGCTGTTCTGGCTGGTGACCCGGGAGCGGCGGATCGACCGGGGGCGGCTGGCCCGCGACCTGGCCGTCGCGGTGCTCGCGCTGCTGTTCTCGTTCTGGATGGCGTACGGCTCCGGGCCCCCGGCCGTGCTCGGCGGGACGCTCATGTTGTTGGTCGGCGTGCCCGTCTACATCTGGCTGAAGGCCAGGCACGGCGAGTACGGACCGCGTGATGTCCGCCGCGCTGAGGGGATATCTGAAAAATGACCTTTCATGTCGATTCAGAGGTCGGCCGGCTGCGCCAGGTCCTGCTGCACAAGCCGGAACTGGCCCTCAAACGGCTGACCCCGAGCAACAAGGACGCCTTCCTGTTCGACGACGTGCTGTGGGTGCAGCGCGCGGTGGAGGAGCACGAGGAGTTCGAGCGGGTGCTGCGCGACCGCGGCATCGTCGTCCACATGCTGGCCGACCTGCTGCGCGACGTGGTCGACATCCCCGAGGCCCGCAAGCACATCCTCGACGCCGTCATCGACGAGCGCTGGCTCGGCCCGATCGCCATCGACGACATCCGCAACACCCTCGACGGCATGGACGCCACCACTCTCCAGGTGCACCTGACCGGCGGCATCACCAAGCGCGAGCTGGTCGCGATGGGCTGCGACCCCAAGTCGGTGGCCTTCCACTCCACCGCCGACGACGACTTCATCCTGCCGCCGCTGCCCAACCACCTGTTCACCCGCGACACCTCCTGCTGGATCTACGACGGCGTGTCGATCAACGCGATGCGCAAGAAGGCCCGCATGCGCGAGACGGTCAACCTGGAGGCCGTCTACCGGTTCCACCCGATGTTCGCCGCCGGCTTCGACCGGCCCTACGAGGGCGGCTTCCACTGCTGGCTGCCCGGCCACGCGATGGCGCCGGCCACCCTGGAGGGCGGCGACGTGCTGGTCATCGGGCGCGGCGCGGTGCTGGTCGGGATGAGCGAGCGCACCCAGCCGCAGGCGGTCGAGATGCTGGCCCAGCGGCTGTTCAGCGCCGGATCCGCGACCCGGATCGTGGCGCTGGACATGCCGAAGGCGCGCGCGTTCATGCATCTGGACACGGTCATGACCATGCTCGACGTCGGGGTGTTCACCAAGTACGCCGGGCTCGGGATGTTGCCGGCGTACACCATCGAGCCGGGCGACACCTCCAAGGAGCTCAGGGTCACCGACCACCCGCCCCAGGACATGCACAGGGCCATCGCCCACGCCCTGGACATGGACGACATCACCGTCCTGACCCCCCACCAGGACGTGTACGCCGCCGAACGCGAGCAATGGGACGACGGCTGCAACGGCCTGGCCGTCGAGCCCGGCGTCGTCGTCGCCTACGAGCGCAACACCACCACGAACAACCACCTGCGCGACAACGGCATCGAGGTCATCACGATCCGGGGCAGCGAGCTGGGCAGAGGACGCGGCGGGCCGCGGTGCATGAGCTGCCCGCTGGAGCGCGACGGCATCTAGGACGGCATCCAGAAGGGGTGACATGGCGTTCAACCTGCGCAACCGCAGTTTCCTCAAGGAACTGGACTTCACGCCGGAGGAGTTCGGCTTCCTGCTGCACCTGTCGGCAGAGCTGAAGGCCGCCAAGTACGCCGGGGTCGAACGGCAGCGGCTCCACGGCAAGAACATCGCGCTCATCTTCGAGAAGACCTCGACCCGCACCCGCTGCGCGTTCGAGGTGGCCGCCCACGACCAGGGGGCGCACGTCACCTACCTCGACCCGGCCGGCTCGCACATCGGGCACAAGGAGTCGGTCAAGGACACCGCGCGGGTGCTGGGCCGGATGTTCGACGGCATCGAGTACCGGGGCAGCAAGCAGTCCTACGTCGAGGACCTGGCGGCGCTGTCCGGCGTGCCGGTGTGGAACGGCCTGACCGACGAGTGGCACCCCACGCAGATGCTGGCCGACATGCTCACCATCCGGGAGCACAGCGACAAGCCGCTGCGCGAGGTGTCCCTCGCCTACCTCGGGGACGCGCGCAACAACACCGGCCACTCGCTGCTGGTCACCGGCGCGCTGCTCGGCCTGGACATCCGGCTGGTCACCCCGCCGGCGCTGCGGCCCGACCGCGACCTCGCGGTGCGGCCCGCCGAGGAGCTGGCCAGGTCCACCGGCGCCCGGATCACCATCACCGAGGACGTGGCCGAGGGCGTCAGGGGCGCCGACTTCCTCTACACCGACGTGTGGGTCTCGATGGGCGAGCCGAAGGAGGTGTGGGACGAGCGGATCGAGCTGCTGCTGCCGTACCAGGTGAACGACGACGTCGTCCGGGCCACCGGCAATCCGGACGTGAAGTTCATGCACTGCCTGCCCGCCTTCCACAACCGGGAGACCGGCGTGGGCGCCGACATCTACGCCAGGACCGGCCTGGAGTCCCTGGAGGTGACCGACGAGGTCTTCGAGTCGCCGCGTTCCATCGTCTTCGACGAGGCCGAGAACCGGCTGCACACCATCAAAGCGGTCATGGTCGCAACCCTGGGGGACTGAATGCGGGTCATCGTCGCACTCGGCGGCAACGCGGTGCTCAAACGCGGCCAGAAGCCGGACGCCGAGGCGCAGAGGGACAACATCGCCACCGCCGTCAGGACGCTGGCCCGGCTCGCCGGCGAGCACGAGCTGGTCATCACCCACGGGAACGGCCCCCAGGTCGGCATGCTGGCGCTGGAGAGCGCCGCGGACCCGAACCTGAGCCGCCCCTACCCCTTCGACACGCTCGGCGCGCAGACGCAGGGCATGATCGGCTACTGGATGCAGCAGGCGCTGCAGAACGCCCTGCCCGGCCGGCAGGTGCTCGCCATGGTCACCCAGACCCTGGTCAGCGCCGTCGACCCGGCCTTCGACGACCCCACCAAGTTCGTCGGTCAGGTCTACGAGGAGGACGAGGCCCGCAAGCTGGCCGCCGAGTACGGCTGGACGGTCAAGCCCGACGGCGACCGCTGGCGGCGCGTCGTGCCCTCGCCCACGCCGCAGCGCATCGTGGAGACCCGGCTGATCCGCAAGATGATCCGCGAGGGCGTCGTGGTGGTCTGCGCGGGCGGCGGCGGCATCCCCGTCGTGCGCGACGCCCGCGGCCGGCTGGCGGGCGTCGAGGCCGTCATCGACAAGGACCTGACCGCCTCAATGCTGGCCGAGGCGCTGGAGTGCGACGCCTTCCTCATCCTGACCGACGTCCCGCGGGTGTACCGCGACTTCGGCGCGCCGGGCCAGACCGAGATCGCCTGCACCACCCCGCACGAGCTGCGCGGGCTGCGTTTCCCGGCCGGGTCGATGGGGCCGAAGGTCGAGGCGGTGTGCCGGTTCGTCGAGACGACCGGCGACATGGCCGCCATCGGCAGGCTCGACGAGGCGGCGGACATACTCGCCGGCTCCGCGGGCACGATCGTCACGCCCAACGGGATGTGGCCGCTGACGAGCACCCTCTAGGAGACCGACGTGACACTGGCCGCACGGCTGCTGCGCACCAAGCCGACCGAGCGCATCGTGGCCGAGGGCGGGCAGGGCGAGGGCGGCGAGCTGCGGCGCACGATGACGCTGTGGCAGCTCACGCTGTTCAGCGTCGGCGCCACGCTCGGCACCGGCATCTTCGTCATCCTCGGCCAGGCGGTGCCCAAGGCGGGGCCGGCGGTGGTGCTGTCGTTCGTGCTGGCGGCGATCACGGCGCTGTTCTCGGCCCTGTCGTACGCCGAGCTGGCCGGGACGATCCCGGTGTCCGGGTCGTCCTACTCCTACGCGTACGCGACGCTGGGCGAGCTGGTGGCCTGGGTGTGCGGCTGGTGCCTGATGCTGGAGTACGCCGTGTCCGTCGCGGCCGTGGCCGTGGGCTGGGGCGAGTACCTCAACGCGTTCCTGCGCAGCCTGTTCGGCTGGACGCTGCCCGAGGCGATCACCCGCTCCCCCGGCCAGGACGGCGGCGTCGTCAACGTCACCGCGATCCTCATCGTGCTCCTGGCCACCTGGCTGCTGCTCTACGGGGCCTCGGAGTCGGCCAGGGCCAACGCGGTGTTCGTGCTGATCAAGATCGCGGTGCTGGTGTTCTTCTGCGTGGTGGCGTTCACGGCGTTCCAGACCGGGAACTTCACCCCGTTCGCCCCCCTGGGGGTGGCCGGGATCACGGCCGCCGCCTCGCAGGTGTTCTTCTCCTACATCGGCTTCGACGCCGCCTCCACCGCCGGTGAGGAGGCCAGGAACCCCAAGCGCGACCTGCCCCTGGCCATCCTGCTGTCCCTGCTCATCGTCACCGCTGTGTACGTCCTGGTCGCCGTGGCCGCCATCGGGGCCAAGCCGTGGACCGAGTTCGCCCCGGAGAGCACCGAGGCGAGCCTGTCGCAGATCGTCGACCAGGCCACCGGCGCCACCTGGCCCGGCGTGATCGTCTCCTTCGGCGCGGTGATCGCCATCGCCAGCGTCGTGCTCACCGTCATCTACGGCCAGACCCGCATCCTGTTCGCGATGTCCCGCGACGGGCTCATCCCCCGGATCTTCCAGCGGGTGAACCCGCGTCACCAGGTGCCGGTCGCCAACACGCTGATCGTGGCCCTGTTCATCTCAGTCCTGGCCGGGCTGGTGCCGCTCGGCCAGCTCGCCGAGGCCACCAGCATCGGCACGCTGTTCGCCTTCTTCATCGTCAACGTCGGCGTGCTGGTCCTGCGCCACCGCAGCCCCGAGCTGCCGCGCAGCTTCCGTACGCCGCTCTTCCCCCTCACCCCGGTGCTCGGCGCGGTCTTCTGCGTCATCGTCATGGCCGGGCTGGCGGGCGTCACGTGGGCCGCCTTCGGCCTGTGGATGCTGGTCGGCCTGATCTGCTATTTCCTGTACGGCTACGGGCATTCGCGGCTGAGTGCCGAGGTGCGGTGACATGAAGTTCGAGAAGGTGCTGGCCGGGTACATCGCCGAGCCACGCGGCAGGGACGGGCTGGCGCTGGCCGTTCTGCTGACCCGGCAGACCGGGGGGAGCCTGACGGTGGCGACCGTCCAGCCGCCCGTGACCACCACGCCGGGCCCCGCCCGCGCCGACGAGGGCGCCTGGCGCTCCTACCTGCGCGAGCAGGCCGAGACCGCGCTCGCGCAGGCCCGCGAGCTGGCCGGCGACCAGGTCGAGTACGTCCGCCAGACCAACAGGGGCAGCGGGCGCGGGCTGGTGGAGGTGGCCCGCAGGCGCGGCGCCGACGTCGTGGTGATCGGCTCGGCGCCCGGCGGCGGACGGTCCCGCATCACCGTCGGCAGCACCGCCGACCAGCTCCTGCACTCCTCGCCGGTGCCCGTGCTGCTGGCCCCGCGCGGCTACGGCGACGACCCGCCGGCCGCGTTCGAGCGCATCACGGTCGCCTACCGCCGCGGGCCCGGCGCCGACGCCGCCGTCAAGGGCGCGGCCAAGGCCGCGGTCACCCTGGACATCCCGCTGCGGCTGGTCACGCTGGTGGTCAGGACCGGCCGTCGCGTGCAGATCGAGGAGGACATGCTCGTCCGGCTGCGCGACCAGGCCGCCGCGGACCTGCGTGCCGCGGCCCGGGGGCAGCGGCGCAGGCTCCAGGTCGAGGTGGAGCTCCTTGAGGGCCGGAACGTGGCACAGGCGCTCGGCACGACCACCTGGCTGCCCGGGGAACTGCTCGTGTGCGCCTCCAGCGACGCCGGGCCGCTGCGGCGGGTCTTCCTGGGCGACACGTCCATCAAGATCGTCCAGGCCGCGACCTGCCCGGTCATGATTTTGACCCGCGAGACCTGACGCTCGATTTCACTCGTCAAACTATGACGAAGTAGTGTTGCCATCGGTACAAGAGGGGCGTTTGTTGCGTTCCCTCCCGGACCGGATTCGGCATCTTTTTTCCAATCAGCTTGACCTTAGGCTCCCACCCCTTTACCGTCACTGTGCGTAACCACACCGCGCGGCGTTCTGGGGTAAACCCAGGGCCACGGCTACCGATGGTGCCGAGCCTGGCACTGTACCCCCCGGTGGCTGGGGCATATGCCGCAAGGGAGCACAATCTACTGAGAGCGCTACATACGAGAGCCGGGGGGCCACACGATGCCGTCTGAGTACGCAAAGTCGCTGGGTGCAAGACTCCGCGCCATCCGCACCCAGCAGGGGCTGTCCCTGCATGGAGTCGAAGAGAAGTCGCGCGGCCGGTGGAAAGCCGTGGTCGTGGGCTCCTACGAGCGTGGCGACCGAGCCGTGACCGTGCAGAAGCTTGCCGAGCTTGCCGATTTCTACGGAGTGCCTGTCTCCGAGCTGCTGCCCGGGGGCGCCGCTCCGAGTCCGCTCGGGCCCACTCCCAAGCTTGTGATCGACCTGGAGCGCCTGGCGACACTGCCGAAGGAGAAGGCCGGGGCGCTCGCCCGTTACGCCGCCACCATTCAGAGCCAGCGTGGCGACTACAACGGCAAGGTCCTGTCGATCCGCCAGGAGGACCTGCGTTCGTTGGCTGTGATCTATGACAAGTCGCCCAGCGAGTTGACCGAGGAACTCATCAGCTGGGGCGTGCTCGACGCCGAGGCGCGCCGGGCCGTCGAGTCGTTCTAGGACCTACCGCTTCACCACCGGAGGGCTCGCCAATTCCCCTGGCGGGCCCTCCGCCGTACCGGCTGGGAATTCTTCGGCCCGATACACGGACATTACGCCCTTTTACCCCGATAACCCGCTATCACGAACAACGCCCGGGGAAACGACAGCGCCGGGAGCCCACCGAAGCCGCGCCCGCTTTTGGGCATGCGTCAAGGCCACAGCCGCCCTGCCTGCCTCTTCGCGCCGCTAGACCCCGCCACCCGCACTTCTCCGCTCGGCGGCGTCGCCCGGAGAGCCGGACGGCGGGGTCAGCCTGCCAGCGGGACGTCCACGGGAAGCTGGGCCTGGACGGGGACGCCGAGCAGCTCTTCCACCGTGGAGACGAAGGTCTCGGCCTCGGCCAGGATCTCGGCGGCGTCGGCCGCGCTGATGCCGCGGACCACGCCCGCCTCCGCGGCCGCGCGCTTGGCGGCGCTCACGGAGAAGTAGGCGGCCCACTCGGCAAGGTGGGGCTCGGCCTCGGGCAGCAACTCCCACGCGCTGCGCAGACGGCGCCTGCGGCCCTCCATGGGACGGGGACGGGCGGCCAGGATCGCCGCAGCCGCCCGAAGAGCCGCCAGGTGAGCGGCCACGTATCGGGACGCCGGGGTGCGGGCGGCGGTCGCCTCCGCCAGGCAGGAACGTGAATCGGTCAAGTGTGCCCGAACCGCAGGCGACAGCCGGGGCCCGGGTGTTTCTCTAGGCCGTGGTGCCATCTTGCGCGCCTCCTTGGAGTCGTGGGCGGCGGCCGGCGTCTCCGCCGGTGAGGTCAACACTTGCAGACGCCACCGACATTTCCGCCGAGCCGGCCGGACGAGGAGCTTCCCCTCTCCCCGTCCGGCCAGGACACGCCCACTCGTCTCCGCCGACGACGAGGACGCGCCCTTCGCCCGTGGAACCCGGCCGCGGGGATCGCTTTGGGGAAGCGAACGGCCCGCGACCAGGTCCTGGGGTGACGTTGAGCCGCGAGCCTCACCGCCACTAGGTCGAACATAATTTCGATCACGCTCGGTGTCAACCTGTTCCACGAACACAGGTTCGATGACCAAGGATCGAAGTGATCGATCCGGCGCGTGACGTCACCCTGTTCGCGCGCGATCCCTTGCGGGTGGCGTCCGGCCCCCAGAAGGCCCCCACGAGGCCCGGGCCGCCGCACACGAAACCGCCGCCACCGGAGGCGGTGGCGGCGGGGCGGGCGGGGGGCGGTTCAGGAGACGGAGATGGCCCCCGACGGGCACAAGGACACCGCACGCCGCACGGCCTCCTCCTGCCCTTCCTCGGGCACCTCGCGCAGCAGCACCACCGTGCCCTCGTCCTCACTCTGGTCGAACACCTCCGGCACCGTCAGGGCGCACATGCCCGCCCCGATGCACACCGTCGTATCCGCTGTGATCTTCATCGTGACCTACCAAGTGACAGGGAGGCGGTGCACTCCATAGATGCTCATGTCCGAGCGCATCGGCACCTCCTCGGGTGATACGGCCAAGCGTAGGCCAGGCAGGCGCCGCAGCAGCGCCGGGTACGCGATGCGCATCTCGGCCCGGGCGAGCTGCTGCCCGAGGCACTGGTGGATGCCGTGGCCGAACGTCAGGTGCCCGCCGGCCGGCCGTTGGAGGTCGAGGCGGTCGGCGTCCTGGAAGCGGGAGGGGTCCCGGTTCACGGTGGGCAGGTGCAGGGCGATCGACTCCCCCGCCCTGACGAGGTGACCTTCGACCTCGACGTCCTCCAGGGCGCTGCGCACCGGGCCGAGATGGATGATCGTGAGGTAGCGCAGCAGCTCCTCCACGCCGTTCTCCACCACCGACGGGTCGTCGCGCATGGCGGCGAGCTGGCCGGGGTTGGTGAGCAGCGCGTACGTCCCCAGCCCCAGCATGTTGGCGGTCGTCTCGTGCCCGGCCAGCAGGAGCAGGAACGCGACCCCGGTCAGCTCCTCGTGGTTCAGGTCCTCGACGAGCCCACTGAGCAGGTCGTCGGCCGGCTCCGACCGCTTGCGCCCGATCAGCTCCGACAGGTACGCCCCGATCCTGGAGAACGCGGCCAGGGCGTCGTCGGCCTTGGTCTCCAGGTTGACCAGGATCTTGGTGGCCTCCTGGAACTCCACGCGGTCCTCGTACGGCACCCCGAGCAGCTCGCAGATCACCAGCGACGGGATCGGCAGCGCGAAGGACTCCACCAGGTCGGCGGGCGGCCCGGCGGCCTGCAGGGCGTCCAGGCAGGAGTGGGTGATCTCCTCGATCCTGGGTTCGAGCGCCTTCATCCGCCGGACGGTGAACTGCCCCATGAGCAGTTTGCGGTAACGCGTGTGCTCGGGCGCGTCCATGCGCAGGAAGAACCCGGGCGGCACGTCCCGCTGGAGCTGCATCCGGGCGGGCACCACGGGGTGCAGCCGCTCCGGACGGTTGCTGAAGCGGGGGTCGGCCAGGATCGAGCGGGCGGCCGAGTAGCCGGTGACCAGCCAGCCGAGGTGGCCGTCGGCGAAGGTCAGGCGGTGCATGGCGCCCTGTTGTCGCAGGGCCGTGGCTTCCTCAGGCGGATCGAACGGCTGCTGGCGGGCGATGGGAAAGGTCAGGTCTGACATGCTGGCTCCTTTCCGAGCTCCCCTCCAGAAAACCTCAATCGATGCAAAATTTCAATGCATGAAATTCGTTTACCGGTGTAGAGTTCCGTCATGGTAGGACTGCGGGAGCGCAAGAAGCAGCGCACGCGCCGGGCGCTGATCGAGGCCGCGCTCCGGCTGTTCAGTGAGAAGGGCTACGAGGAGACCACGCTGGCGGAGATCGCCGCCGCCGCCGAGGTCTCCACCCGCACTTTCTTCAGCTACTTCGCCGGCAAGGAGGACGTGCTCTTCTACGACTCCGAGCAGCAGATCGAGCGCGCGCTGGCGTACCTGGCCGCGCCGGCTCCCGGCCAGACGCCGGCCGACCTGCTGCGCGACTTCATCGAGGACACGCTGTCGACGTCGGACGACGGCCGGGAGAGCTGGTCGGAACAGTCGACGCTGCGGCTGGAGCTCATCATGCGCGAGCCGCCGCTGCAGGCGCGGGCGCTGCACCTGCTGTTCGACAGCCAGCTCCGGCTGGCGGCGGCGCTGTCGGCGGCCTTCCCCGGCCGGCTCGACCGGGTCGAGGCGGCGGCGGCCGTGGGGTCGCTGATCGGCGCGGTGAAGCTGGCCGTGATGACCACGCTCATCGACGGCCTCCCGGTGGAGCAGGCCCGCGACGCCGCCCGCCGCGCGGCCGACGTCGCCGTCCACGGCCTTCCCCGCTGACCCGGGGCCCCGGCGTCCCGGCGTCCCGGGGTGGCGCGCGACGGCTCGCGTCTGGCAGGCTGACCGCGCGGTGCCGGGCTGCGGACGGACCGGCCGTACGGGGCGGCGACGCGAGGGGGATCGATGCGGGGACGGACGGGCACTCTCGTGCTGCTGCTGTCGGGGCCGGTCCTCGTGGCGGCGTACGCGGCCGTCAACTACGCGGCCCTCCGCACGGCCTCGCAGGCGCGCGCCGGCGACCCCGGTGGCCGGATCACGTCCGGCGGGCTGTCGTCGCTGGGCTCGGACCTCTGGTGGATCACGCGGGGCGTCGCGCTGGTGGCGGCCGTGGCGGCCGTGGGGCTCGCCGTGGTGGGCCTGCTGCTCCGCCGCGCGACCCGGCGGCGCGGCGCGCTGCTGGTGTTGTCGGGCGTCCTCATCCTGCCGTACACGCTCGGGGTCATGGCGGCCGTCTACAACCCCGCGCCGAGGCTGGCCGGGTTCTACGACGATGTCGCCTTCGAGGACGCGCTCCCGCCGTGGCAGTACGCCTCCTCCCTGCTGGTGGTGGTGGCCGCCCTGGCCCAGGCGGTGGGCATGGTCCGTGCGCACAGCGAGGCACGGACGGCCTCAGCTCCCCCGCGGTGACGTGCCGCCGGGGCAGCGGGCGTCGACCCAGGTCGTCCAGCCCTGCCGGGCGCCGCCCGCGCCGGTCGCGGTCCACCCCTCGGGCGGCGGCCCCGCGTCGGGCGGGACGACGGCGGTGCAGACGCCGTCCGGCGGCGTACGGTCGAAGTGCTCGATCTCGGTCCAGGACACGCGGTAGGCCAGCAGGGCCCGGACGTTCCACTTCACCTGCCGGTCCACGGCCACCCGTCCTGGCCCGGTGAGGACGGGCAGCCAGTCGGGCCCGGCGGCGGGCGCGGACTTCGGCGCCAGATCGGCGGCGAAGACGACGTTGGTCAACGCCAGCGCGGCCACGACCGCCGGCCAGGCCCTGCGGGCGGTCAGGAGGGCCGCTCCCGTCAGGCACGCCAGCAGGGCGAGCGTCACGGCGGAGGCGGCGACCAGGTCGAAGGAGTCCCGCACCCGGGTGAGGAAGATCACCTCCGGGAAGTCGAAGGCGATGAACGCGTACCGCTGGAGCCGGTCCCCCGCGTACCGGACGACCACGCCGCCGGTCACCGCGAGCAGCCCGGCCGCCGCGAGGGCGTGCCGCACGACGGCCCGGCGGCCGGCTCGGGCCAGCACGAGCAGCCCGGCCAGCGTCCAGGCGATCGCCACGCAGGCCAGGTAGCGGCCGTAGGCGTAGTTGCCGACCCGGTGCTCGTCGGGGAGCGCGGCCGAGGAGGCGTACGCGATGCCCAGGGTCGTGACGAGCAGGACGGCCGCGAGGAAACGCCGCGGCCCCGGCGCGGACCGCCTGGCCACGACGGCGACCGCGCCCGCGATCCCCACCCCGGCCAGCCCCCAGGTCGCGACGACCAGGTACCAGAGCTGCCCGGCCGCCCCCGCCAGCGCCCACGCCTGCCCGTCGAGCCCGGCCAGCCGTCCGGCCAGGATGCCCGACAGGTCACGCGGCCCGCCGGGGTACAGCGCCGCGGACAGCGCCCGGTTCAGCACCGTCCCGGCGACCGCGACCACCACGGCGGTCACCAGCCCGGCCACGGCCGCCCGGCGGCGCGCCGGGAGCAGCGCCGTCATGGCCAGCATGGCCAGTACGGTCACCGCCAGGACGACGGTGCCGCGCAGGTGCACCGTCATGGCGAACCCCGCGAGCCCGCCCGCCAGCACCCCCGCCCCGGCCGACCCTCTGGCCGCGAGGTCGTGCAGCGCGACCAGCCAGGCCAGGACGAGCGTGGGCAGGATCGCGTCGGCCAGCGCCAGCCCCGAGAACAGCAGCAGCGACGGCGACAGCCCGCCCGCGAACGCCGCGGCCATCGCCGCCCGACGGCCCGCCCCCAGGCGCCGCAGCAGCAGGTACGCCAGCGGGAACGCCCCCGCCGCCACCATCGACCCCACCACGACCACCAGCCGGTACGCCACCACCGGGTCACGCGTGACCCAGAACACCGGCGCCAGCAGCAGCGGATAACCCCCCTGGTAGAAGGTGAACCCGGTCAGATCCGCCCCGGGCCCGCCGGTCAGCCACCGGGCGGCGAGCAGGTACCCGGTCTCGTCCGGGTTGGCCACGGGCCCGGTGTGCTGCCGGTACAACCACAGCCGCAGCACGACCTGCGCCACCCACCCGATCGCCAATGCCCACCGCAGAAGCGACCGGCCCCCGCGCCGCACGTGCGGAGCAGGGGCCGGAACACGAACTATGGACGTCGTCGCCATGGAATCCCCCTAGAAGTCGGGGGAAGTCCAGCAAGAGGCGGATAACCCGGCCGTCACCGGATCCGGTTATGCGGACGTTATGCGCGCCTGAACGCACCTCTCACGTGCACCGGAACGCCCTTGCCGAGCAGTCCGGGCAGCACCTCGGCCACGTTCATCGGCATGCGCACGCAGCCGTGCGAGGCCGGGGAGAGCGGCACCGACAGCGCGCCGTGGAAGGCGATGCCGCCGTTGAAGAAGATCGGGTTGTAGAGCTGCCCCAGGTAGGACTTGTGCCAGCCGCCGGCGCGCCAGGTCGTGCGGTAGTCGCCGGTCGGCGTCCGGGCCGAGCCGCAGAAGCGCTGCTCCTTGCCCTGCCAGGCGGTCGTCTCGCAGTACGGGACGCCGCTGCCGGAGGAGACGTGGGTGATGAGCCGTACCTGGCCGCCGACGTACAGGACCATGATCTGCTTGGTCAGGTTGACCTCTGCGCGGGTCGGCTTGCCGTTGGCCACCAGGACCTTCGGGCTCTTCGGCCGTTCCAGCGCCTCCCACGTCCTGCGGGCGATCGTGCTGGTCGGGGTGATGCCGTTGACCTTCTGGAAGGCCCAGACGGCGGCGAGGGTGGTGCCGCCGTAACTGCCGTCGGCCTTGCCGGGCAGGTAGCCCAGGGCGGTCAGCCGCCGCTGCAGCCAGGTGACGGACTCGCCCTTGGCGCCCAGTTTCAGCGTCTTGCGCGGCGCCGATACGGGCGCCGTGACGGGTGCGGTGACGGATGCCGCCGCCGGGCCCGCCTTGGCCCCCGCGGTGCCGGGGGTGCTCGCCGTACCGATCAGGCCGGTCGGCGCGGCGGGTGTGACCGTCTGCGCGCAGCCCGTGAGTACGACGGCCCCAGCCGTCAGAAGAGCAGCCACTCCGGGCAGCCGTCGAGCCCCCACCGGTACCACCTCTTTTGTCACGAACACTCCGGATCGATGGACCCTACACCACCCACCACGAACAGGTAATAAGGCGGTCAACCTGTTTAGAGTGTCCTCATGTCTGAGAAGTTGCCGGCGAACGCCGTCGTCGTGGAGGCCGCCCTGCGCGCGGTGGGGGCCGCCGGGGAGATCGTCGTCCTGCCCGAGAAGGCGCCGACCGCGGCGACCGCGGCCGCCCAGCTCGGCTGCGAGGTGGGGGCGATCGCCAACAGCCTGATCTTCGACGCCGGCGGCGCGCCGCTGCTGGTCCTGACCAGCGGCGCCCACCGGGTGGACGTCGAGCTCATCGCCCGTACGGCGGGCGTCGCCCGGGTGCGCCGGGCCACGCCGGAGTTCGTCCGGGCCGCGACCGGTCAGCCGATCGGCGGCGTGGCCCCGGTCGGCCATCCGGCCCCGGTCCGCACCCTCGTGGACAACTGGCTGAGCAAGCACGACGTGGTGTGGGCGGCCGGCGGCCACCCGCTGACGGTCTTCCCGACGACGTTCGAGGAGCTGGTGACGATCACCGGGGGCACCGCGGTCGACGTCGAGTAATGTGCGACGGGTGATCGAGTTTCGCGGGGCGGGCCCGGCCGAGTTCACCGAGCGCCTGGACACGGTGATCGACATCTACACGGCGGCGATGAACCCGCCCCCCGAGCAGATCTCCGGCCGCAAGACCATCATGCGAAATCACGGGACATATCCCCATTTCCAGTGCTATTTCGCAGAGCTGCGGGACCCGACCGGCACGGAACGCCCCCGGATCGTCGGCTTCGCCTACGGATTCCGCGGCGCGACCGGCCAGTGGTGGCACGACGTGGTGAGCAGGGCGCTGGCCGACGAGGCCGGCGAGGAGGCCGCGCACGCCTGGATGGGCCACGCGTTCGAGCTGGCCGAGATCCACGTGCACCCCGATCACCAGGGCAAGGGCATCGGCCGGGCCATGATCAGGACCCTGTGCGCCGGCCGCCCCGAACGCTCGGCCGTGCTGTCCACCCACGACCGCCCCACGGCCGCCCGCCACCTCTACGCCGGCCTGGGCTTCACCGACCTGCTGACCCGCTTCGTCTTCCCCGGCGGCCACGAGGAGTACGCCATCGTGGGCCGCCCACTCCCCCTCGACTGAACGCGTCGCACGTCACCGCGGGTAAAGCCCTGGGCTTGACGGGTTTGCCTGAGCATGCCGCCGGGCATCTTGGTGACAGAAAGTGACGGACACGTTACCTACCGGATACCACCCCTTGCTCGTCACCCGCCCGGTCCCCCTGCGGGCGGGTGACGGGCACCGCTTTGTACGGGGCGTTTGTACGGGGTCAGGCGGTGGCGGCGACCGGCGTCAGGCGCTGGAACACCTCGCGCGACGCGCTGGACCGGTTGAACGTGATGAAGTGGATCCCGGGCGCGCCCTCGTCGAGCAGCCGCTGGCACAGCTCCGCGCCGTGCTCGATGCCCAGCGCCCGCACCGCGGCCGGGTCGTCGGCGACCGCCTCGAAGCGGGCCGCCACGTCGGACGGGAACGGCGCCCCCGACAGCTGCTCCGAACGCGCGATCGTGCTCATCTGGGTGACCGGCATGATGCACGGGATGATCGGCGTGTCACAGCCCTGGGCCGCCACCCGGTCGCGCAGCCGCAGGTAGTCGTCGGCCTGGAAGAACATCTGGGTGATCGCGTAGTCGGCGCCCGCGCGGCACTTGCGCACGAAGTAGTCGGTGTCGGACTCGACGGACGGCGATCGCGGATGCTTGTACGGGAACGCCGCCACGCCCACGCAGAACTCACCCGCCTGCCGGATGAGCCGCACCAGCTCCTCGGCGTAGAGCACGCCCTCGGGGTGGCGCACCCACTCGGCGGTCGGGTCGCCGGGCGGATCGCCGCGCACGGCCAGGATGTTGCGCACGCCCGCGTCGGCGAAGCGGCCGACCAGGTGACGCAGCTCACGCAGCGAGTGGTTGACCGCCGTGAAGTGCGCCACAGGGGTGAGCGTGGTGTCGTGGGCCAGGCGCTCGACGATGTCGACCGTGCGGTCGCGGGTCGAGCCGCCGGCGCCGTAGGTCACCGAGACGAACGTGGGCCGCAGCGACTCCAGCTCCCTGATCGCCTTCCAGAGCTGCCGCTCGCCCTCGTCGGTCTTCGGGGGGAAGAACTCGAAGGAGAACGACCGGCCACCGGTGGCGAGCAGCTCGCGGACGGTGGGGACACGATCGGGCAGGACGGAGGGTCGACCAAGCGCCATGCACCAAGCGTACAGGCCGGTGTCCGGGTCGACCGCCCCTAGACCGGGGACCCGAACCCGAGTCCGCGCCCACTAGTCTCAAGGCATGACCACTGACGCCGCGAGCATGGACGCCCTGCGCACCCAGGTGGAGCGCGCCTTGGGGGAGTTCGTCGAACGGCAACTGCCCGCCTCGGGCGACGCCGAACTCGAACCGCTGCGCACCGCCGCGGGCGACCTGCTGGCCGGCGGCAAGCGCCTGCGTCCCGCGTTCTGCTACTGGGGCTGGCGCGGCGCGGGCGGCACCGACGTGCCCGAGATCTTCACCGCCGCCGCGTCGCTGGAGCTGTTGCAGGCCAGCGCGCTCGTGCACGACGACGTGATGGACAAGAGCGACCTGCGCAGGGGCATGCCGGCCGCCCACCGCCGCTTCCAGACCCTGCACGAGAAGGAGGGCTGGCACGGCTCGGCCGACCAGTTCGGCGAGGGCGCCGCGATCCTGCTGGGCAACCTGCTGCTGGTGTGGTCGGGCGAGATGTGGCGCACCAGCGGCCTGCCGCCGGCGTCGCTGGCCGCCGCCCAGCCCGTCCACGACCACATGCGCACCGAGCTGATGTGCGGCCAGTACCTCGACCTGCTGGAGCAGGCCCACGGCGAGAACACCTTCGAGTCGGCGCTGCGGGTGGCGCTGTTCAAGAGCGGCAAGTACTCGGTGGAGCAGCCGCTCCGGCTCGGCCTGGTGCTCGCCGCCGCCGCCCTGGAGCCGTGGATGGACGAGCTGTGCACCGGCTACGGCCGCCGCGTCGGCATCGCCTTCCAGCTCAGGGACGACATCCTCGGCGTGTTCGGCGACCCGGCCCAGACCGGCAAGCCGGCCGGCGACGACCTGCGGGAGGGCAAGCGCACGATGCTGGTGGCCCGTACCCTGGCCGCGGCCACGCCGGAGTCGGCCGCGACGGTGCGCAGGCTGCTCGGCGACCCCGCGCTCGACGAGGACGGGGTGACCACCCTGCGCGAGATCATCACGGACACCGGCGCGCTGCGGGAGTGCGAAGACCTGATCGCCGGCTATCTCGCCGACGCCCTGACCGCGCTCGACGAGGCGCCCGTCACCGCCGAGGCGCGCACGGCGCTGACCGAGCTGGCCATCGCCGCGACGTCCCGCAAGACCTGACCCCGGCACTCTGGCCGGGCACCTGGCCTGGGGCGCCCGTCGAGGACGGGCGCCCGGTCGGTTCAGGGGCTCAGGCGCTTGGCGAACTCGGCCGCCGCCGCCCCCGGGTCCTCCGCGTCGGTGATCGCGCGTACGACCACCACGCGGCTCACGCCGTACGACATGACCTCGTCGAGGTTGGCGAGGTCGATGCCGCCGATCCCGAACCACGGCCGCGGCGATTCCGGGTCCGAGGCCGACCCCAGCGACGCGGCGTGCCGCAGCAGCGCCGGGCCGGGCGCGTGGCGGCCCGGCTTGGTCGGCGTGGGCCAGATCGGGCCGCAGCAGAAGTAGTCGACGCCCTCCTCCACGGCCGCGGCGGACGCCTCGGCGATGGAGTGGGTGGACCGGCCGATGACGATGTCGTCGCCGAGTATCTCTCGCGCGACCGTCACGGGAAGGTCGTCCTGCCCCAGGTGGAGCACGTCGGGCCGGGCGGCGTAGGCGATGTCCGCCCGGTCGTTGACGGCCAGCAGCTTGCCGTGCCGGTCGCAGGCGTCGCGGAAGACTTCCAGGAGCGCGAGTTCTTCGCGTGCCTCCAGGCCCTTCTCCCGCAGCTGGATGATGTCCACGCCGCCGGCCAGCACCGCATCGAGGAACTCTGCCAGGTCGTCGCGGTCGCGGCGGCCGTCGGTGCAGAGATAGAGGCGGGCCTCAGAAACCGAGGGCCTGGGCACGCCGCTTGACCTCCGTGTGACGGCCGGCCTTGATCGCCTCGATGGGCGACCCCGGCAGGGACTCGTCTGGGGTGAAGAGCCAGCGCAGCGACTCCACGTCGTCGTAGCCGGCGTCGAGCAACACGGTCAGTGTGCCGGGCAGGCCCTTCATCACGTCCTTCCCGTCGAGGAACACCGCGGGCACCTGCGGCCCGCCGCCGCCGCGGCGTACGCCGAGCAGCTTGTGGTCCTTGAGGAGTTGCTTGGCCCGCCCGATCGAAAGGTCGAGGCGTGAGGCCACTTCGGGGAGAGTGAGCCACTCGTCGACGAGCTGGTCGGTCTCCCGGTCGATCTGTGCAACAGAAAGCGTCACGAAACCACAACTACCACATGCCGTCCTTGCTCAAACAACACAATCCCGTAGGGGGACCTCTGGATCTACCAGGCGTTCTGTGTCGAGGCGGTGACCGCCTTCGATGATCCTACGGCCCTGCACGTAGTCCCGGGGCCGGTCGACGGCGAGCACAGCGGCGAGGGTGTCGCCCGAGGTCAGCCAGACGGCCGACCACTTGCCCTCGGGCTCGCCCCGGTAGACCAGGCGGTCGCCGGAGGGATGGTGGCCGATGTACTGGACCATGTGACCGAACTGCTCGGACCAGAAGTAGGGCGCCGGATCGTAGACGGCCTCCTCGCCCAGCAGGGTCGCGGCGGCGACCTCGGGCGAGCCGAGCGCGGTGTCCCAGTGCTCGACGCGGAGCCGGGTGCCGTAGCGGCGCGACCACCAGGCGGCGCAGTCGCCGGCCGCGACCACACCCGGCATGGACGTGCGCAGGTGCTCGTCGGTGACGACGCCGTTGTGCAGGTCGATGTCGGAACCGGCCAGCCATTCGATGGCGGGCCGCACGCCGATGCCGGTGACGACCACGTGGGCCTGGACGAACTCGCCGCCCACCAGCCGTACGCCGCCCTCGTCCACCTCGTCGACCATGGTGTTCAGGCGCAGGTCGATGCCGTCGTACCAGTGCAGGGTGCGGGCGCCGATCTCCGGGCCCACGGCGTTGGCCAGCGGGGTGGGGCCGGCCTCGATCACGGTCACCGTGCAACCGGCCTTGCGGGCGGCGGTGGCGACCTCGGCGCCGATCCAGCCCGCGCCGATGATCGCGACGTGCGCCCCGGCCACCAGCCCGGCGCGCAGCTCGTGGGCGTCGTCGAGGGTGCGCAGGACGTGCTGGGGGCCGTCGCCGGGCACGGTGATCGGCTCGGCGCCGGTGGCGATCACCAGGCCGTCATGGCCGAGCTCGCCCTCGGTCGTCTCCAGGACGCCCCGGCGAAGAGCCTTGGCGGTGACGCCGGGCCAGAAGTCGATCTCCAGCGCATCGAGGTCGGCCTCCAGGAAGCTGGAGTCGGCGGCGCCCGACAGGACGGCCTTGGACAGAGGCGGGCGGTCGTAGGGCCGATGGCGCTCCTGGCCGATCAGCGTGATCCGTCCGGTGAAGCCGCGCCCGCGCAGCGCCTCGGCGCTCCGCAGCCCGGCCAGGCCCGCTCCCACCACTACGACATGGTTCACGTTCATGACCATAACGGGGGCCGTGCCGGCGCGTCGCACCGAGGCCGTAGGCTGGGAGGGCAAGACGCGCGGGAGTCCGGCCGTCACCGGGCTGAGAGGAAGGCTTGAACGGGCCTTCGACCGCAAGACACCTGATCCGGATCATGCCGGCGAAGGGAGCGCGGATGAATGTGATCGTGGGCGGCGGGGTCGTCGGGTTGTCGATCGCCTGGCGGCTGGCCCGTGCGGGGTCGCCCGTCACGGTGGTCGACCCGGCCCCGGGCCGCGGGGCCTCCTACGCGGCGGCCGGGATGCTCGCCCCCGTCAGCGAGGTCGCCTACACCGAGGAGCCGCTGCTGCGGCTGGGGGCCGCGTCGCTGAGCCGGTGGCCGTCCTTCGCGGCCGAGCTGGCCGCCGACGCGGGGCTGGACGACGGGTCCGCCGCGGGCTTCGCCACAGGGCCCGCCGGTGGGACCGGCTCGGGCTTCGGCGCGGGGTTCGGCGGTGGCACCGGCTCGGGCTTCGGCGCGGGGTTCGGCAGTGAGACCGGCTCGGGGACCGGCGCGGGGTTCGGCAGTGAGACCGGCTCGGGGTTCGGCGGCGGGTTCGGGCGGGTGGCCGGGGAGGCGGGGTCGATGGAGGCCGCGCGCCGGGGACTCGACCTGCGCGCCGACGGCACGCTCGACGTCGCCTTCGGGGCCGACGACCTCGCGGCGCTCGACGACCTGGCGGCGTTCATGGACAAGCTGGGGCTCCGGGTGGAGCGGCTGACCGGGCGCGAGTGCCGCCGCCTGGAGCCCATGCTGGCCCCGTCGGTGCGCGGCGGGCTGCTGGCCCCCGGCGACGCCTGGGTCGACCCGCGCCGCGTCACGGCGGCGCTGCTGGCCGCGCTCGACCGGCTGGGCGTGCCCCTGGTGCGGGCGCGGGCGACCGGGCTGCTGCGCGACGGCGACACTGGGAGCGGCGTTGGCACCGGGGCCGCGGCGGGTGCCGTGATCGGTGTGCGCCTCGAACCCGACCCGGGTCAGCCTGGCGCCGCCGTGCGGGAGATCGCGGCCGATCGCGTGGTGCTGGCCGCCGGGGCGTGGAGCGGAGAGCTGGCCGGCGTGCCGGTACGGCCGATCAAGGGACAGATCATGCGGTTGCGCTCGCCGCAGCCGCTGCTCGGGCGGTGCGTACGCGGGATGGTGCACGGCGCCCCCGTCTACCTCGTCCCCAGGGGCGACGGCGAGCTGGTGCTCGGGGCCACGCAGGAGGAGCTGGGGTTCGACACCCGGGTGACCGCCGGCGGGCTCTACGAGCTGCTGCGGGACGCCAGGGAGCTGGTGCCGGGCGTCACCGAGCTGGAGGTCGCCGACGTGGTCGCCGGGCTGCGGCCGGGCACCCCCGACAACCTGCCGATCATCGGGCCGGGCGAGGCTCCCGGGCTGGTGCTGGCGACCGGCCACCACCGGGGCGGGGTCCTGCTGGCCCCCCTCACGGCGGCCCTGGTCACAGCAACCCTCACGACACCTGCCGGGGCGACGCCGTCCCCTGCGACCCCCACCACGGTGACGCCGCCCTCAGGGGCAGCCCCCAAGGGGCCAACGCCCTCAGGGGCGGCGTCTTCAGGGGCGGCAGCGTCCCGAGGGACAGCGTCTCCAGGTGGGCCCGCGTCCTCAGGGGCGGCGTCTTCAGGGGCGGCCGCGTCCTCAGGGGTGGCGTCACGCGGGGCGGGGTCGTTGCCGGGTGTGGGGATTCTGACGGGTGAGGAGGGCGAGCTGGCCGCGCTGTGCTCGCCCGCGAGATTTCGGGATATTTCATGATTGTGACGATCAACGGCGCCGCGCACGAGGTGGCCGACGGCACCACCGTGGCCCAGGCCGTACGGACGCTGACCACCGCCACCACCGGGGTCGCGGTGGCCGTGAACGACGAGGTGGTGACGCGCAGCTCGTGGGAGACGACGGCGCTCGGCGACCGCGACCGCGTCGAGGTGCTGACGGCGGTGCAGGGTGGATGAGCTGATCATCGCCGGGGAGAAGTTCTCCTCCCGGCTCATCATGGGCACCGGCGGCGCGCCCTCCCTGGAGGTGCTCGACCAGGCGCTGGCCGCCTCGGGCACCGAGCTGACCACGGTGGCCATGCGGCGGCTCGACCCCGGCGCCCGCGGCTCGGTCCTCGACGTGCTGCGCCGCCGCGACATCAAGGTGCTGCCCAACACCGCGGGCTGCTTCACCGCGGGCGAGGCCGTCCTGACGGCCCGGCTGGCCCGCGAGGCCCTGGGGACGAACTGGGTCAAGCTAGAGGTCATCTCCGACGAGCGCACGCTGCTGCCCGACCCGATCGAGACGTTCGACGCGGCCGAGCGGCTGGTGGCCGACGGGTTCGTGGTGCTGCCGTACATCGGCGACGACCCGGCGCTGGCGCGGCGGCTGGAGCAGGTTGGCTGCGCGGCCGTGATGCCCCTGGGCGCGCCGATCGGGTCGGGCCTCGGCATCAGGAACCCGCACAACATCGAGCTCATCGTGGAGGCCGCCGCGGTTCCGGTGATCCTCGACGCGGGCATCGGCACGGCCAGCGACGCCGCCCTGGCCATGGAGCTGGGCTGCGACGCGGTGCTGCTGGCCACGGCGGTGACCCGCGCGCAGCGGCCCGAGCTCATGGCCTCGGCGATGAGGGCGGCCGTGGCGGCGGGGCGCCAGGCGCGGCAGGCGGGCAGGATCCCGCGCCGCCGCTACGCGGAGGCGTCCTCGCCGACGACCCCGTAGGGGCCCGCCGGAAGTTCGCCGCGTAGGATCCCCCTCAGATCCCTCGGAGGGCTCGGCTCGCGCCGGGTCCTCCCGCCGGTCGGGGCCGCTCTCCTGGGAACGTCTCCGCATCGGTTTCGGGCGCGCGGGCCCTGCCGGTGCCAAAACGCCCGTAAACTCAGGGGGGTGGTGGATAAGACGACTGCGGACCCCCTGGTCGGGCGGCTCCTCGATGGGCGCTACCGCATCGAGAGCCGGATCGCCCGGGGCGGTATGGCGACCGTCTACCTGGCGCTCGACGTCCGGCTGGACCGCACTGTCGCGCTGAAGGTCATGCACTCCTCGCTCGCCGAGGACCCGGCCTTCGTCCGCAGGTTCATCGGTGAGGCCAAGTCGGTCGCGAGTCTGTCCCACCCCAACGTGGTGCACGTCTTCGACCAGGGCACCGACACCGACGTCGTCTACCTGTCGATGGAGTACGTGCCGGGCCGCACGCTCCGCGACATCCTGCGCGAGCGCGGCAGGCTGCCCGCCCGCGAGGCACTGGAGATCATGATCCCGGTGCTCGCCGCCCTGGGCGCGGCCCACCAGGCCGGGATGGTCCACCGCGACGTGAAGCCCGAGAACGTGCTGATGACCGACGACGGCCGGGTCAAGGTCGTCGACTTCGGGCTGGCCAGGGCCATCGAGGCGACCAACCAGACCCGTACCGGCGTGATGATCGGCACGATCGGCTACATGTCGCCCGAGCAGGTCACCACCGGCGGCGCCGACGTGCGCAGCGACGTCTACGCCGCGGGCATCATGCTGTTCGAGCTGGTGACCGGGCAGCAGCCCTACGACGGCGAGACGCCGATGTCGGTGGCCTACCGGCACGTCCACGACACGGTGCCGCCGCCGTCGGCGCTGGTGCCCGAGGTGCCGCCGCTGATCGACACGCTCGTCGCGCACGCCACGGCCCGCGAGCCGCACGACCGCCCCAACGACGCCACGGCGATGCTCGTCCAGGCGGTCGAGGCCCATCGCATGTTGCCCCGGCTGAGCACCCCGCCGGCCATGACGGCGGTGTTCAACCAGTCGATCCCGCCGCGTCCGAGCGGCGCGGGCGCCCCGTCGATGCCGATGGCCGCGCCCGCCCACACGCTGATCCAGCCGCGCGCCGAGATGGCGCCGCCGGTGCCGCCGGTGTCGCCGCCGCCGTCCACGCGCTCGTTCAAGCCCAACTGGTTCCTGGTCACCCTCGCCGCGGTCATGGTGGTCGCGGTGGCGGTGACCGGCTGGTACTTCTCCCAGACCAAGATGGTGCCGGTGCCCGACCTGGTCGGCCAGAACATGGTGGTCGCCGAGCGGACCGCCACGAGCAAGGGCTTCAAGATCCACAAGGTCGCGGGCGAGTACGACGAGGACACCGCCGAGGGGCTGGTGCTGCGTACCGACCCCGAGGGCAAGACCGAGCTGGAGAGCGGCGGCACGATCACGCTGGTGCCCTCGCTCGGCCCCAAGCGGGTGATCGTCCCCAGCGTCAAGGGGCTGACCAGCGACGAGGCCCGCGTCAAGATCGCCGAGGCCGGGCTCACCGTGGGCAGCGTCAAGCGCCTGCCCAGCGCCGAGGTCGAGCGGAACAAGGTGATCCGCAGCTCCCCCGAGGCGGGCGAGAAGGTCAAGGAGGGCGCGAAGGTCGGCATCTTCGTGAGCGCCGGCATGGTGATGCCCGACGTGACCGGCATGCCGAAGGACGAGGCCGCCGCCTACCTGGGCGGCCAGGGCTTCCAGGTGCAGGTCAACGAGGTCGACGACGACGCCGAGCCCTGCACGGTCATCGCCCAGGCGCCCAAGGCCAAGTCCGAGGTCGACAAGGGCACGCCCGCCATGATCACGGTGGCGCGCTGCCAGACCGACTTCTGGGACTGGTTCAAGGGCGACAACGAGGCCCGCGACGACCAGGACTTCCGCCTGGTGCCCGCGGTCATCGGCAAGAACGTCAAGGACGCCAAGTCGGAGCTGGAGTCGCTGGGCTTCCACGTCCGGGTCAGCCGGCTGGCCAACGGCGGCGTCGTCCAGTACCAGCGGCCGTTACCGAACAGCGAGCGACCGCCCGGCGCCACCGTCTACCTCTGGCAGT
This sequence comes from Nonomuraea sp. NPDC049607, assembly GCF_040675375.1. Lineage (NCBI taxonomy): Bacteria > Bacillati > Actinomycetota > Actinomycetes > Streptosporangiales > Streptosporangiaceae > Nonomuraea > Nonomuraea sp. NPDC049607. Next base: position 134,432 of record NZ_JBFAOV010000010.1, read on the forward strand.
AGCCCTCCTCAGGCCAGGTGGCCGTGCAGGCGGACCCTGGCCAGCCCGCCGTCCGGGTAGATGTCGACCCGGACGTGGGTGACCGGTTCGGAGTGGTCGAGGCGGAAGCGGTGGGGCAGGTCGGGCTGCAACCGGGTCTTGGGCAGCAGCCCGATCTCACGTCCGCCGGACAGCCCGGTGAGCGCCACGTGGCCGGGGGCATTGAAGATCAGGTTCGTGGTGTCGATCTCGGCCAGGCGCACCAGGCCCGGCCCGGCCAGGCGGATCAGCAGCCAGTCGTTGCCCGGCTCCCGGCGGCGCGCGGTCTCCCAGCCCTCGGCCTGATGCCGGGCCAGCCCGGGAGCGATGACATTGTTGGGCGCGGAGTAGAACGCATCAGAACAGGCGGTGACCAGGCCGCCGTTCTGCAGCGCGGCCAGGTCGAGGCTCAGGCCGTCGTAGACCGACAGGTCGGGGCGTACCTCGCCGTGCACGCGCAGGCGGGCGATGCCGCCGTCGGGGTACATGTTCAGCCGTACGTGGGTGTACCGGGTGTCGTCGCCGGTGACCTCGACGTGATGCTCGGCGTCGCCCTTGAGCCCCGTCCTGGGGACGATCTCCGTCCAGTCGGCGGCGGCCAGCTCGGCCGCTGAGGGATGGCCGGGCACGGCGGCGGCCTCGACCGACGCGTGCGGCGGGTAGTTGCCCTTGAACCAGGCCGTGTCGATCACCACACCGCGGATCACCCCCGGCAGGCCCAGCCGCACCAGCGCCCAGTCATGGCCGGGCGTGCGACGGCGGCGGGTCTCCCACCCGTCGTACACCTGCCCCTTGTTGCCGAACGTCTCGGCACGGAACCCGGGACGACCCGGCCTGATCAGGCTCTCCTTCTCGGCGAACGACTCGTCGCTGGCCGCGACGACCGAACCGCCGAGGGTGCGCAGGGCCAGGTCGGGCAGGGTGGTGAAGCCGGACATCTACTGTTCTCCCAAGATGAGGCGGCCGTGCGGCTGCGTGTCCACGGGACGGCCGCGCAGCCAGGTGGTCAGGACGACGCCCTTGAGCACCCGGCCGTGGTACGGGGTGACGGGATTACGGTGGTGCAGGCGGGCGGCGTCCACCGGGTTGTCGGCGCCGGGGTCGAAGGCGACCAGGTCGGCGTCGTTACCGGGACCGATCGCGCCCTTGCCGAGGATCGCGGCCAGCGCGGCCGGCGCCGACGACATCCAGCCGACGACGTCGGCCAGGGTGTGACCGCGCCGGGCGGCCTCCGTCCACACCGCCGACAGACCCACCTGGAGAGAGGCGACCCCACCCCAGGCGGCGGCGAAGTCGGGCACCTTCAGATCGGCGGGCGAGGGCGAGTGGTCGGAGACCACACAGCTCAGCACACCGCCGGCCAGGCCCTCCCACAGCAGCTCGCGGTTGGCCCGCGACCGGATGGGCGGGCAGCACTTGTAGGCCGTGCGCCCCTCGGGCACCTGCTCGGCCTCCAGCGTCAGATAGTGCGGGCAGGTCTCGGCCGTGACCGCCACCCCCTCGGCTTGGGCCCGCGCCAGCACCTCCAGGCACTCGGCGCTGGAGACGTGCAGGACGTGCACCCGCGCCCCGGTCTGCGCGGCCAGCGCGACGACCCGCGCCACCGCACTGGCCTCGGCCGCCCCCGGCCGCGACTCCAGGAACTCCCGGTACGTCGGCCCGCCCGGCTCGGCCAGCAGCTCCGGGTCCTCGGCGTGCACGACGACGAGCCCGCCGAACCCGGCCACCTCCGCCAGCACCGCCCGCAGCTCCGCCGTGCCCAGCGGTGGGAACTCCTCCACACCCGACGGCGACATGAAGCACTTGAAACCCCGCACGCCGCGTTCGTGCAACGGCCGCAGCTCCTTGAGGTTGCCCGGGACCGCCCCGCCCCAGAACCCCACGTCCACGTGGCACTGCCCGCGCGCGGCCCGCAACTTGACCTCCAGCGCCTCCACGCTGACGGTGGGCGGCACGGAGTTGAGCGGCATGTCCACGATCGTGGTCACCCCGCCGGCGGCGGCCGCCCTGGTCGCCGAGGCGAACCCCTCCCAATGCGTACGGCCCGGCTCGTTGACGTGCACATGCGTGTCCACCAGGCCGGGCAGCAAGGCCAGGTCACGCAGGTCGACGTCCTCGACGGCATCGAGGGGCGCGTCGTAGTCGTACAGGGCCTCGATGCGCTCGCCCCGCACGGCCACGGCCACCGCCCGCTCCCCCTCGGGCGTGACGGCCCGGCGGGAGCGGACGACGACGTCGTAAGCGGTCATCTGCCCTCCAGATGGTCGGCCGCCACGCGAGCGGCCAGGCGTTCGAGCAGCGGACCCGCCTCGGCCATGCAGCGGGCCGGGTCGGGCTCCAGATCGGTCAGGGCGTAGGCGGCCTCGATGCCGGCGTCCTTGAGCTCGGTGTCGCCGAGGGTGCGCCGGCCGCAGACCGCGACGACCGGCACGCCCGCCCTGGCCGCGGCCTGGGCCACGCCGATCGGCGCCTTGCCGCGCAGGGACTGCTCGTCGAGCGACCCCTCACCGGTGATCACCAGCCGCGCGCCCTGGACGAGCGCGCCGAAGCCGAGCAGGTCGAGCAGGTATTCGATGCCGGGACGCAGCTCGGCGTGGAGAAAGGCCAGCGCCGCGAACCCGACGCCGCCCGCCGCGCCCGCCCCGGGGGCTCCGGCCACGCCCATGGCGCGCGGGGTGTCGTCGTGCTCGACCGCGCCGACCAGGCCGTGGGTCTGCGTGGCGACCGCGGCCAGCCGGGACAGCCCGGCCTCCAGCACCTTGACGTCGTCGGGGGTGGCGCCCTTCTGCGGCCCGTAGACGGCGGCGGCTCCGTGCGGGCCGAGCAGCGGGTTGTCCACGTCGCCGGCCACGACGAACTCCACCCCGGCGACGTCGGCGAACCCGGACAGGTCGATGCGGGCCAGCCCGCGCAGCGCGGCGCCGCCGTCGGGCAGCTCGGCGCCGTCGTCGTCGAGCAGGCGCGCGCCGAGCGCCCGGACCATGCCCGCTCCCCCGTCGGTGCAGGCGCTGCCGCCCAGCCCGAGGACGATTCGCCGCGCCCCCCTGCGCAGGGCGTCGGCGATCAGCTCTCCGGTGCCGTAGGAGGTGGCGGTCAGCGGGGCGAGCCCGGCGGGCAGCCGCCGCAGCCCGGACGCCTCGGCCAGCTCGACCACCGCCGTCGGCGTGCCATCCGCGGCCCGCCAGGCGTAGGCCGCGGTCACGCGTTCGCCGGTGGGCCCGGTGACCTCCGCTGTGACGCGGTCGAACCCGCAGGCCACGGCCGCCTCGACGGTGCCGTCGCCGCCGTCGGCGACCGGCAGCTCGACCGTGGGCACCCCGAGCCCGGCCGACACCCGCGCCGCGACCTCGGCGGCGGTGAGGGAGCCCTTGAACTTGTCGGGTGCCACCAGAACCTGCTTAACCACTACGAACTCCCACAAGATGCTGAACAATGGCCGGACACGCCTTCCTGCCCGGTGCGAGCGGGCAGGAAGGCGTGACTCATCATCACATCAGGCCCCTGACCGAGGGCGGCCCAGGGTGGGTGCCCTCAGCGAACAGCCTCCCTGAAGCAGCCGCGAATCTGAGCGGTCTTGACGGGTTCTGAGGTGTTTGATCCTCCAACTAGGCTCACATCCCGTAAGGAGGCTTTTCATGCGCATTTCTGAGCGGGAGCGGCGGCGTCGTCTGGGCGTGCGCCACAGCCTGGCGGCCAAGGCGGCGAGCCCGGAGGAGGCGACGGCCTCCGTGGTGGCGCTGCACGCGACCGACCCGGCGACCGTGTTCCTGTCGGCGGGCGCGCGGCTCACCGCCCCCGGCCCGGCGCCGGTCGAGCGGGCCCTGTACGAGGACCGCACGCTGGTGCGCATGCACGGGATGCGGCGCACGGTGTTCGTGGTCCCGGCCGCGCTGGTGCCCGTCGTGCACCACTCCTCCACGCTCGCGGTCGCCACGAGGGTGCGCAGGGCGCTGGTCAAGGAGCTCACCGCGGCCGGCGGCTGGGACGAGCCGTGGCTGGCGGAGGTGGAGTCGTCGGTGCTGCGCGTCCTGGCCGAGGAGGGCACGGCTACGGCGGCCCGGCTGGGGGTGCTGGAGCCGCGGCTGCGCGAGCAGTTCCGGGTGGCCGTGGGCAAGCCGTACGAGGCCGTGCACAGCGTCGGGCAGCGGCTGATCACGCTGATGGGCATGGAGGGCCGGCTCGTCCGGCAGGGCCGCCCGTCCGGCTCCTGGACGAGCACGCAGCACCTGTGGGCCGTCGCCCCGCCCATGGACGACCTGGCCGTCCCGCAGGCCCAGGCGGAGCTGGTACGCCGCTGGCTGGCCGCGTTCGGCCCCGGCACGGAGGCCGACGTCAAGTGGTGGACCGGCTGGACGCTGCGCGAGGTGCGCGCCGCGCTGGCCGCCGTCGGCGCGGTCGAGGTCGAGCTGGACGAGGGCCCCGGGTACGTCCTGCCCGGCGACCTGGACGAGACGCCCGAGCCCGAGCCGTGGGCGGCGCTGCTGCCCGCCCTCGACCCGACGCCGATGGGCTGGCAGGGCCGCGACTGGTACCTGCCGAAGGAGCACCGGGCCGAGCTGTTCGACCGCAGCGGCAACGTCGGCCCGACCGTGTGGTGGGACGGCCGGGTCGTCGGCGGCTGGGGGCAGCGTCCCGGCGGCGAGATCGTGTGGCGGGCGCTCACCGACGTGGGCTCCGACGCCGTGACCGCCGTGGAGGCCGAGATCGCCGGTCTGGCCTCCTGGCTCGGCGGCGCACGGATCACCCCTCGCTTCCGCACGCCCCTGGAGCGCGCCCTGTCGGAGTAGGCCGCCGCCGCCGAGGCGCGGCGCTGTCGGAGCGCCCTCTGGAGCGCGCCGTCGGCGTAGGCGGCGCGCCCGAGGGCGTCAGGCGACCAGGCGGATGAACTCCTCCAGCGAGTAACGCCCGTCCTGGTCGGTGTCGGCCTCCTGGCTCAGCGCGCCGAGGGCCTCGGCGGGCAGGTCGGGGAAGTGCCGCTTCAGCTCGGCCTCGCTGACGAAGCCGTCGCCGTCGGTGTCGATCTCGGCGAAGGTGCTTCTGAGCTGCGCCAGCCGCTCGCCGGGGAGTTCTGCCGACACGGGACCGCCTTTCAGTGCTGGATGCCACGTTCCGGACATTCACACCTTAGTGATGGATCTCCCTCTCCGCCGAGAGCCCGCGTTCGGCCGCCAGCCGCATGAGCCTGCGGTGGGCGTCGGCGCCCGCCCGACCGGCCGCGTCGTGGGACGTCGTCCGCAGCTCGCCGTCCTCGACCACGGTCCGGCCGCCGACCAGGACGCGGGCCACCGGCGGCGGCGGCCCGAACACCAGCGCGCACACCGGGTCGGCCACGGCGGCGGTGAAGGGCCCGCCGGTCCGCCACAGGACGACGTCGGCCAGCTTGCCGGGCTCCAGCGAGCCGAGCTCGGCCTCGCGGCCCAGGTTGCGCGCCCCGCCGAGGGTGGCCAGCTCCAGCGCCTGACGGGCCGACAGCGCGCGGGGGCCGTACCTGGCCCGCTGGAACAGCAGGGCCTGCCGCATCTCCCCGGCCGGTGAGGTCAGCTCGGAGGAGGCGCTGCCGTCCACGCCGAGGCCGACGTTCGCGCCCCGGCGCAACATCTCCGACACCCGGGCGATGCCCGCGCCCAGGCGGCCGTTGGAGGAGGGACAGTGGGCCGCGCCCGTGCCGGTGCGGGCCAGCTTGGCGATGTCGGCGTCGCTGAGGTGCACGGCGTGCGCGAGCCACACGTCGGGCCCGAGCCAGCCGAGCTTGTCCATGTAGTCGACCGGACGCAGACCGAACTGCTCCATGCAGTGCTCGTCCTCGTCGAGGGTCTCGGCCAGGTGGGTGTGCAGGCGCACGCCCTTGTCCCTGGCCAGGGCGGCCGACTGGGTCATCAGCTCCGCGCTGGCCGAGAACGGCGAGCACGGCGCGACCGCGACCCGCACCATCGAGGACGGCGACGGGTCGTGGTGGGCGTCCACCGCCTCGGCGGTCGCGGCCAGGGCGTTGTCGAGCTCCTCGACCACCTCGTCCGGCGGCAGCCCGCCGTGCGACCGGCCGCGGTCCATCGAGCCGCGCGCCGGGTGGAAGCGGACGCCGATCTCCCGCGCGGCCTCGACCCCGGCCGCGAACAGGTCGCCCCTGCCCTTGGGGAAGACGTAGTGGTGGTCGCTGGAGGTGGTGCACCCGCCCGTCGCCAGCCAGCCGAGCCCGGCCGTGGCCGCGCCTCTGACGACCTCGGCGTCCATGGCGGCCCACACATCGTAGAGAGCCACCAGCCACTCGAACAGGGTGGCGTCCTGGGCCAGCCCCTGCGAGGCCCACTGGTAGAGGTGGTGGTGGGTGTTGACCAGGCCGGGCGTGGCCAGGCAGCCGGAGCCGTCCACGCGCCGGGCGCCTGGGGTCGCGGGCGCGGGGCCGGGGCCGAGCGCGGCGATCCGGTCGCCCTCGACCACGATGTGGCCGGAGGGGATCTCGGGGCCGACGACGGGCGCGATGTGCGCGTTCTCGATCAGCAGGGTCATCGGGCCGCCTTCCGCGCGGCGGCCAGCCGTACCGCGTCGAGGATCTTCTCGTAGCCGGTGCAGCGGCACAGGTTCCCCGCCAGGGCCTCGCGGATCTCGGCGTCGGAGGGCCGGGGCACGCGTTCGACCAGGTCGTGGGCCTGTACGACGAGCCCGGGGGTGCAGAAGCCGCACTGCACGGCCCCGCACTCGACGAACGCCTCCTGCACCGGGTCGAGCCGGTCGCCCTCGGCCAGCCCCTCGACCGTGCGCACCCGCCGCCCCTCGGCCTGCCCGGCGGCGACCAGGCACGAGCAGACCGGCAGCCCGTCGAGATAGACCGTGCACGAGCCGCATTCGCCCTGCTCGCAGGCGTTCTTGGAGCCGGGGAGCCCGATCCGCTCGCGCAGGACGTACAGCAGGCTCTCCCCCTCCCAGATGTCGTCCACGCACTGGTCGCGGCCGTTGACGGTGACGTTGAGGCGCATCAGGCGGCCCTCCTCGCGAGGTGGTCGTTCCAGGCCCAGGTGAGCGTGCGCCGGGCCATCACGCCGACGGCGTGCACCCGGTAGGCGGCCGTGCCGCGCACGTCGTCGATCGGCGCGGCGGCGGCCGCGCACAGCTCGCCGAAGCGGGCCAGCAGCGCGGGGGCGAGCGGCGCGTCCCAGTCCAGCTCCGCGGCCAGCAGGGCCTCGGCCTCCAGGGCGCGGCGCGGCGTGGGCGCGGCCGAGCCGATCCCGGTGCCCACCCGCCGCTCGCCGGGGTGCAACGCGACCGCGAACGAGCACACCGCGATCACCATGGCGTTGCGCGTGCCGACCTTGGAGAAGTACTGGGGTCCCGGGGCGGGCCCGACGCGCACGGCCCTGATCAGCTCGTCCGGTTCCAGGGCGTTGCGCTTGACCCCGAGGTAGAACTCGTGCGCGGGGATCAGGCGGATGCCCCGGTCGCGCGACTCGGCCTCGACGACCGCGCCCGCCGCCAGCAGCGGCGGGTGGCTGTCGCCCGCGGGCGAGGCCGCGCCGAGGTTCCCGGCGACCGTGCCGCGGTTGCGGATCTGCGGCGAGCCGACCGTGCGCGCGGCCTGCGCGAGGCCCGGCAGCATGCCGTCCAGCTCGTCGACGACCGTCGCGTACGTCACCCCCGCCCCGATCCGGCAGACCCCGTCGGTCATGCCCCATTCGCGCAGCTCGGCCACCTGGTTGAGGTCGAGCAGCGCCTCCGGCCTGCGCACGTCGAAGTTGATCTCCACCATCACGTCCGTGCCGCCCTGGACGGGCAGCGCGCCGGGCCGGTCCGCCTTGGCGGCCAGCGCCTCAGCCCACGTGGTGGGCCGCAAGAAGTCCATCGTCCTCACTCCCAGGCGAATCCCGCGTCCGGCGCGTCCTCGCGCAGCACGCTGCCCTCGATCAGCCCGTAGGGGCGGTCGGCGGCGTAGAAGACCTCGTTCTCGTTGTCCAGGCCGAACGGCGACAGGTCGACCAGGAAGTGGTGCTTGTTCGGCAGCGCGAACCTGACCTCGCAGACCTGCGGGCAGGTCGTCAGCACCCGCTCGCCCATCGCGTAGAGGGTCTGCTGCAACGACAGGCTGTACGTCTGCGCGAACGCGTCCAGCAGGCCCTCGCGCACCCGCGCGTACGGCGGGCGCTCCCCCGTCCCGGTGTGCCGCCATTGCGCGGTGACCGCGGTGGCCAGGACGCGGTCGGTCGTCGGCTGGAGGGTGGTGTACTCGTCCACGAGGTAGCCGTGGAACTCCGAGCCGGTCGAGTTCAGCACGACCAGGTCCTTCAGGCCGGACACGACGGTAGTGCGGCCGTCCCGGTCGTGGTGGACGACGCACGTGCGCACCTCGCCGCCGTCGCGCACGAAGGAGTGCAGCGACCGGCCGGGGATGCGGTTCCAGGCGTACTCCTCGATCTCCACCCGCGCGTGGTGGATGGAGGCGTGCGCCGAGACGTAGTGGCGGGCCAGTAAGAGGGCGAAGTCCTCGATCTCGCCGACGCCGTGCTTCCTGGCGAAGGCGTAGACGGTGTTCTTCTGCGTGTCGGTGGGCAGGACGGCGGCGTTGTCGCCGTTCCTGTGCACCTGTTCCATGTCGCCCGACAGCGAGGAGCTGACGTTGACGTCCTTGACGTGGTGGACGTCTCCGTCCCTGACCACGTGGACGAGCCTGGTCTCCGCCTTGCCGTAGCGGTTGGGGCCGAGCTTGACGGTCATCTAGCTCCCTCGGTAGGTGGAGTAGGCGTACGGGCTGAGCAGCAGCGGCACGTGGTGGTGCGCGCCGGGGTCGGTGACGGTGAAGGCGATGACGACCTCGGGGTAGAAGGTGTCGGCCAGGTAGCCGCCGGTGTCGAAGACGACCCGGTGCATGCCCTCCTCGGTGTCCCAGCCCGTGATCCGGCCGTCGGCGTCGGTGCTGCCCCGGGCGAGCACGCGGCCCTCGCGCTCCAGCCGGACGCGGAGCCCGGCGGCCGGCCGGCCCGCGACCGCGTCCAGGACGTGTGTCGAGAAGCTCATCTCCCCTCCTCTTCCATGAGCTTCCCCAGCCGGAGCCGGGTGATCTTCGCCAGCTCGTCGCGGACGACGCCGCGCTCGCCCTCCTCGTCGTTGCCCAGCCGGGCGCGCAGCCGGGCCAGCAGCTCGGCCCCGCTCAGGCCGGTCGCGCACACCAGGTAGACGTGCCCGAAACGCTCCTCGTACGCACGGTTGCCCGCGGCCAGCGCGGCCCGCAGCTCCGACGCCTCCTCGGAGGTGTCCTCGTGCGCGCCCGCCTGCTCCTCGCGCGACCAGCGCGACTCCCGGCCGTCCCCGGACGGGCGTTCCCCGATCCGCGGGTGGGCCGCCAGCGCCTCCAGCACGTCGGGCCACTTCAGCTCGCGCACCGCGGTCTCGGCGGCCTCGGCGAGCCGTTCGCGGCCGGCGTAGGGCCTGCGGGCGGCCACCGCCGCGGCGAAGGCGCGGGAGGCGCAGCAGGCCAGCAGCTCGGCCTCCGCCTCCTCACGCGGCCGCCGGTTGAACCGGGCCAAGGAGTTGGGCATGTCAGCAGTACACACAGGGGCCTGCTCCCCGGTCCATCCGTGAGAACTCCCAAGTACGCAACGGGATGGCCAGGACTTTTCGTGTCATGCTCCAACCCGGCCCCGGCCGGGACGCCGCTGAGCTGCGCCTACACTGGGAGCCATCATGACCTTGACATCCCTGATCGGCGGGCACGTGTCCGTCACCGGCGGCCTGGCGACCGGCGGCCTGAAGTACATGGCCGAGATCGGCGCCGAGATGATCCAGGTGTTCGTCACCAACCCGCGCGGCTGGGCGCTCAACGACGGCAAACCCGCCGAGGACGCCAAGCTGGCCGAGTCCGGCGTCACCGCCTTCATCCACGTGCCGTACCTGGTGAACTTCGGCTCGCCCAACCCCGAGACGCTGGCCAACTCCATCGCGGTCGTCCGCCACGGGCTGCGGCGCGGGGTCGAGACCGGCGCCAAGGGCGTCGTCGTCCACACCGGCTCGGCCGTCACCCAGTCGCGCGACGACGCGCTGCGCCAGGTGCGCGAGACGCTGCTGCCGCTGCTCGACGAGGTCCCCGAGGGCGGCCCCGACCTGCTGCTGGAGCCCATGGCGGGCCAGGGCGCGATGCTCTGCGCGACCGTCCAGGACCTGGAGCCCTATCTCGCGGCGCTCGACTGGCACCCGCGGGCCTGCGTCTGCCTCGACACCTGCCACGCCTTCGCCGCCGGCCACGACCTGGCCGCCGAGGGCGGGGTGCGGGAGACGTTCGACGCGCTGCACGCCCTCGCGCCCGGCCGGCTCAAGCTCATCCACGCCAACGACTCGAAGGACGTGTGCGGGGCCAAGAAGGACCGTCACGAGAACATCGGCGCGGGCCACATCGGCGCGGAGCCGTTCGCCGAGATCATGCGGCATCCGGCGGTGGCGGGGGTGCCCTTCTGCATCGAGACGCCCGGCAAGGCCGACAGGCACCGCGAGGACATCGAGCTGCTGAAGAAGCTTCGCGACGAGGGCTGATCCGGCGTTCCCCCGGTGACGGGTGCCTGGTTCCTGATCGTGAGAGGGGCGCCTGCTTTCGCGATCCGGCCGCCCCCGAAGGCCGGATCGCGGGGCCGGGGTCCGTGGCCTCCGCAGGCGCCCCTTCACGTGATCGGCAGGCGGGCCCTACCCCCCGGTCAAGGGCCCGACAGCCGTGGTGACCTGGTTGGTCACCGGTGAAGCCGACGCATCAGGCCCTTGCTTGGGCCTCGCGGCCCGTCCCCCCCCGATGCGCCGGGTGGCTTCCGATGCCGAAACACTACGGTCGCGATCTTGTAGGAGACACCCCGTTCACGGTCAGCTCGCTGAACGGTCTGTAGTCATCGACATACGGAGGGTGTCCGCCCGGTGAACGGTCACCCACCGGCGACGAACGGTTGCTTCCTGGGTTCTCCACGGAGGCAGCGCGACGCGGCCGGGCCCTGCCCGCACCGCGTCCGACCCATGTGACCTGGGAAAACTTTTACCATCGGGCAGCCGCGACGGGCTCGGCGACCGGCCGTGGACCGGCCGCCGGCACGCCCTGCTTCACGCCCGCCCGCCCGTTCGTGCCGGGCGAGGGTCAGGAGAAGACGCCGCGATGCTGGCGGACGAGCTGCTCGCGCACCTGGCGGCTGTGACGCCGGCTGACCTGAAGCGTCTCGGTGCCGACGGTGAGCGTGACCCGGCCGCCCTCGAAACGCAGCTCGCTGACGTGCCGCGCCGAGACCAGCGTGCTGCGGTGGACGCGGATGAACCCCGCCTCCGACCAGCGGCGTTCGAGCGCGGCCAGCGACATGCGGACGAGGTAGCTGCCGTCGCCGGTGTGCAGCCGCACGTAGTCGCCCTTGGCCTCGGCGAACCAGACGGCCTGCTGCGGCACGAACCTGGTGCGGCCGCCCAGCTCGACCGGGATGACGTCGTCCTGGCTCGGCTCGGCGGGCGGCGCGGAGGCCGCCTCCAGCCGCCTGACGGCCTCCGACAGCCGCTCGGCCCGGACCGGCTTGAGCAGGTAGTCGACGGCCTCCAGCTCGAACGCCTGCACCGCGCACTCCTCGTGCGCCGTGACGAACACCAGCTTGGGCGGGCTGGGAAAGCCGCCGACCAGCCGGGCGAGGTCGAGCCCGCCGAGGCCCGGCATCCGGATGTCGAGGAAGATCCCGTCGAGCCGCTCGCCGCCGCCGATCATCTGCACCATGTCCTGCAGCGCGGTGACGCCGTCGGCCGCGGTCGCGACGTGTTCGATTCTGGTGTCCTGGCGCAGCAGATAGGCGAGTTCCTCAAGAGCGGGCACCTCGTCGTCGACTGCCAGGACCCTCAGCATGGCCTCCACGCTCCCGTATGAAAGCAAAGGTCAGCCGCGACACGCCAGCCCAGCGTAAGGAAAAGACTACAATGAGCTAAATTGCGTCTTCGGGACGCGCAGTCGCACCCTCGTGCCGGCGCCGAGCGCGGTCTCCACGACGAGGCCGTAGCCGTCGCCGTAGATCTGGCGCATGCGCAGGTCGACGTTGGCCAGGCCGATGCCGCCGCCCTCGCGGGCCGGTTCGCCGTCGAGCATGCGCCTGGCGCACTCGGGGTCCATGCCGGTGCCGTCGTCCTCGACGGTGATGTGGGCCTCGGGGCCGGCGTCGCGGACCACGACCCGCACCTCGCCGCCGCCGCGCCGGCCGCGCATGCCGTGCTTGATGGCGTTCTCCACCAGCGGCTGGAGGCACAGGAAGGGCACCGGCACCGGCAGCACCTCGGGCGCGACCTGCATGCTGAAGCGCAGCTTGTCGCCGAAGCGGGCGCGTTCCAGCAGCAGGTACCGGTCGACGCAGGTCAGCTCGTCGGCCAGGGTGGTGAAGTCGTGGGCCCTGCGCAGGGCGTAGCGGGAGAAGTCGGCGAAGTCGAGCAGCAGCTCGCGGGCGCGCTTGGGGTTCGTGCGGACGAACGAGGCGATCGTGGTCAGCGCGTTGTAGACGAAGTGGGGCGAGATCTGGGCGCGCAGCGCGCGCATCTCGGCCTCCAGCGCCCGCCGCCGCGAGGCGTCGAGGTCGGCCAGTTCGAGCTGCCCCGACACCCAGCGGCCCAGCTCGGTCACGGTACGCACGAGCGTCGCGCTGACCTCCTCGTCGAAGGCGGCCAGCGTGCCCACGACCGTGCCGTCGACGGTCAGCGGCACGACCACGGCCCCGTACGGCCGCCCGGCGAACACCTGCGCCCGCCCGGCGGCCAGGGTGGTGCGGGCGTAGGTGAGCACGTCGTCGGTGCACGGGCCGTCCCAGGCGAGCGCGGCGTCGATGGAGGTGATCGCGACCGCCCGGGTGCCGAGCAGCGTGTGCAGGTGGCGTACGGCCTTGCGCGCCGAGTCGCGGTCGAGCCCGGTACGCAGGGCGGGCGCGGCCAGCCCCGCGACGTGCAACGCGGTGAAGGTCGCCTCGTCCTTGCCGCCGCCTCCGGGAAGCGGCCGGCGGCGCGCCCTGGCACAGGCGTAGCCGAGGACGAAGGTCAGAAGGGAGAGCGCCACGCATGCGGTGGTCTGCATGCGCAAAACCGTAGCCAATAACCGGCCGTGTTCGGGTGGAAACCCGGAGTGAAGTCTAGGGTGGACCCTGGCCGGGTTCCTCCTGGTAGGAGTAACGCTGTTCGCGCCAGGGGTCGGCCAGGTTGTGGTACCCGCGCTCCTCCCAGAAACCTCGCCGGTCCTCCAGGAGATATTCGATGGCCCGCACCCATTTGACGCTCTTCCAGGCGTACAGGTGGGGGACCACGATGCGCACGGGGTAACCGCGGTCGGGGCTGAGCGGCTTCTCGTCCAGCTCCGTGGCGAGCAGGGTGTCGGGGGCGGCGAAGTCGGACATGCGGAGGTTGGCGCTGTAGCCGTACTCGGCCCAGATCATGACGTGACGCACGCCGGGGTCGGGCGGCGCCAGCTCCATGATCGTGGCCGGGGTGACGCCCCGCCACTCGTTGGCCATGAGGGAGAACTTGGTCACGCAGTGGAAGTCGGCGATGCGCGTGTCCCGGGGCAGCTTCTCGAAGTCCGCCCAGGTCAGACAGTGCTCCTCGCCGGAGGCCGTGGCCCCGAAGACGCGGAAGTCCCAGCTGTCCGGCTTGAACGAGGGCACCCTGCCGTAGTGGATCACGGGGCGGCCGCGCGGGACGTACTGGCCTGGAGGCAGGCGCGACTCCTCCACGATCACTCCCCTCACCGATCTCGCGTCTTGGGCCATCCTGCCATCGGCCCGGCCAAGCCCCGCGCCCGGGGCTGGGGCCCGGCCTTGTCGTACTCAGGAGTAACCTGAGTACGACACCTCATGCGGCGGCCTGGCCTGCGGGATCACCATGAGCTCATGACCAAGCCCATCCGTACCACGCAGACCACCGCGTTCTACGCCCAGGCGATCCTGTCGTTCGCCGTCGCCGTGTCGTCCGTGGTGATCGCCCTGATCTACCTGCCGGCCTCCGGCTGGATCCGGGCCTTCCTCGCGCTCGGCCTGCTGTACGTGGTCACCTCCACGGTCAACCTGTGCAAGGTCGTCCGCGACCGGCAGGAGCTGGCGGAGGTCACCAACCGCGTGGACCAGGCCAGGCTGGACAAGCTGCTGGCCGAGCACGACCCGTTCAAGGTCGACGCGGCCTGACCTACAGCGTGTACTCCTGGATCGAGTCGGCGAGCTGCACGCACAGCTCCTCGGCGTCGAGCCGCTTCTCGATCTGCTTGAGGTCCTCGATCTTGGCCCGGGTCTCGGCGCGCTTGGGAGCCAGCAGGGAGCAGCAGTCCTCGTCGGGCAGCTCCGAGATCTCCAGCGTGCCGATGCGCCGGGCCTCGGCCATGATCTCGGTCTTGTCCCAGCCCACGAGCGGGCGCAGGATCGGCAGGTCGACCGCGTTGTCCTGGGCGGTGATGTTGGCCAGCGTCTGGGAGGAGACCTGGCCGAGCGCGTCGCCGGTGATCAGGGCACCGGCGCGGATGCGGTGGGCGACCTCCTCGGCCGTCTTCAGCATGAGCCGCCGCTGGGCGATCACCGCCAGGCGGTCCTGGCCCGAGTTGCGGATCGACTGCTGCGCCTTGCCGAACGGCACCACCCACAGCCGCGACCTGCCCTGGAACCTGTCGAGCTTCCTGACCAGCGCGTACGCCTTGTAGATCGACTCGGAGGTGGTGAACGGGATGCCGGAGAAGTGCAGGAAGTCGACGTGGAGGCCGCGCTTCATCATCCGGTAGGCCGCCACCGGCGAGTCGATGCCGCCCGACATGAGCACCAGCGCCCGGCCGCTGCTGCCGACCGGCAGGCCGCCCTGGCCCGGGATGCCGTCGGTGAAGACGAACACCTCGTCCCTGTCGACCTCGATGTGCACGGTCAGCTCGGGGTTCTTCAGGTCGACGGGCAGGTGGTACTCGTCGTTGATCGCGCCGCCGACGAGCCGGTCGAGCTCGTTGGAGCGCAGCGGGAAGCGCTTGTCGCGGCGGCGGGAGCGCACGGCGAAGCGGGCCCCGCGGGCGACCTCCTCGCGGTCGCGGATCAGCTCCAGGGCGGCCTTGAGCACGCTGTCGGGGTCTTTGGCCACCCGCCAGGTCTGGTGGATCCACACCAGGCCGGGCACGTCGGCGACCCGCCGGGCCACCGCCTCGGCCTGCTCGACGCCCGAACCCTCGGGCAGGAAGATCGCGACGACGCCGTGGCGTCTGCGCACGTCCGTCTTGAGGCCGAGATCCTGGAGCGCGAAGCGGATGTTGTCGATCAGGCGACGCTCGAACAGCTCACGGTTCTTGCCCTTGAGGACGATCTCGCCCAGCTTGAGCAGAACGCATGGCTCGCCCAGGGCGGACATCGTCATGGTGGAACCTCCGGGGAAGACGGGGAAAGCGCGGCCGTAGGAAGGCAACGCCGCGACCCATCGAGTTTAGTCCGCGTCGAGGCCCTGCTCGATCGCATATCGGACCAGTTCCACCCGGTTGTGCAACTGGAGCTTGCTCAGCGTGTTCTGCACGTGGTTCTGGACCGTGCGGTGCGAGAGCACCAGGCGGTCGGCCACCTGCCGGTAGGTCAGGCCCTTGGCGACCAGCCTGAGCACCTCCGTCTCGCGCTCGGTCAGCCTCGGCCCGTCGTCGCCCGCGCGGCCGGCTGCGGCCGGACTCGCGGCCAGCCGCCGGTACTCTCCGAGGACCAGCCCGGCCAGGCCCGGCGTGAAGACGGCGTCGCCGTCGGCGGTGCGGCGGACGGCGTCGAGGAACTCCTCCCGGCTCGCCGACTTCACCAGATATCCGGACGCGCCGGCCTTGACCGCGGCCAGCACGTCATCCTGCTCGGCGCTGGCCGACAACACCAGGACCTTCGGCGCCGGGTCGGCCCCGGCCAGGCCGGCGGCCACCTCGGCCCCGGACATGTCGGGCAGGTGCAGATCCAGCACCACGACCTCGGGACGTACGGCCCCGGCCGCCCGGATCGCCTGCCGCCCCTCCCCCACCACCGCCACGACGTCGTAGCCCGCCTCGGACAGATCCCTGGCCACGCCGTCGCGCCACATGGGATGGTCGTCCACGACCATGACCCGCACCATGACGCCACTCTAACCGGGGCCGCCCGCGCCTTTCCGCGTCCGCTCGGCGGGCAGGCTGATCTCGATCTCGGTCCCCGACCGCGCGGAGGTGACGGCGACCGTCCCGCCCAGGTCGGCGACGCGTCCGCGGATGGACTGGGCGACGCCCAGGCGGCCCTCGGCGGCGGCCCGCTCCAGGCGGCCCTCGGGGATGCCGGGCCCCTCGTCCCGGACGGTCACCATGACCACGTCGTCGCAGGACTCGGCGAACACCCAGGCCCGCGCGTCCAGGCCGCAGTGCCTGCGCACGTTGTCCAGGGCGGCCCCGACCGCGGCCGCCACGCCCTCGGCCGCCGGGGTGGGCAGGACGAGCGGCGTGGCCGGGGTGGAGACCGTCACCAGCGGCGAGCCGTGCCGCATGAGCAGGGAGCGCAGGTCGGTGGAGCCGGTCGGGGCCGGGCGGGCGGCGATGAGCTCGCGCAGCGCGGCCTCCTGCTCGCCGGCGAGGCGGCCCAGCTCGGCCGCCTCGCCGCCGATCTGCCGGCCGCGCCGCTGGACCAGGGCCAGCACCTGGAGGACGGAGTCGTGCAGGTCGCGGGCCAGCCGGTCGCGTTCGCGCTGGGCCGCCTCCATCTCGGCCGCGCGCTGCATGCGCTCCTCGGCCTCCTTGGCCAGCCGGGCCACGTGTCCGACCACCACTCCTGACAGGAACAGCAGGACGGCGCCGTTGATCATCACGGGCGCGTCCGGGGCGCGCACGCGCAGCCACAGGTCCGCGGCGGCGACGACGGCCGCCGCCACCGCGCCCGCGCGCCTGCCGCCGTACACGGCCCAGGCCAGGACGGGCGCCGCGATCCAGGTGGCGGGCACGGGCATGGTGCCCGCCGCGCCCTGCCGGGCGCCCTCGACGTACGGCGAGGCCAGCAGGCAGGCCAGGGCCACCAGCAGGTCGATGGCCGGCAGCGGCCATCCGCGCAGCCCCTCGACCGAGTACGCGTACGTGGCCCCGGCCGTCCACAGGGTCATCAGGGCGATCACCAGCCAGCCGATGACCGGCTCCTCGTACCCGCGGTGCTGGGCCATCAGCACGACGGCGTACAGCAGCGACGCGACGCGGAAGACCGCGATCGCCCGCCAGAAGGGCCCCTCGATGCTCATGAGACCTTTTCATGTTTCCGACACGGCGGTTGACAGATAGTTGCGTTATCCATGCGATAGGGACAGGGCGGATGACACAATCCGTGAACCCCTAATCACAAGGAATGTCGATATATGACCGCTGTTAATCATTTCACCCACGGACCGCTCACTCCGCTGCTCGCGTACCTGATGTCGTGCCTGGGTTCGATGCTCGGACTGCGGCTGACCGCCCAGGCCCACGCGAGCCGCGGCGCGTCGCGGATGCGCTGGCTGATCGGCGCGGCGATCTCCATAGGCGGCACCGGGATCTGGGTCATGCACTTCGTCGGCATGATGGGCTTCGCGGTGGAGGGCACGCAGATCAAGTACGACGTGCCGCTCACCGTCGCCTCGGCCGCCGTGGCCATCGTGGTGGTCGGCACCGGGCTGTTCCTGGTGTCCTACGGCCGCGGCCGGGCCCTGGCGCTGCTCGGCGGCGGCCTGCTCACCGGGCTCGGCGTGGCCAGCATGCACTACCTCGGCATGTACGCCATGAACATGAGCGCCCACGTCTCCTACGACCGCACGACCGTGGCCGCGTCCGTGGTCATCGCCGTCGTGGCCGCGACCGCCGCGCTCTGGTTCACCCTGCGGGTCAAGAGGACGGTCTGGATCACCGGCGCGGCGATGGTCATGGGCGTGGCCGTCTCGGGCATGCACTACACCGGCATGTACGCCATGCGGGTCTCCGTCGACGCCGAGCCCGGCATGGTCACCGGCGCCGACGCCCTGGACTTCCTCGTCCCCCTCATGACCGTGATCAGCCTGATCACGCTGACCATGCTGCTCATGGTGATCCTCGCGCCCTCGGAGGAGGAACTGCACGAGGACGCCGAGATGGTCGCCCGCCTGGAGCTGCGCCGGCGTACCGCCCAGCAGCAGCGCCTGGCCTACCCCGCGCCCCCGGCCGCCCCCCGCCCGCAGCAGCAGATGATGCGGACGCCCCGCCGCTGAGCCCGGACGCTCCCCGTGAACGCGACGAGGGCGCGCCGGAGGTGGATCTCCCCGGCGCGCCCCGCGGTTGAGCTATCTCCTGGGTACGGCTTGCGGCGCGAAGTGGGCCGCCGACTCGCTGCGCCCCAAGCCGTACCCCGAGGGGGGTTGTAAGCGGTAACCCCGCTGTCCAGAAGGTACGGCCGGGCGCTTGCAAGCCGCTTTCACCCAGCCGAAGAACACCTCAGCCGAAGAAGACCTCGGCCTCGGAGTACCGGGACACCGGCACGGTCTTCAGCTCGGCCGTCGCCTCGTCGAGCCCGACCCGGACGATGTCGGTGCCGCGCAGGGCGACCATCTTGCCGTAGTCGCCCTCGTGCGCGGCGTCGATCGCCTGGAGGCCGAACCTGGTGGCCAGCACCCGGTCGTAGGCCGTCGGGGTGCCGCCGCGCTGGATGTGCCCGAGCACGGTCGTCCGGGCCTCCTTGCCGGTGCGCTTCTCGATCTCCTTGGCCAGCACCTCGCCGACGCCGCCGAGCCGGACGTGCCCGAACGCGTCGAGGGTGCCGGTCTGCAGCTCCATCTGGCCCTCGATCGGGTGGGCACCCTCGGCCACGACGATGATCGGCGAATAGCGGGTGCGGAAGCGGGACTCGACGTACTCGCAGACCCGGTCGATGTCGAAGGGCTTCTCGGGGATGAGGATCACGTTGGCGCCGCCGGCCATGCCCGCGTGCAGCGCGATCCAGCCCGCGTGACGGCCCATGACCTCGCAGATCAGCGCGCGGTGGTGGGACTCGGCGGTGGTGTGCAGCCGGTCGATGGCCTCCATCGCGATGTTGACCGCGGTGTCGAAGCCGAAGGTGTAGTCGGTGCCGGACAGGTCGTTGTCGATGGTCTTGGGCACGCCCACGACGTTCACGTCGCGGTCGTAGAGCTGCTTGGCCACGCCGAGCGTGTCCTCGCCGCCGATGGCGATCAGGGCGTCGACGCCGGTGGCGAGGAGGTTCTCCTTGATGCGGTCGACGCCGCCCTGGATCTTGATCGGGTTGGTCCGGGAGGATCCGAGAATGGTGCCGCCCCGCGGCAGGATGCCTCGTACGGCCTGGATGTCGAGCGGCATCGTGTCGCCTTCGAGGGGGCCGCGCCAGCCGTCGCGGAACCCCACGAACTCATGGCCGTACGCGCTCACCCCCTTACGCACCACGGCCCTGATGACGGCGTTGAGACCCGGACAGTCTCCGCCTCCGGTGAGCACTCCTATACGCATGGCGGGTTCCTCCCGATGGGGTTCACGAACCATTGCTCGGTGACAGCTCGCATTGTGCCTGCCGGGGTGCACAGTGGTCTAGACCAAACGCCAGGCGCAGATCATTTCCGAAGAGGAACCCCTTTCGTCAACCAAGGGTTGACGAATAGGGAACGTCAACCTATGGTTGACGCATGGATGGAACCGTACGTCTCGACGACCTCATCGCCGCCATCAAGAGCCGCCACCCGGACGGCGACCCGCTCGGCCAACTCACCGACGCCGTGACGCTCGGCGAGCACCTCGGCGAGGTGGCCGACCACCTGATCGGCCACTTCGTGGACAACGCCCGCCACTCCGGCGCCTCCTGGACCGACATCGGCCGCAGCATGGGCGTCACCAAACAGGCCGCGCAGAAGCGGTTCGTGGTCAAGGAGGGCAGCTCGCTCGCCGACGACCTGCGCAACTACGCCCGTTACACCGACAAGGCGCGGGTCGCGGTGGTCAAGTCGCAGGAGGAGGCGCGGCTGTCGGGGCACGACCACATCGAGGTCGGGCACCTGGTGCTCGGGCTGCTGCACGTGCCGGAGGCGCTGGCCGCCTCGACCATGGCCACCCTCGGCGCGTCCGCCGAGGCGGTCAGGGAGGCCGTCACGGCAGCCATGGGGCCGGGCGGCGGGCAGTCGCCCGTCACCCTGCCGTTCGCCGCGCAGAGCGCCAAGGCGCTGGAGCTGACCCTGCGGGAGGCGCTGCGGCTCGGGCACAACTACGTCGGCACCGAGCACCTGCTGCTCGGCGTGCTCTCCCTGGAGGAGGGCCCGGTGGTGCAGGCCCTCGCCGACCTCGGCGTGCGCAAGGATGCGGCCGAGCAGGAGATCAGGAAGCGGCTGGAGGCGATCCTGCGCGAGCGCCGCTCCTAGCCTTCCCGGGGGCCTTCCCGGGGGCCTTCAGGGCTGCCTCCCGGGGCGTGCCGGCGGGGCCCGCCGCGAAGCGGGTCAGCACGTTCGCCGTCGCGCGGCGGGTGAAGGCGGCCGCGGACTCGGGGACGCCGTGACCGCACCGCTTGCCGCGCATCGCGCACACCCAGCGCATTGTGCCGGACGCGAACACCCCGGCCCCGCTCGGCGCGGTGTAGTACGTGCTCTGCGACGTCGTCGCCCGTCCCCCGCACGAGAACGACGAGTCGGCCAGCACCTCGACGTCCTTCGGCGAGCCGCGCGAGACCTTGTCGCTCTCCGGGCCGACCATGCCGGGGAAGCGCCGCCCCCGGGTGCCGGCGAAGATCCAGTGACCGGGCCTGGTGACCGTGTAGGCGCCCTGGGCGGGGAAGCAGTCGTACATCTGCCCCACCAGGGCGCTCTCCGGGCGGGAGTCCCGCCACAGCGGGCACAGCCGTTCCTTGTCGCAGGCGACCGTCCTGCCCTTGATCGCGATCCGCCAGTAGACGGCGTTCGCGCCGAGGAAGGCAAGGTTCGTCCCGCTGTCCCTGGCCCGGGTGACGGCCGTGCGCATCGCGGGCGACCAGTACTCGTCGTGGCCCAGCGAGAGCACGGCCTTGGCGCCGTCCAGCACGCCGGGGCCGAGGTCGAGGCTCGTGAGGTAGGCCAGGGGCACGCCGCTGCGCTCGGCCACGTCCAGCGCCGACTGCTCGAAGTCGAGGAACAGGCGGGCGCCGGCGCCGTCGTACGGGCGATCGAAGGTGACCTCGCGCGAGCGGTCGGCGAAGCCGCCGGGACCGAGATACAGGCTGCGCCCGCCCCACAGGTTGTACGCCTGCCAGGTGGTGACCGCGTTCACCACCACCACGCGGCCCCGGGTCGAGGCCGAGCGCACGGTGATCGGCACGTACCGCTGGGCGCCGGTCGAGGCGTCCAGCCTGATCAGGTACGCGCCCTCCGTCCAGCCTCGGGTGTCCACGGTGAGCGAGGGCTTCCAGTGCGCGGCGGTCACCATGCGGTCCACGGTCCTGGCCGGGGGCTGGCGTACGCCCTTGACCTGGGAGGACTCCCACACCTTCGCCGGGTGCGCGCCCATCCTGAAGGCGGCGGCGGTGAAGCGCGGGGCGGTGGTGGAGACATGCAGGGCGAAGCGCTCGCCGGGCAGCACGCTCACGTGGTCGGCGTAGCCCTCGATCTCGTGCTCGGCCCCGCGGGTGGTGATCCGCCACGACTCCCCCGCGTTCACCGGCGGCGGCGACGGGCGGCCCGGTTCCGAGGGCGTCGGCGCGGGCGGCGCGGGCGCCGCGGACGGCACCGGCCGCACGGGGGCGCCGCCGCACCCGGCGGCGGGCAGGACGGCGATCAGCAGGGCGAGGAGCGACAGGATCTTGCGCACCCGGCCATCGTGGTGGGCCCGGGGGGGGGCGGGGCCCCCCGGGGGGGGCAGGCCCCCCCCGGGGGGGGGGCCCGTCCGGCCAACGGGGGGCGTCGTAGACAATGAACTCGCCCCCCCGGGCCTTGGGGGGGGCCGGGGGGGCCGGGCCCACCACTTGGTCAACTTCTTACACGGGCCCGCCTCCCCGCACAGGCCCGCGCCCTCCTAGGCGGGCAGCACGCAGGACGGGCTGGGCACCTCGTACGACCGCCCGGCCGGCTCGGGCACCCCGTCGTCCAGCGTGAACACGGTCACCTGGCCGGAGTTCTGGTTGGCGACGTACAGGCGGTCGCCCGCGATGGCGAAGTGCCGGGGCCAGTCGCCGCCCGAGGGCACCTCGGCCACCGGGGTCAGGTCGGCGGCGCGCAGCACCGAGACCGTGTCGGGCCCGCGGTTGGCGACGTAGACCAGGTCGCCGTCGAGCTGCAGGTGGGAGGGCGCGTTGTCGCCCCCGGCGCGCGAGGCGGGGACGACGGTGCGGCGCTCGCCCTCGACGAGGGTCACGGTGCCGTCCAGCTCGCCGGCCACGTACAGGCGGTCGCCGGCGAAGGCGAAGTGGCGGGGGCCGGTGCCGGGGGCCAAGGTGATCGGGTCGAGCGGGGAGCCGTCCAGGCGGTAGCGGCGAATCTCGTCGGTGCCCAGGTCGGAGACGTGCAGGACGTCCTCGTGGAAGACGCACATGTGGGCGTGCGGGCCGGCCTGGCGGTCGGGGTCGGGGCCCGAGCCCTCGTGCCTCAGGACGATCGGGTCGCCGGCGAAGGCCCCCCTCTCGTCCAGGTGGTGCAGGCCCGCGGTGCCGTCGCCGTAGTTGGCCACGGCCAGCAGGGTCCCCGAGGGGTGGACCGCCAGGTGGCAGGGGCTGTCGCCGTCGCTGGAGCGTTCGTCCAGCGGGGACAGGCCGCCGTCCATGGTGAAGGCGGTGAGCCAGCCGCGCCGCAACTCGCCCACCGCGTACAACACCGGCAGGGTCGGGTGCGCGGCCAGGAACGACGGCGAGGCCACGCGGGTCAGCTCGCCGTCCGCGGTCACGATGCCGGGGCCGTAGCCGCCTATGTACAGGTTCACAACGGGATCCTTCTTATGGTTGACTAGAGCAATGAATTCGTTGACGGAGGCAAGGGTTTCTGAGATCAGAGCCTTCAACCGGTTCTATACGAAAGTGATCGGCGTCCTCCAGGCAGGCATGCTCGACTCGCCCTACTCGCTGACGGAAGTCCGGGTGCTGTTCGAGCTGGCGCACGCCGAGAGCATGGAGACCGGCGAGCTGCGCGGCCTGCTCGACCTCGACGCGGGCTACCTGAGCCGGATCCTGGCCCGGTTCGAGGGCGACGGCCTGGTGTCGCGCGAGCGGTCGGCCGCCGACGCCCGCAAGCAGCTCGTACGGCTGACCGAGGCCGGCGCCGCGACCTTCGCCGGGCTCGACCGCCGATCGGCCGAGGAGATCGAGCGCCTGCTCGGCGGCCTGCCCGAGGAGGACCAGGCGCTGCTGGTCGGCGGCATGGCGACGATCAGGCGGCTGCTCGGCGAGCCCTCCGAGCGCTCGTACGTGATCAGGCCCCCGCGGACGGGCGACCTGGGCTGGGTCGCCTACCGACACGGCGCCCTCTACAGCGAGGAGTACGGCTGGGGCACCGAGTTCGAGCAGCTCGTGGCCAGGATCGTGGGCGCCTACGACCCCGCCCGCGACGCCGGCTGGATCGCCGAGGTCGACGGCGAGCGCGCCGGATGCGTGTTCTGCGTGCACCAGGACGACACGACGGCCAAGCTGCGCATGTTGCTGGTCGAGCCGTCGGCGCGGGGGCTCGGGATCGGCCGGCGCCTGGTGGCCGAGTGCCTGCGCCACGCCAGGGCGCGCGGCTACCGGCGGATCACGTTGTGGACCCGCGACTGCCTGGTGAGCGCGCGGCGCATCTACCAGGCGGCCGGGTTCGAGCTGGAGTCGGCCGAACGGGGCCTGGAGAACGGCGCCGAGGTCACCGAGGAGATGTGGTCGCTCGATCTCACCGTGCCCGCCCGGCCCGGCCCCGTGGCCACCAGTTGAGCGGCCCGGCCAGGCGCATCAGGCTCGGCACCAGCACCGCCCTGATCACGGTGGCGTCCGCCAGCACCGCCACCGCCATGCCGACCCCGAGCATCTGCACGAACGCCACGCGCGCGGTGGCGTAGGCGGCGAAGGTGAGCGCCAGGATGCCGCCCGCCGCGGTGATCAGGGGCGCGCCGCGCCGCATGCCGGCGGCCACGGCCTCCACGGTGTCGCCCGTCCTGTCGTGCTCCTCCTTGATCCTGGACAGCAGGAAGACCTCGTAGTCCATCGACAGGCCGTAGGCGACGCAGAGCATGAGGATCGGGATGCTCGGGTCGAGCGTGCCGGTCGGGGTGAAGCCGAGCAGGCCCGACAGGTGGCCCTCCTGGAAGACCCAGACGACGGCGCCGAACATGACGCCGAGGCTGAGCACGTTCAGCAGGGTCGCCTTGAGCGGCAGGACCAGGCTGCCGGTCATCAGGAACAGCACGGCGAACGTGACGCCCAGCATGAGCGTGAGCACCAGCGGCAGGCGGTCCACGACCGAGGCGCGGTAGTCGGCCAGCTCGGCGGGATAGCCGCCGACCAGCACCTCGAACGGCGGCGGCACGGCCCGTACGGACTCCACCAGCCGGACGGGGTCACCGGCCAGCGCCTTCGCGGACGGCACCACCGACAGCCAGGCGCCCTCCCCGCGGAAGCGGGCCGGGTCGCCGTCGCCGACGCGCCGCCCCGCCACGTGAGCGCCGGCGGCGGAGTCGACCTGGGCGACCCCGAGAACCCGCGAGAGCCGCACCGCGTACGCCGAGACGTCGGCGGCCCGCGCCGCTCCCGTCGAGATGATCTGGATGGCGTCGGTCTCCTCCGCCGGGAAGGCCCGCCGGATGACCTCCTGGGTCTGCCGCGAAGACGCCTCCGGCGGCAGGATGCGGTCGTCGGCCGCACCGAAGCGCAGGCCGAGGAACGGCGAGGCGAGCACCAGCAGCAGCGCGGCCGCCAGACCGCCGGACAACACCGGCCGGCGCATGACCCGGGCGGCCAGGCCGTCCCAGAACCCGGACGGCCCGGCACGTCCTGGCCAGGACCCGGCGCCGGAAGCGCGCCGCCTCCCACGCCAGAGTCCCGCGCCGCGCCGCCGCGTCCGGGGCACCATCGTGCCGCCGATCGAGGCCAGCACGGCGGGCAGCACGACCACCGCCGCGAACAGGCCGCCGGCGACGACCGCGATGCCCGCGTAGGCGAAGGAACGCAGGAAGTCGAAGGGCAGCGCGAACAGCACGGCCAGCGAGGCGGCCACGGTGAGGCCGCTGAACAGCACGGTCCGCCCGGCGTGCTCGACGGCTCCGGCGACGGCCGCCGGGCGGTCGCGCCCCGCGGCGACCTCCTCGCGGAAACGCTGGACGACGAACAGGCAGTAGTCGATGCCGAGCCCGAGGCCCATGGCGAGGGTGAGGTTCAGGGCGAAGGTGGAGACGTCCGCGAACATCAGCACGCCGCGCAGCAGGGCCAGGCCGACCACCATGGCCGCCACCCCGGCCAGGATCGGCACCAGGGCGGCCGTCACGCGCCGCTGGTAGAGCCACAGCAGCACGAACGCCAGCGGGAAGACGACCAGCTCGGCCCGGACGAAGTCCTGCCTGGCCAGCGGCACGGTCTCGCGGAACACCTCCTCCCCTCCCCCGGCCCGTACCCGGAAGGGGCCCTGGTCGCCGACGATGCGCGGCACGAGCGCGGGCAGCACCCGCGTGCGCACGTGGTCGGCGTCGCCGGGGACGCGTACCACGATCAGCGCGTGCCTGCCGTCCTGGCTGCGCAGGGTGGCGGGCCTGCCCCTGGTCCAGTACGAGGACGACTCCGCGACGCCCGGCGCCCGGCCGATCCGCTCGGTGAGCGCGCGGCCCGCCGACTCGGCCGCGGCGTCGTCGACGGTGCCCGACCTGGTGGTGACCAGGAAGACCAGGTCGGGGCTGCCGGTGCCGAACCGCCGTACGAGCTCGGCCTGGGCCCGGTCGGACGCCGAGCCGGGCGCCTCGAAGCGGGCCAGGGAGAGGCGGGAGACCGTGCCGGCGGCCAGGACGCCCGCGACGACCAGGACGAGCGCGGCCAGGGCCAGCACGACCCGGCGGCGACGGACGAGGAGGTGCCCCAGCCTGCGCAGCGGCGGCTCTGCGGCGGTGGCGCGCGGGCCCCGCGTGGTGACGTTCACGGCCACGGGGGCACCGCCCGCGCCGGGCCGGATGGGCAGGTTCGCATGGGATCTCCCGCTGGAAACTCGGTAAACTGCTCGTGTTTCGCTGTCGAACCCAGAAATACAAGTAAATGCTCGCATTTGTCAACGGAGTGGCCCATGCCTGAACGCACGGTCCGCAGGCAGGCGCGCGGCCTGAAGCGGATGGCCGAGATCCTCGACGCCGCGGAGTCGGTGATCGCCGAGATCGGCTATCCGGACCTGACGACGAACCAGGTCGCCGCGCGGGCCGGGCTCTCCCCCGGGTCGCTGTACCAGTTCTTCCGGAACAAGGAGGAGATCCTGGACGGCCTGGTGTCCCGGTACACCGACGACCGGGAGGAGTTCTGGGCGGCCCGGCTGGCGGAGGTCACCCCGGACGTCCCGCTGGAGGCCCTGGTGGGGCAGCTCGTGGACGAGAGCGTGGCGTTCAAGGCCGAGTCGCCGGCGTACTGGTCGCTGCTGTACGGGACGGCCACCGGCGACCGGCTCGCGGCAGCCTCGCAGCGCATGCACGCGGCGCTGGCCGAGCGGATCGCCGCGCTGCTGCGGCGGCGTTCGCCCGAGCTGCCGCAGGAGCGGGCGCGGCTCAACGCCACGATGGCGCTGGCCATGGTGAAGGCGGTGCTGCCCATGCTGGGGCCGGCGACGCCGGAGCACGGCGCGGAGCTCGTGGCCGAGCTGAAGCTGATGCTGGTCCGCTACCTGGCCTGAGCCGCGGACGTCCGGTCAGGGGCGGAAGGGGCCGCCGACCTCGAAGGTGTGGCCCTCGGTGCGGCCGCGCCTGGCCGAGAAGTAGAGCCGGTCGCCCCTCGGCGAGAACGCCAGCCCGGTGAGCTCGGCCCCGTCGTGCCCGGTGAGCCGCAGGAACGGCGTGACGGCCCGGTCGGGGGCGATGACATCGATCTCCGTCGTCTCCCTGGCCACGTAGAGGTCGCCCGAGGGCGCGGCCGTGATCGCGCGCACGCCCTCGCACAGCCGGTCGAGCGTGGAGGTCTGCGCGTCGTAGGCCCACAGGCCGGTGTCGCCCTTGGTGGTGAAGTAGCAGACGCCGCCCGCGTAGTGGCAGCCGTCGCCGCCGTTGAAGTGGCGGGCGTCCTCGACCTGGTGGCGGGCCGCGGTGAGCAGCGCGGCCGGGGACGGCACCGGCCGCCATCCGCCCGACGCGCACAGCACCTCCAGCGTGCCCTCGGTCAGGTCGCCCCAGTCGCCGGGCCGGAACCGGTAGAAGCAGCCGTCCTGCTCGTCCTCGGTCATGTAGACGACGCGCCGCTCGGGGTCGCAGGCGGCGGCCTCGTGCCTGAAGCGGCCCATGGCCAGGCGGGGACGGGCGGCGCG
Organism: Nonomuraea sp. NPDC049607; assembly: GCF_040675375.1. Lineage (NCBI taxonomy): Bacteria > Bacillati > Actinomycetota > Actinomycetes > Streptosporangiales > Streptosporangiaceae > Nonomuraea > Nonomuraea sp. NPDC049607. Next base: position 161,813 of record NZ_JBFAOV010000010.1, read on the forward strand.
GGCGCCGTAAGGGTCGCACTCGAAGACGCGGCCGCGGTCGCCGAGCTCGCACGACAGCCAGGTGTGCCACGGCGTGGCGCCGCCCGCGCAGTTGAGGTCGGTGCCGGACAGGATGCGGTAGGCGTCGGCGACCGTGCCGTCGGCCTGGAAGCGCACCGCGGAGGCGCCGCCGAGCAGGGGCAGCTCGGAGTTGGACACGTAGATCCAGCCGGCGCCGTCGGGGAAACAGGCGCCGCCGTCGGGCGCCGCGTGCCAGGTGAGCCCGGCCACCTTGTCACCGGAGCGGGCCACGACCCGGCCGGTGAAGCCCGGCGGCAGCGCGAGCCCGTCGGCGGACGCCGGCGTGAGCGGCCCGTACGGGCTGATGCCGCCCTGCAAGAGCGGGCCCGTGCGGAGGAGAGTCTTGTGGGACATCGTGGGGCCTCCCTCTAGGTGCCACGCTAGTCGACCGCATCGACATGAATGGCAAGGACTCGCGACATCAAACTCTGCGCAAACCCCGCGCTCCGTCGCGGCGGGAGATCGTCGGCGGTTGCTGGACGATGCGTGACAGTCCGTACCCACTGCGCGGAAGATCGCCCACTTCCCCACCCGAACGCACAAAGGCCCGGACGCACAAAGGCCCGGACGCGCGAAGGCCCGGGCTCGTGCCCGGGCCTTTCGGTCGCGCGGTCGGCCTGCGGTCAGCGCTGGGCCTGGAACATCCAGTGCTGCTTGTCGATGTCCTGCGTCACGGCGATGAGCAGGTCCTGGCTGACGGGGTCGGCCTCGTCGGTGGCGCGGATGCGCTCGTACATGCGCTTGCTGATGCCGTCGAGGATGTCGGTGACGGTCGCCACGACCTTGCCGTCCTCCAGCCAGCCGCGCTCGGGCTGCTGGAGCTGGGTGGACTTGGCGACGGTCGCCGATCGTCCGTCGGGGTTCACGCCGAGGGCGACGGCGCGTTCGGCGATGGTGTCCATATGGGTACGGGCCAGGTCGGTCAGCTCGTCAAGCTGGAGGTGAATCGGGCGGAAATGGGGGCCGACGAGGTTCCAGTGCGCCTGCTTGGCGATCAGCGACAGATCGATCAGATCGACAAGGGCGCCCTGCAGGGCTTCGGCGACAGTGTTCTTGGCGTCACCCGAGAGCGGACCGGTGATCGTAGCCATGTCGTATTTCCTCCCCTTCAGTAGTGCTTTTCCCCTTTTACAACGTCACTCGGGGCTCGATTCTTCCGATCTTTCCGTCATTGACAGTGCAATAGTGACAGTGTCATTGTGGAGGTATGAGCGACACCTGGACCATCGGCGAGCTGGCCGAGCACGCGGCGCACGCGCTGCGCGCCGGCGCGCAGCCGGTCAACGGCCGGGTCCGCGATGTGCCCGGGGAGCGCCTGATCAGGTGGTACACCACCATCGGCCTCGTGGACCCGCCCCTGACCCGGCGCGGCAGGATCGCCCGCTACGGCCGGCGGCACCTGCTGCAACTGGTGGCCGTCAAGCGCATGCAGGCCGCGGGGCACTCGATCGCGGAGATCCAGACGGCCCTGGCCGGGGCGACGAACACGACGCTGGCGACGGCCGCCGGCCTGACCGACGCGCCGCCCCTGGGCCCGGCGGTCCGGCGTCCCCCACCGGGCGGCCCGGACGGCGGCGGCGACGCGGGACGGGGGCGGTTCTGGGCCGACCGGCCGAGCCGTCCCGCCCCGGCCGCCGTCCAAGAACCGGGGGGCCCCGAAGCCGCGCCACGACCGGCGGCCGGGGACACGGGCGGGCACGCCGCCGGAGGCGCGGTCTCGGGGATCGCGCTCGGCGACGGCGTGCGGGTCGTGTGGGACGGTGGGCGGCCTCCGTCCGAGGAGGACGTCCAGGCGGTGCTGGCGGCGGCGGGACCGCTGCTCGCGGTGCTCGTAGAGAGGAGACTGCTGTGAAGATCACTTCGCTGGAGCCCGCACGGTGCCTGCCGGTGCCGGACGCCGGGTTCGGCGCGCTGCTGACCGAGCGCGGCAACCTGCCGCTGGAGAGCGTGGACGTCCACGCCGACATCGCCGGGCTCATCGCCGGGGTCGAGGTCGAGCAGGGGTTCCGCAACCCGTTCGACGTCACGCTGGAGGCGACCTACGTCTTCCCGCTGCCCGACCGGGCGGCGGTGACGGGGTTCAGGATGGAGGCCGACGACCGGGTCGTGGAGGGCGTGCTGAAGGAGCGCGGCCAGGCCAGGGCCGACTACGACCAGGCGTTGCGCGAGGGCAGGCGGGCGGCCATCGCCGAGGAGGACCGGCCCGACGTGTTCACGATCAGGGTGGGCAACATCCTGCCCGGCGAACGCGTCTCGGTCAGGCTGAGCATGAGCCAGCCCCTCCCCTACGAGGACGGCGCGGCGACGTTCCGCTTCCCGCTCGTCGTGGCCCCGCGGTACGTCCCGGGCACCCCGCTCGACGGCGACCCGGCGGGGTCCGGGGTCGCGCCGGACACCGACGCCGTGCCCGACGCGTCCAGGATCACGCCGCCGGTGCTGCTGCCCGGCTTCCCCAGCCCGGTGCGCCTCTCGCTCACCGCCCGCGTCGACGCCTCCGGCCTCGACCTGCGGGAGCTGGCCTCCAGCCTGCACGTGGTCGAGGAGGAGAACCACACCGTACGGCTGCGTCCGGGCGAGCGGCTCGACCGCGACTTCGTGCTGCGCCTGTCGTTCGAGGCGTCCACGTCGCTGCAGTTCGACGGCCGGGGGACGTTCGCGCTCACCGTCGTCCCGCCCGCGCTCCAGGCCGCCCGCACGCCGCGGGACGTGGTGCTGCTGCTCGACCGTTCGGGCAGCATGGGCGGCTGGAAGATGGTCGCGGCGCGGCGGGCGGCGGCGCGCATCGTCGACACGCTGACCGCGCACGACCGCTTCGACGTGCTGACGTTCGACTCGGTGGTCGAGGCGGCGTTCGAGGGGCTGGTGGAGGCGTCCGACCGCAACCGGTACCGGGCGGTCGAGCACCTCGCGCGGGTCGACGCGCGCGGCGGCACCGAACTGCTCGAACCGCTGCGCCGCGCCATCGCGCTGCTCGGCGCGCCCGGCGACAGGGAGCGGGTGCTGGTGCTGGTCACCGACGGCCAGGTGGGCAACGAGGACCAGATCCTGGAGCAGACCGGCGGCGCGCTGTCGGCGATGCGGGTGCACACGGTCGGGATCGACCGGGCGGTGAACGCCGGGTTCCTCGGCAGGCTCGCCGGGCTGGGCGCGGGCCGGTGCGAGCTGGTGGAGTCCGAGGACCGGCTCGACGCGGCGATGGAGCAGATCCACCGCAGGATCGGCGCGCCGCTGGTGACGGACCTGTCCCTGAAGGGGCTGGAGACCGACCCGGACACCGTCACCCATCTCGGCTCGATCTTCCCGGGCGTGCCGCTCCGGGTGTACGGGCGGTGCCGCGAGGGCGCCGAGGCCGTCACCGTACGCGGGACGTCGGCCGCGGGGCCGTGGGAGGAGCGGGTCACGGGGGTGACCACGGACGGTCCCGCCCTCCGTGCCGTCTGGGCCCGCGCCCACCTGCGCGAGCTGGAGGACCGGTACGCCATGGGCGAGCACGGTCTGGAGTCGCGGATCGTGGGGGTCTCGCTGGAGAACGGCGTGCTGTGCAGGTTCACGGCGTACGTGGCGATCGACACCCGGCAGGTCGCGGAGGGCGGGCCCGAGCATCGGGTCATCCAGCCGGTCGAGCCGCCGAGCGGGTGGGAGCTGCCGCCGAACCCGTCCATGGGCGGAGGGTTCGTGGCGCAGGCCATGACGATGGCCCGTCCGGCCAGCGCTCCCCGCATGATGCCTCAGGGCTTCGCCCCGCCGGCCGGCGGCGGGCCCGCCGCCTCCTCGGCCGAGGCCCCCTTCCCGGCGCCGCCCTCGGCCGGCGGCCCCGCCGGTCCGCCGCCGCCCGCGCCGGGTTCCGGTGGGTCGGGGTTCGGGGGCTCGCCGAAGTTCGCGCCTCCGGTGTCACCGCGTCCGGCGCACCGGCTGGAGTCGGTCAGGCCGCAGCTGAAGGCCGAACTGGACCGGCTCACGGCGATGCGCGTACCGGACGCGCTGTACCTGGCCGACCTGGGCTCCCGGCTGGCGGCGCTGGCGGCGTACCTGGGCGGGAACGAGGCTCTGACGGCGCTGGCCCGCGACCTGGAGGCGGCCGAGCGTCCGGGCACGGACCTCCGGGCCCTGCACGACCACGCCGTCGACCTCCTCACCGGCCTCACCGGCGGTGCCCCAGGGTCCGCCGACGACGCCGCCGGTCCCGCCCTTCCGGGGGACCCCGGCTCAGGAACGCGCCGCGGCCCCTTCTGGAAACGCCGCTGACACCTGTGGCAGCGCTGCGGAATCACGCGGCGCTGCCACGCGTGACGCCGGGCGGGCGGTGGAACAGCCCCCCGGGAACACTCCTGGAGAATCACGAGAAGGCGGCCGGCCATGCCGCGCGGCATCCCTTTCAAAGCCGCCGTTCGCCCCGAACCCGGGAATCCAACAGTCTTTGCCGATTTCGACGAACAATCAGCCCGATAACGCGCGATCTCCGCGCAATACGCCGCAGCGCACTCCCGCCCGCCGACCGGCCTCCCGTGACGCGGACGCCACCCGAATCCTCGCGCGAGCATTATGAATTTCACGCTGCGCGATATCTTCGCCGCGATATTCGGACGCCCCCAGGAAAAGGCGTGCCATTCTCGTGCGCCATCATCGCCCGCGGCCTCCTATTCTGGACGGGTGAGCACACTCGTCCTGGACGGCGGCCTGTCCACGCATCTGGAGTCGCTCGGCGCGGATCTGCGCGACGAGCTCTGGTCGGCGCGCCTGCTGCTGGAGCAGCCCGAGCTGATCAGGCGGGTGCACGCCGACTACTACGCGGCGGGCGCCGACGTGGCGACCACGGCGAGCTACCAGGCCACCATCCCCGGCTTCCAGCGGCGGGGGCTCGACCGGTCCGAGGCCGAGCGGCTGATCAGGCTGTCGGTCGAGCTGGCCGGGCAGGCCCGCGACGAGGCCGGTCACGGCCTGGTGGCAGCCTCGGTCGGCCCCTACGGCGCCTACCTGGCCAACGGCGCCGAGTACACCGGCGACTACGACCTCGACGAGGACGGCCTGCTGGCCTGGCACCGTCCGCGCTGGGAGATCCTGGCCGCCGCCGGCGCCGACCTGCTGGCCTGCGAGACCATCCCGTCCTACGCCGAGGCGCGCGCGCTTGCCAGGCTGCTGGCCGCCACGCCGGAGGTCAAGGCGTGGGTGAGCTTCTCCTGCCGCGACGCCGAGCACATCAACGACGGCACCCCGATCGACCGGGCCGCCGCGCTGTTCTCGGGCAACCCGCAGGTGGTGGCGGTGGGCGTCAACTGCACGGCGCCGCGGCACATCCCCGGCCTGGTCGCCCGCCTGTCCGGCGGCCTGCCCGTCGTGGTCTACCCCAACTCCGGCGAGACGTGGGACGCCGGGCGGCGCCGCTGGCTGGGCCTGTCCGACCCGGTGGAGTACGGCCTGGCCGCCAAGGAGTGGGAGCGCGCCGGGGCATCGCTGATCGGCGGCTGCTGCCGTACGACCCCCGACCACATCAGGCAGATCCGCGCCCACCTGACCTGAGCGCCGCGGGGCCCTCGCGCACGCCACACCGAAGAAGGCGCACGCGAAGGCCGTGAGGCGGCCGGACGGGACGGTCTCTAGACGGTCACCGGGGCGGTGGTGCGGCGGCGGTCGAGGACGGTGTCGAGGGACAGGGCGCCGCCCCCGGTGAAGCCCACCGCCAGGCTCGCCGCCGCCAGGGCGAGGACGAACTCGTAACCCCCGTCGCCCGCGCCGAAGCCGTTGGCGCCGTGGACGAACACCACCGCGCCGATCATGTTCAGGGCCAGCAGCGTGCCCGCGACCGGCAGGGCGACGCCGAGGATCAGCGCGATGCCGCCGACCACCTCCAGCACGGCCACGGCGGGCGCGGCCAGCCCGGCCAGCGGGATGCCCGCGGACTCGAAGAACTTCGTGGTGCCCGCGATGCCCATGTCGGCGAACTTCTGGTAGCCGTGCACCAGGAAGATCACCCCGACGGCGATCCTGGCCAGCAGCAGAGCGATGGGACGCGCCCGGTCGATCATGGAACCCCCAGATGGAGTCGTTCAGATTTGAACAACCACTCTACCGGTAGTTCAAAACTGAACAACAAGTACACTTGGGACGTGACGGACACCCGCTGGCTCGACGAGACGGAGATGGCCGCCTGGCGCGCCTTCCTGTCGGCCTCCCACCTGCTCGAACGGCGCATCGAGGAGCAACTCAAGGCCGCGGCCGGGCTGACACACCCGCAGTACGAGATCCTGGCGCGGCTGTCGGACGCGCCCGGCCGTCAGATGCGCATGACCGAGCTGGCCCGGGGCGTGGTGGTGTCGAAGAGCGCGCTGACGTACCAGATCACCCAGTTGGAGAAGGCGGGGCTGGTGGAGCGCACCACCTGCCCCTCCGACGACCGCGGGGTGCTGGCCGTGCTCACCGAGGCGGGCGAGCGCTGCCTGGAACGCGTCGCGCCCGGCCACGTGGCGGTCGTGCGGGACTACCTGATCGACCGGCTCAGCAGCGCGGAACTGACCTCACTGACCAGCGCGATGACGAAGAGCGAACAGGCCCTCAGGACCTGACGGGAAAGCGGGCCCGCCTCTTAGGAGGCGGCCTTGGCGGCGGCGCGGGCGGCGCGTTCCATCTCGACCCTGGCGCTGGCGGCGTACTTGTCGACGTACTCCTGGCCGGACAGCTCCATCAGCGCGTACATGATCTCGTCGGTGACCGCGCGCAGGACCAGCCGGTCGTCCTCCATGCCGTAGTAGCGGGAGAAGTCGAGCGGCTTGCCGAACCTGACGCCCGGACGGATGCCGAGCTTGGGGAACAGCCGCCCGGGCGGCATCATCTCGTAGGTGTTGACCATGGCCCACGGGATGACCGGCACGCGCGACTCCAGCGCGAGCCGGGCCACGCCGGTCTTGCCCTTGTACAGGCGGCCGTCGGGCGAACGCGTGCCCTCGGGGTAGATGCCCAGGATGTTGCCCTCGCGCAGGATGCGCAGGCCGGTGCGGAGCGCGGCCTCGCTGGCCTTGCCGCCGGAGCGGTCGATCGGCACGGTGCCGACGCCGCTGAAGAACAGCCGGGTGAAGAAGCCCTTGAGGCCGGTGCCGGTGAAGTAGTCGGCCTTGCCGAGCGAGATCACCTTGCGGCGGATCTGCAGCGGGCCGAAGAAGTGGTCGGCGAAGGAGAGATGGTTTCCGGCCAGGATCGCGGGCCCCTGCTTGGGTACGTTGTCGCCCCCCTCCGTCCACGGACGGAAGAGCATGAGGATCGGCTTCAAGATGGCCTTGACCACCCAGTAGAACACCCGGCCACCTCTTCCGCAGGACATCATGATGGAGCAGAGTCATCTTCCCATCCCTGGCGAGATGCAACTACATCAGCTCTCGCACAATCACCCCGGAACGTGCGACGATCGGGCAGATCCGGGATGAAATTGCGTGGAGGAGCTGTTATGCCGCTCATGCCAGGCGCGGAGCCCTACCACCACCAAGCGGGTCAGGTCGGTGTGCTGCTCTGCCACGGGTTCACCGGCACGCCGCAGTCGTTGCGGCCGTGGGCCGAGTACCTGGCCGGTCACGGGGTCAGCGTGTCGCTCCCCCGCCAGCCGGGCCACGGCACCACGTGGCAGGAGATGAACCGCACCCGCTGGGAAGACTGGTACGCCGAGGTGGAGAAGGCGTTCGCCGACCTCCAGGGGCGTTGCGCGGAGGTGTTCGTGGCGGGCCTGTCGCTGGGCGGCTGCCTGGCGCTGCGGCTGGCCGAGGTGCACGGGGACGCGGTCGGGGGCGTGGTGGTGGTCAACCCGTCCATCGCCGTGGACGTGCCGCTGCTGAGGCTGGCGCCGCTGCTGAAGTGGTTCCTGCCGTCGGTGCCCGGTGTCGCCAACGACGTCAAGAAGCCCGGCGTGACCGAGCTGGCCTACGCCCGCACGCCCGTCAAGGCGGCCGCGTCGCTGCCGGGGCTGTGGTCGCTGGTGCGGGCCGACCTGGCGAAGGTCACCCAGCCGCTGCTGGTCTTCCACAGCCGCGACGACCACGTGGTGAAACCGACGAGTGTGGCGATCATTCGCCAGAAGGTCCCGCAGGCCACGATCGAGGAGCTTACCGATAGCTACCATGTTGCGACGCTTGACAACGATGCCGACAGGATCTTTGCCGGTAGCCTCGACTTCATCCGGACACATGCCTCGGTACCCTTGCAGAGGGACTGATCGCACCCAGGGGGAAGTCGCGATCGCTGCGGAGAGGCCCATCTAGGTGACGCCCCAGAGTGACGAGGACGAGGTCTGGCGGCAGATCGTCGCGTCCTTCAACGACACAGCCGAGCACGACTCGGCCGACCAGCCATGGCCGGACAGCGAGAACGTGCCCGCCGAGCCCACCCGCAGGGTGGTCAAACCCTCCGAGGAGCTCGAACTCGACCAGGACGAGCCCGACCGCGAGTCCGACCACGAACCCGACCACAACCGGGACGACGACGAGGACGAGGGGCACTTCGAGCCCCCGCCCCCGCCGCCGCTGCCCAAGCTCGACCTGCCCACCAAGCTGGCGTGGGTGGCCCTGTTCGGCGGGCCCGCCTACCTGCTGGTGGCCGCGATGGCGAGCTGGCAGATGGAGGGCTGGGCGCTGTTCACCGCGGTGGCGGCGTTCATCGGCGGGTTCGTGGCGCTGGTGGTGCGCATGGGCGACGGCCCGCCCAACGACTCCGGCTGGGACGACGGCGCCGTCCTGTAGGGCCGCCCTGTGGGGCGGCCCTCGCGACCCGGTCCGTTACGACTTGGCCGTGGTGGTGCGGGGGGCGAAGGACTCCACCACGTCGGAGTAGCGGTCGGCCGTGTCGACCGCGTGGCCGACCGCCCACAGCGCGCCCTTGCCGGCCAGGTAGGCCACCGCCTGGAGGCGCACGCTGTCGCGGCCCTTCTCGGCGGCGCCGCGGATGATCTGGCAGGCGTCCTTCTCGCAGCGCATCACGAACGGCTGGGCCGCCTGCTCGGGGTCGTAGCCGGTCATCCAGTAGCGGCCCTTGCCGTCGCCGGTGACGCCGTAGAGGCGGGCGCCGGTGGCCGGGATCGCCAGGCGCTGCCAGCGCTTGCCGTTCCAGGTGAGCACGAGCGGCGAGATCTCGCCCGGGCCGTGGTAGACGCCGCCCACGGCCACCGCGCGCTTGGAGCTGTCGACCTGGATGTCGCGCAGGTAGCCGCCGGGGACGGCGGGCACGGACATCGACTTCCAGGCCCCCGACGTGTAGTGCATGATCAGCGGCGCGCCGCCGGTGTCGCCGACGGCGAAGCCCGAGGCGACCGCGTAGAGCGCGCCCTTCTCCTTGGTCTGCTGGACGGTCCAGCTGTTGCCCTGGCCGGTGAGGATGAGCCCGTACTTCTCCCGGCTGCCGACCGCGACCACCCGGCCCTGCTTGGCGTCGATGCCGCCCAGCCAGTCGCCGGCGTGCAGCCCCTGCGGCCGGACCCGGTCGAAGCCGGTGACGTCGCCGTGGGCCAGGTAGGGCAGGCCGTCGTGCCCGTCGCCGACCGCCCACACGTCGGAGGCGCCGGCGGCGGCCAGGCCGCGCAGGTTGCCGGCGGCGGTGGCGTCGCGCACGGCCACCTCGCTCCAGGCGGTGCCGTTCCAGTGGCGGATCGTGCCGCGGTTCTTCCAGACGTCCCAGATCTCCTGCTGGCCGACCGCCCACACGTCGCCCGGCGAGACGGCGAGCACGTCGGAGAGCGAGCCGTCCGCGTCGAGGCGCGCGCTCGTCGATTTCTGCCACGCCTCGGCGGCGGGACGGGGCTCGGCATGCGCGGCGGGCGTGACCTGCGGCAAGGCCACGGACGTCGCCAGAAGGACGGAGAGCGCACGCCGCTGAGAGCGACGGGTCATGAGCAAATGCTACGGGCTGCCCCGGGCGGCTCGCCCGTCAGAGTCCAACCTGCAACTCCGCGAGCACCGGCAGATGGTCGCTGGCCCCGGCCAGATCGGCGTTCCCGGCCGCCACTCCGCCGCAGGACAGGACGCTCGTCCCGCGCGCGGCGAACACCGCGTCGATGCGCTCGGCGGGCCGCGCGGCGGGGAAGGTCAGCCCGTCGCCCGAGGGCGCGACGGCGTGGCAGTCGGTGAGCCGGGCGGCCAGGAAACGCCAGGCCGGCTGGTGACGCCGCTCGTTGACGTCGGCGCCGACCACGATCGCGGCGTCGTGCGCGGCGGCCGCCCGTTCCATGAGGGACATGGCCTCGCCCGCGTGCCGCAGCCGGGCGGCGAGGTGGAGGTCGAGGTGGAGCGAGCCGACGGCCAGCCGCGCGCCGCCGATCTCGACGACGGCGACGGCGAGCACCCGCCGCTCCAGGCCGGGGAACGCCTTGAGCCGGTGGAGCCGCGCCTCCAGCACCCGGACCCGCGGCCCGGCCAGCACGCACACGCCGCCGGCGCGCCCCGGCGTGGCCACGCGCAGCCCGCCGGCCTCGGCCAAGGCCCGGCGCCTGGCCCGCCACCGGGCGAACCTGGGCGCCTCCTGGACGCAGACCAGGTCGGCCCGCATCGCGGCGAGCACCCGGCGCAACGCGGGCACGCTGTCACGCATGCTCCGCACGTTGTACGAGGCGACCCTGACCAGCACGCGCTAGCGCCGCCGGGCCAGGTCGGCGGCCCCGACCACACCCGCGGACGCGCCCAGCTCGGCCAGCCGGATCTCGGCGAGCGGCCGGTGGCCGTGGCCGGTGAGCTGCCTGGCGAACACCTCGCGGGCCTCGTCCAGGAACAGGTCGGCGGCCCGCGAGACGCCGCCGCCGACGATGAAGCAGCCGGGATCGAGCACGGCGGCCAGGTCGGCCATGCCCTGCCCGAGCCAGTCGGCCAGGCTGCGGAAGGCGGCCAGCGCGACCTTGTCGCCCAACCGGGCGGCCTCGGTGACCTCCTCGCCCTCGATCCGGCCGCCGGACAGGCCGAGCAGGATCTCGGCGCGTTCGGGCTGCCGGGCCGCGATCTCCCTGGCCTCCTTGACCAGGGCCTGGCCGCTGGCGTACTGCTCCCAGCAGCCGAGGTTGCCGCAGCCGCACACCCGGCCCTCGGGCACGACCTGCATGTGGCCGAGCTCGGCGCCCATGCCCCAGCGGCCGCGGTAGAGGGCGCCGTCGATGACGATGCCGCCGCCGATGCCGGTGCCGAGGGTCAGGCACACCACGTGGGACTGGCCGCGCCCGGCGCCGAACGTGGTCTCGCCCCAGGCCATGGCGTTGGCGTCGTTCTCGATCACGACGGGCAGGCCGACCAGGTCGCTGATCTTCTTCTGCAGCGGCTCCTCGCGCCAGGCGAGATTGGGGGCGAAACGCACGATCGAGCGGGTCTCGTCGACGAACCCGGCCGCGCCGACGCCGACCGCCTCGACGTCCCTGTCGCGTGACAGCTCGCGGACGACGTCCGCGACCGTCTCGGCGACCACGTCGGGCCGGTCGGCCGCGGTCGGCCTGAGGGTGTGTTCGACGATCTCGCCGTTGTCGTCGACCACGCCCGCGGCGACCTTGGTACCGCCGATGTCGACACCGATCGTGAGCATGCCGCGTGTCTCCCTATCCCAGATCTATGTGTTCCACGTCGCCGCGATCGCGGTCACGGGTGTCGCGCGGCCCGCGGGGGGCGGGCCTGCTCAGCGCGTCGAACGCCCCGCGCACCGCGGCGAACAGCTCGCCGCCCGCGGCCACCAGGTGGCCGGTCACGTCGGAGCCCGACTCCCGCTGGGCCGCGATCGCCCGGCACACCGGGCAGGCGCGGCAGATGTACTCGTCGTGGGGCTCGGACACCGCCTCGCTCCACACGTCCTTCTCCTTGCGGGCGCCGCCGCCCGTGAAGGAGTTGTAGACGGTCTTGCCGACCTGGCGCGTGGCGCGCCCCTGGATCGTGTCGAACAGCTTGCGGGCCTCGTCGGCGACGGTGCCGATGGGATCCCTGTCGTTGTTCTCGGTCATCTGGCCCTCCCTGAGTACGGTTCGCTCATCCTGCTCAACTCATTCGGAGGCGGATTCGCTCCCCACACTGAACCGTATTCTCAGGACGCCGTCGCGGAGCACGGCGGAGCCGATCCTCCTGCGGGCCAGCGCCGCCGGCAACGCCAGGATCCTGCGGTACGGACCGGCGGTGATGATGAGCTCGTCGCCCTTGCGGGCCAGGTCGACGTCGTCGCGGTCGGCGCCGGGCAGGGCGAGCGTCAGCTCGTCGGCGCTCAGCCGCAGCGGCGGCTCGACGGCGGGCGCCGCGAACGGGTCGGCCTCGCCGTAGACGGAGGCGCCCACCTCGGCCAGCGCGCGCCGGCCGACCGGCTCGGCGGGCAGGTACGGAATGGTGTGGATGGGCAGCGGCGCGAACGACTCCTCGGCCTCGGCCAGCAGCCGCGACTGGGCGTCCACCCACTTGCTCCGCCACTCGTCGGCGCCGCCGGCCGGGAAGACGCGGTTGGCGATGACCGCGTCGACGCGGTAGCCGTAGAGGTTGAGCGAGGTGAGGGTGCGCCTGGCCTCGGCGAGCACCACGGCCTCGGGGGTGAGCACGAGCCGCACGGACGCGCTGTCGCCGGTGAGCAGCTCGCGCACCTCCATCAGGCCGCGGTGGAAACGCTCGGCGGCGCTCATGACGTCCTCGCCGGGCGCGCTGACCCGGGCCACGCTGCGCATGAACGGCGAGACGACCTTGACGAGCTTGCGGCCGACCGGCATGAGCCTGGTGACGTGCCAGTCGAGCGCCTCGGGCAGGGCCAGCAGCCGCAGCGTCTCGGCGGTGGGGGCGCAGTCGATCACGATGACGTCCCAGGCGCCGTGGCGGGCGTGCTCGCGCAGTTCGAGGAGGGCGATGACCTCCTCGGCGCCGGGCAGCACGGTGATCTCCTCGGAGGTGATCTCGTCGAGGCCCAGCTCGGTGAGCACGCCCCTGGCGTAGTGCTGCAGCTCTCCCCAGTGGCGCTCCAGCGTCTTCTGCGTGTCGACCTGGTGCAGGTGGAGGCCCGGCGCGATCTCGCCGGGCTCGACGGCGAGCGCGTCGGCCAGCGAGTGGGCGGTGTCGGTGGAGACGATCAGCGTCTTGAGCCCGCGCTCGGCGGCCAGTGTGGCGGTCGCGGCGGCGGCGGTGGTCTTGCCCACGCCGCCCTTGCCGGTGAAGAGCAGGACCCGGGGGCTCACCGGGGACGGCCCTCTACGCGCTTCTTCAGGCCCTTGAGCGCGGTGTCCACGATCACCTTCTCGGCCTTGCGCTTGATCATCCCGATCATGGGCACCGTGAGGTCGACGGTGAGCTCGTACGTCACGTCGGTGCCTCTGCCCGTCTCGGCAAGCTGGTAACTTCCGCGCAGGTCGCCGACCATCTTGCCCGGCTCGACCACCTGCCAGCGCACGCCCTCGTCGCCTTCCCAGGTGTAGGCGAGGGTGTAGGTGTCGTTGATCACGCCCGCGTCGAGGACGAACCGCACCCGCTCGGCGCGCCCGTCGGGGCCCATGCCCACGACCTCGGCGCTCTTGATCGAACCTGCCCATTCCGGGTAGGCGGGGAAGTCGGCGATGACCGCCATGACCTCGGCGCGGGCGGCGCCGACGGTGGTGCTCGAAGTGGTGCGATCAGCCATGCGACCACCGTAATGCAGAATCCGCCCGTTGCGGCGGAGCGCCGGTCACCGGGCGCCTGGCTCACCATTCCAGGACGAACGGCTCACCCTTTCCACGGAAGTGGCCGACGTTCACGCACTCGGTGCGGCCGACGCGGGCGCGGCGGTGGAGGGGCTGGTGGACGTGGCCGAACAGGGCGTAGCGCGGCTGGGTGCGCCGGATCGCCTCCAGCGTGGCCTCGCTGCCGCGCTCGAACCGCCTGGCCACGACGTCGTAGAGCAGCTCGGGCAGGGCGGGCGGGATGTGGCAGCACAGCACGTCGACCTCGCCGATCGCCTCGACCTTGGCGGCGTACTCGTCGTCGCCGAGCTCGTACGGGGTGCGGTAGGGGGTCTTGAGGCCGCCGCCGACGAAGCCGAAGCGCAGGCCGCCGATCTCCACCACCTGGCCGTCGAGCACCTGATGACCCGGTTTGAGGTAGTCGGGCCACAGACGGGGAATGTCGACGTTGCCGTAGGTCAGGTAGGCGGGGGTGGGCATGGCGGCGAAGAGGGTGGCGTACTGGGCGCGGACGTTGCGCTCGATGTGCTCGCGGGGGTCGCCGTCGAGGGAGGCCCACAGGCGCGCCGACATGGCCCTGGCCTCGTCGAAGCGCTTGGCCGTGCGCAGGGCGATGAACTCGGCGGCCCGCTCCGCGCCGAACAGGTCGGCGAAGATGCCGTTGGAGTGGTCGTCGTAGTCGATGAAGAGGATCAGGTCGCCCAGGCACACCAGCGCGTCGGCGCCGTCGCCCGCCCGGGCCAGCGCGTCGGCCCTGCCGTGCACGTCACTCACCACGTGGACCCTCATGGGGAAATCCTAGGTGGGACGGCTGCTAGCGTGATGAACGCCCTTCATAACGCTCCCATGACGATGCTACCGACGCGTAACTTAAGGCGGTAACGTCCAGGCGGTCCCTGTAGAGGAGTTGAAAGTTCGTGCGCGAGTACAGCGTCCCCGTCCTGGTCGATGTGCCTGCCTCAGCGAGCCTGCCGGACACGGTCTTCGACCGGGCCGAGCGGGAGCCCGGCACCGTGATCATGCGCCGCAAGACCGACGACGGCTGGCCCGTGGTGACCGCGGGCGAGTTCCGCGACCAGGTGGTCGAGGTGGCCAGGGGTCTCATCGCGGCCGGGATCGAGCACGGTGACCGGGTCGCGCTGATGTCGCGCACGCGTTACGAGTGGACGCTGGTCGACTACGCCCTCTGGTCCGTGGGCGCGGTCACCGTGCCGATCTACGAGACCTCGTCGGTGGAGCAGGTCCGGTGGATCCTGGCCGACAGCGAGGCCAAGGCCGCCTTCGTCGAGCTCGACGCGCACGAGGAGACCGTCCGGGAGGCCGCGCCCGAGCTGAAGGCCGTCTGGCGGGTCGAGGGGCGGCTCGACGCCGAGGGCGTGCCCGACTCGGCCGTTGAGGAGCGCAGGAAGCGGGTCGTCGCCGCCGACCTGGCCACCGTCGTCTACACCTCGGGCACCACCGGCCGTCCCAAGGGCTGCCGGATCACCCACGACAACCTGCTGTTCACCGCGCTCAACGTGCTGCGCGGCCCGCTGGAGCCGCTGTTCAGCTCCAAGGACCCGGCGGCGCTGCTGTTCCTGCCGCTCGCGCACATCTTCGCGCGGATGATCCAGGTGGTGCTGGTCGAGGCCGGCGCGATCATGGCGCACACCCCGAACATGAAGAACGTCGCCCCCGACCTCCAGGACTTCAAGCCGACGTTCCTGCTGGGCGTGCCGCGCGTGTTCGAGAAGGTCTACAACGGCGCCGAGCAGAAGGCCGCCGCGGGCGGCAAGGGCAAGATCTTCGCCCGCGCCGTCGACGTGGCGGTGGCCTGGAGCAAGGCCGAGGCGTCCGGCGGCGCGCCGCTCGGCCTGCGCCTGCGCCACCTGCTGTTCGACCGGCTGGTCTACGCCAAGCTGCGCGCGGCCACCGGCGGCCGGCTGTCGGCCGCGGTCTCCGGCGGCTCGGCGCTCGGCGACCGTCTCGGCCACTTCTTCAGGGGCGTCGGCATCGAGGTCTTCGAGGGCTACGGCCTGACCGAGACCTCCGCCCCCGTCTCGGTCAACATGCCGGGCGCCAACAAGATCGGCACGGTCGGCAAGCCGCTGCCCGGCGTCTCGATCCGCATCGGCGACGACGGCGAGATCCTGGCCCGCGGCCGCAACGTCTTCCACGGCTACTGGAAGAACGACGCGGCCACCGCCGAGGCGGTCGACGCCGAGGGCTGGTACCACACGGGCGACGTGGGCGAGCTCGACGCCGACGGCTACCTGCGCATCACCGGCCGCAAGAAGGAGATCCTGGTGACGGCCGCGGGCAAGAACGTCGCCCCCGGCCCGCTGGAGGACGCGCTGCGCGCCCACCCGCTGGTCTCCCAGGCCATGATCGTCGGCGAGGGTCGTCCCTTCGTCGCCGCGCTGGTCACGCTCGACCCCGAGGCGACGCCCGCCGGCCGGAGCGTGGCCGAGCTGCGCGCCGACCCGGCGATCCTGGCGCAGGTCCAGGAGGCCGTCGACCGGGCCAACAGCACGGTGTCGAAGGCCGAGCAGATCAAGAAGTTCACGATCCTCGACGCCGACCTCACCGAGGAGAGCGGCCACCTGACGCCGACGCTGAAGGTCAAGCGCAACCTGGTGATGCGCGACTACGCCAAGGAGATCGACGAGCTCTACGGCCACTGAGCCGTCAGGCGGCCCCCACCAGCTCGCCGGCCCGCTCGGTCGCGGTCAGGATCGCGGCCAGGGCCTGGCGGGTGGCCTGGAGCTCGGCCAGCTGCTCGTCCAGGCCGGTGAGCCGGCCGCGCAGCTGGCCCAGGGTGCACGCGTCCAGCACGTCGCCGGAGCCGGAGGCGCACGGGAGCACGTCCTTGATGACCTTGGTCGGCAGGCCGGCGGCCAGGAGGGTGCGGATGCGGCGGACCACGACGGGCGCGTCCGTGCCGTAGCGCCGGTGACCGCCGTCGGCCCGGAACGAGGTCAGCAGGCCCTGCTCCTCGTAGTAACGCAGCAACCGGGGGCTGACCCCGGTCTCCGCCGAGAGAGCGCCGATCTTCACGTGATGCTCCTCACACCCGCTTGCATCTCACATCCATGTGAGCTTCTAGCGTGACGTCCATGAGAGAAATTCCTCGCGAAACTGTACAGACGTTCACCATTGGCGGAGACCTTGAGGTGCGCCGGATCGGGTACGGGTCGATGCGGCTGGCCGACGCCCCCGACCCTTCGCGCTCGGCCCTGGAGGCGCCCGTCTGGGAGGCGCCGGCGGACCGGGCGGGCGCCGTGGCCGTGTTGCGCCGGGCGGCCGAGCTGGGGGTGAACCTCTTCGACACCGCCGACTCCTACGCGCTCGGCGCCAACGAGGAGCTGATCGCCGAGGCGCTGCACCCGTACGGGGACGGCGTGGCGGTGGCCACCAAGATCGGCGTGCTGCGGCCCTCGCCCGCCGAGTGGGTGCCGCTCGGCCACCCGGCCTACCTGCGCCAGCAGGCCGAGCTGAGCCTGCGCCGGCTGCGGGTGGAGCGCATCGACCTGCTCCAGCTCCACCGCCTCGACCCCGCCTACCCGCTCGCCGACCAGGTCGGCGCGCTCAAGCAGCTCAGGGACGAGGGCAAGGTCCGGCACATCGGCCTGTCGGAGGTGAGCGCCGAGGAGCTGCGCCAGGCGGCGGAGATCACGCCGGTCGCGGCCGTGCAGAACCTGTACAACCTGGCCACCCGGCAGCACGAGGACGTCGTGGACCACGCCGCCGCGCACGGCATCGCGTTCCTGCCCTTCTTCCCGATCGCGGCGGGCTCCCACGCCGGGCCCGGCACGCCGCTGGCGGCGGTGGCGGCCGAGATCGGCGTCACCCCGGCCCAGGCGTCGCTGGCCTGGCTGCTGCGCCGCTCCCCCACCGTGATCCCGATCCCGGGCACCTCCTCGATCGGCCACCTGGAGGAGAACGTGGCGGCGCTGTCGGTCAAGCTCTCCGACGAGCAGTACGACCGGCTGTCGGCGGCGGTCGCTTGAGGCCGCCGTCCGGAGGCGGGCCCGTCGCCGGATGACGGGCCCGCTACCCGGTGACGGGCGGCGCCTGTGCCAGGACGAGCCGGCCCGCCCGCTCCGACAGCGCCTGTCTGGCCGCCTCCGGCAGGCCGGTGTCGGAGACGACCACGTCCGCCTCGTCGAGCCGGGCGATCGTGCTGATGCCGACGGTGCCCCACTTGGTGTGGTCGGCCAGCACCACGAGCCTGGAGGCCGCCTCGACCAGCGCCCGGTCGGTCTCGGCCTCCATCATGTTGGGCGTGGTGAAGCCCGCCCTGGCGGTCATGCCGTGCACGCCCAGGAACAGCAGGTCCACGTTGAGCTGGCGGATCGCGGCGACCGCGACCGGGCCGACGAGCGCGTCCGAGGGGGTGCGCACGCCGCCGGTGAGCACGACCGTCTGGTCGGGGCGGCCGGCGTGCTGGAAGACGTCGGCGATCCGGACGGAGTTCGTCACGACGGTCAGCCCCGGGACCTGGCCCAGGTGGTGGGCGAGCGTCCAGGTGGTGGTGCCGGCCGACAGGGCCACGGCCGTGCCCGGACGTACGAGCGCGGCGGCGTGCCCGGCGATGGCCTGCTTCTCCTCCTCCTGCTGGACGGACTTGGCCGCGAAGCCGGGCTCGTTGGTGGAGCCGATGGTGGTCGCGCCGCCGTGCACCTTGGCCAGCAGGCCACGCTCGGCCAGCAGTTCCAGGTCGCGCCGGATCGTGATGTCGGAGACGCCGAACGCGCGCACCAGGTCCACGACCCTGACGCCGCCGTTCTGCCGGACGAGGTCCAGGATCGCCTGCTGACGCTGCGGGGCGAGCATCGCATCACCAGATCCCAACAGGTTCCGACACCATCCCGTTCGCATCATGACATGACATCGACCTGCTGAATGCGTCGAAAACGTCATGAAATAGTGCGTTGACAGCCGTGACAGTTCGTCTTTCGATGAATGGGTGTGAGCGAACTCGGGGGAATCTGAAGGGTCCGGCAAGGAGGAACCACCATGGACCGACGTATGCCGATCTCCCGCCGCCGTCTACTCCTCGGAGCCGCCGCCTTCGGCGTGCCCGCCGTGCTCGCCGGCTGCGGGTCCGGCAGCCCCTCCACCGCGCCCGGCAGGTCGTCCGGCGGCGGGCTCGGCACGGTCACCATCGGCTCGAACGCCTCCGACGAGGTCCCCAAGAAGGCCCTGGAGACCGTGCTCAAGGGCTTCACCCAGGCCGTCCCGAAGGTCAACACGGTCGACCACAACACGTTCCAGGAGAACATCAACCGCTATCTCAAGGGCACGCCCGACGACGTGTTCACCTGGTTCGCCGGCTACCGGATGCAGTTCTTCGCCCAGCAGGGCCTGGCGACCGACATCTCCGACGTGTGGCAGGAGATCGGGGGCGACTACACGCAGGCGTTCAAGGACCAGTCGACCGGCATCGACGGCAAGCAGTACTTCGTGCCGTTCACCTACTATCCGTGGGCCGTCTTCTACCGCAAGAGCCTGTGGCGGGCCAAGGGGTACGAGCCGCCGAAAACCCTGGACGAGTTCACCGCCCTGGCCAGGAGGATGAAGGCCGACGGGCTGGTGCCGATCGCGTTCGCCGACAAGGACGGCTGGCCGGCGATGGGCACGTTCGACATCCTGAACATGCGCACGAACGGCTACGACTTCCACATCTCGCTCATGGCCGGCAAGGAGTCGTGGACCGACCCCCGGGTCAAGCAGGTCTTCGACACCTGGCGGGGGCTGATGGAGTTCCACCAGCCGGCCGCCCTCGGGCGTACCTGGCAGGAGGCCGGGCAGTCGCTCGCGCAGAAGAAGACCGGCATGATCCTGCTCGGCATGTTCGTCGCCCAGCAGTTCCCCGAGGCCGACCGCGACGACCTCGACTTCTTCACCTTCCCCGAGATCAACCCCGCGTACGGCACCGACTCGATCGACGCCCCCATCGACGGCTACATGATCTCGGCCAAGGCCAGGAACGTGGACGGCGCCAAGGCCCTGCTCAGGCACCTGGCCAAGGGCTCCTCCCAGAACGAGGCGACCAAGCTCGACCCCGGCACGCTCGCCGCCAGCTCCAAGGCCGACACCGGCGGCTACAGCGCCCTGCAGAAGCGCGGCGCGGAGCTGGTCTCCCAGGCCACCCACCTGGCGCAGTTCCTCGACCGCGACACCCGGCCGGACTTCGCCTCGACCGTGATGATCCCCTCCCTCCAGGCGTTCGTCGGCAAGCCGGACGAGATCGACTCCCTGCTGGTGAGCATCGAGAAGCAGAAGGCCAACCTCTTCCGCTGATGACCGTCAAGACCCGTCGCTACTCCGCCCGCGACGTGACCGTCCTGGTCATCGGGCTGGGGATGGCCGTCATCGTCAACGTGGGCCTCATCTGGGGGCCCACGCTGGCCTCCGCCGCGCTGTCCGGCACCGACTGGAACGGCATCGGGCCGATCGAGTGGGTGGGCGGGCGCAACTACCACGACCTGGCCACCGCCTACCCGCCGTTCTGGTCGGCCGTGCGCAACAACGTGCTGTGGCTGGGCTTCCTGGGGCTGGTCGCGACGCCGTTCGGGCTGTTCTGCGCGGTACTGCTGGACCGGCGGCTGCGGCTGTCGCGGGTCTACCAGAGCGCGCTGTACATGCCGGTCGTGCTGTCGCTGGCCGTGGTGGGCTTCATCGCGCAGCTCGTCTACTCCTCCGACTACGGCGTGCTGAACGCGGTGACCGGCCTGACCGTGGACTGGCTGGGCGACCGTTCGATCAACATCTGGGTCGTGATGCTCGCGGCCGGCTGGCGGCACGTCGGGTACGTCATGATCATCTATCTGGCCGGGCTCAAGGCCGTGGACCCGGCGCTGAAGGAGGCCGCCGCCATCGACGGGGCCAGCGAGGCGCAGGCCTTCTTCCGCGTGGTGTTCCCGACGCTGCGGCCGGTCAACGTGATCGTGCTGGTCATCACCGTGATCGAGGCGCTGCGCGCGTTCGACATCGTCTACGCCGTCAACAAGGGCAGGAACGGCCTGGAGCTGCTGTCGGTGCTGGTCACCGAGAACATCGTGGGCGAGGCCAGCCGCATCGGCTTCGGCTCGGCCATCGCCGTGATCCTGCTGGCGACCTCGCTGGGGTTCATCGTCACGTACCTGTCGCAGCTGTTCAAGGAGGAGCGATGACGCTCACCGCGCCCGCCCCCGCTCCCCCGGCCCAGGGCCGGCGCGCGCCCGCGCGCCGGCCCGTGCGGCCGCTGCGGATCCTGCTGCACGCCTTCCTGGCGCTGGTGGCGCTGGGCTGGTTCCTGCCGCTGGCCCTGTCGCTCTACGCCTCGCTGCGGCCGTACGAGGAGACGGCCAGGCTGGGCTACTTCTCGCTGCCCGAGCATCTCACGCTGGACTACTACGCCAAGGCGTGGAGCCAGGCCGAGCTGCCCCACTACTACCTGAACACGCTGATCATCGTCGTCCCCGGGCTGCTGGTGACGCTGTTCCTGGCCTCGTTCACGGCGTTCGCCGTCGCGCGGGTGCGCGTCCCCGGGCGCAAGGTGCTGCTGATCGTGTTCACCGCCGGGAACCTGATGCCGCCGCAGGTGCTCATCACCCCGCTCTACACCCTCTACACGCTGGTGCCGCTGCCCGCCTGGCTGTCGGACTCCCAGTCGCTCTACGACTCCTACCTCGGGCTGATCCTCATCCACGTGGCGTTCCAGTTCGGCTTCTGCGTCTTCGTCATCGCCAACTTCATGCGGACGATCCCCGAGGAGATCACCGAGGCGGCCCTCGTGGACGGCGCGAGCGTGTGGAAGCGCTACTGGCGGCTCACGCTGCCGCTGTGCCGGCCGGTGCTGGCGGCGCTGGCCACCCTGGAGTTCACCTGGATGTACAACGACTTCCTGTGGGCGCTGGTGCTGATGTCCTCGGGCGACAAGCTGCCGGTGACCTCGGCGCTGAACAACCTGCGCGGCCAGTTCTTCACCGACTACAACCTGCTGGCGGCCGGGTCCGTGCTGGTGGCGCTGCCCACGCTGATCGTCTTCCAGCTCCTGCACAAGCAGTTCGTCGCCGGGCTCACGCTGGGGTCCACCAAAGGTTAGAGGAGGGCTCAGAGAAGGGCATGGAAGCGGGTGGCGACCTGGTCCCACGTCCACTCGCGGGTGATCCAGTCCCGGCCGCACGCGCCCATCTTGCGCGCCCGCGCCGGGTCGGCGAGCAGGTCGACAACGGCCTGGGCGACGTCCGCGACGTCCTCGCCGTCCACGACCAGGCCGGTCTCCCCCGGGCGTACGGCGTCCGGCGCGCCGCCGGAGTTGCCCGCGACCACCGGCAGGCCGGTCGCCGACGCCTCCAGGAAGACGATCCCGAGGCCCTCGACGTCCACGCCGTTCCAGCGGGTGCGGCAGGGCATGGCGAAGACGTCCGCCGCCGCGTAGTAGCCGGGCAGGCTCGCGGCGGGGACCGTACCGGTGAACCTGATCGACTCGCGGCCGCCCGCCATGCGCTCCAGCCGCGACCGGTACGGGCCGCCGCCCACCAGCAGCAGCACCGCGCCCGGCACCGCGCGCAGCACGCGGGGCCAGGCCCGGATGAGCTGGTCCTGGCCCTTGCGCGGGACCAGCCTGGACACGCAGGCGACCACCGGCCGGCCGTCGAGGCCCAGCGCCGCCTTGGCGGCCCGCGGGTGGAACTGGCCGGCGTCGACGCCGGGCGCCAGGCGTACGAGCTTGTGCGCGGGGATCGCCGCCGCCAGGCGCTCGCGCGTGTAGTCGCCCAGGTAGGTGACCACGTCGGCGTGCGCGCCGATCCTGCGCAGCACCGAACGGAAGCCCGGCGCGCCCGCCCACGACGCCTCGTGGCCGTGGGTGAGCATCACCACCCGCCGCGCGCCCGCCGCGCGCAGGCGCGGCGCGAGCAGGCCGAGCGGCGCGGCCGCGCCGAAGACCACGGTCTCGGCGCGGTGCTCGGCCACCAGCCCGGCCGCCGTGCGCGCGACGGCCGGAGTGGGCAGCATCAGCCGCGTCGGGTGCCGTACGACCCGGTACGGCTGACGCCGGTCGAACTCCTCGCACCCCGGCCAGGTGGGGGCGTAGACCGCCACACCCGGTGTGCGGAGCGCGAGTCCGTGCACGAACGACTGGATGCCGCCCGGTCTGGGCGGGAAGTCGTTCGTCACGAAGACCACGTTGGTCACGGTTCGGGGACGCCGTTCAGCTTCGCCCACGACCGGGCCAGGGCGATGCGCTCGGGGGTGGAGGGATGGGAGGCATAGAGCACATATTCCACCGCATCCGGCGACAAGTCGGAAATGTTGGTTATGGCCAGGCGTTTTTGCATCGCGACGAACGTGGCCGGGTCCCTGGTGAGGTCGAGGGCGTGCACGTCGGCCCGCGCCTCCACGTGCCGCGTGATCAGGTTCTGGGCCGGGTCGGTGACCATCGAGCCCAGGGTCATCAGGCCCATGAGCACGCCGATCGCCCGCGGGTCGGCGACCGAGGCGATCCCCGTACGCCGCCGCAGCGGGCCGACCAGCAGGAACAGGACGATCGTGCCCCACCCGGCCAGCAGGCCGCCGAGCAGGGTGCCGTCGAGCACGTCGGCGTGCTTGGCGTGGCCCAGCTCGTGCGCGACCACCAGCTCGACCTCCGACTCCGGCGCCTTCAGCAGCGTGTCGTAGACGACGATCCGGCGCGTGGCCCCGAAGCCCGACACGTACGCGTTGAGCGCCGTGGTGCGCCGCGAGGCGTCGGCGACCAGCACGTCCTTGACCGGGACGCCGTCCCGCTCGGCCATGGCCAGCAGGTCCGACCGCAGCGAGCCCTGCGGCATGGAGGTGAAGTCGTTGAACAGCGGCTCGAACACCACCGGGTAGACGTACGACACGCCCAGCGTGAGCGCGAACGCGCCCACGGCGGCCGGGATCCACCAGCGGCGCACCTTGCGCGCCAGCGCCACCAGGGCGAGCAGCATGACGGACAGCAGCACCACGCCGACGCCGGTGTTCTTGAGCCGGTCGACGGTCCAGCCCGCCCAGTCCTGGGTGGACAGGCCGTAGTCGCGCAGGATCGTCTCGAACCACATGCCGAGCGGCCACCGCAGCACCTCGGTGATCGCGGTGAGCACCACCACGCCGAGGACCACCCGCACCCACCACGGGCCCCTGAGCACCCCCAGCACCTTCGCCACGAACGGCGTCAGGACCAGCAGCCCGGCGAACAGGACCGTGATGCCGAGCGAGATGTAGCCGGGCAGGGAGGTGGCGGCGTCGAACGCCTGCGCCCTGGCGATCTGGGCGGCGCTGAAGTCGCGGGCGGGGTCGGGGGTGACGGCGGGCGCGCCGGCGGCCAGGACCCGCCACGGGGTGGTGAACGCGGCCACGGCCAGGATCACGCCGCCGACCAGGGCCAGGGCGATGCCGGCGGCGCGCCTGGAGCGGGATTCGGCGCGTTGCCGTTCTCGGGCGATCAGGTGTTCCGCCGTTCCTACCAGGTCGCCGGGGCCGGGACGGGGGTCGGCGTCGTCGGGGGCGTCCTCGGGGGTGGTGGTGCTGTCCGACGGGTCGCCGGGGCGGCCCGCGCCGTCCTTTCCGCCTTTACCACCCTTGCCACGCTTGCCGCCCTTGCCGCCCTTGCCGTCGCCTCGGCCCTTGCCGGGCTTGCCCGGGGCGTCCGCGCTCTCGGCGGAGTTCTCGGCGGGGTTCTCGGCGGGGTTCTCGGCGGGGTTCTCGGCGTCCTTCGCGTGGGGGCGCTCGTCGGGGGTGGGGGGATGGAGGTGGCGGGGGTCCTCGGTGTCGGGGTCGGCGTCCGCGTCGGGGCGTTCGCCGGGGGTGGGACCGGAGGTGTCCGGGTCGTCCGGGTCGTCGGGGTGACCTGGGGACTCAGGGGGTTCGGTGGTGCCGGAGGGTTCCGGCGGGCCGCCGTCGCCGGGGCGCCCGTCCTCGTCGTCCCTGATGGCCACACCGCCACCGTGGCCCGCCGCGACCGCCGTACCGGGCTCGTCGGCCCCTCTGGCGACCGCTCCCGCGGGCTCGTCCCCCTCCCGGGGCGGGTCGTTCCGCTCGCTCATCTGCCTCCCCTTCACGCGAGCTGCTCTCGTACGTACTCGCGCCACCGTGCCGCCAGTGTCTCGGCGGTCAGCCCCACGGAGGCGAGCGCCTGATCGACGCCGGCCACGCGGGCATCACGGTAGAGCCGTACCAGGGTCCCGTCACCGAACCGGTCTGCGAGGAAGCGACACGCCATCCAGGCCTCCTGGTACGCCCGCGCGAGCCGTCCGGGGTCGGCTGCCGTGGGGGCGAAAGCCGCGGCTCCGGGCAACTCGCTCGGCAGCCGGCCGGCCCGTACTTCGGCGGCGAGTTCGGCGGCGGCCGTCCTGACGGGGAGTCCGGCGTCGCGGTAGGCCACGTAGTCGGCGAATCCTTCGTAGAGCCAGACGGGCAGCCGGTCGGTGCCCGCGGCGACGTGCGTGAGCTCGTGGGTGAGGACGACGTCGCGTCCGGTGGGGGTGAGCCGCGCGAAGGAGCCGGGGACGATGATCACCCTCGGGCCGTCGGCCACCGCGGCCAGCCCGTCCAGCGGGCCCGTGCCCGCCAGCCCGGCCGCCTCGGCGTCGGAGTCCGGTACGACGACCAGCGCGCGTACCGGCCGGCCGAGCAGCGCGGACACCCGCCGACCGGCGAGGTCGGCGCGCCGGGCGAGATCGGCGAGCACGCCGGGCTCGGCGCGATGCCCCACGACCACGGACCGTCCGCCGCGGACCACCTGACCGCCGCCGGCCCACAGATCGCGCGCCCCGGCGGGCAGGACGGCGCCGGGCGGCGCGTCGGCGACCACGAGAACCGCCGCCAGCAGCAGGACGGGCAGGAGCAGACGCGGACCGCGGAGGGACGGACGCACCTGCGAGGACACGGCCCGATGCTAGTCGGCCCGCGGCCCGCACGCCCCCTTCACGAGACCGGGCCCACGCCCTCTCCGCAAGGCGGGACCTGCGGTTCGCAGCAGGAAGCCGGACATGCGACAGGCCCCGGCCCGGACCGGGGAGGGTCCGGGCGGGGCCTGTTGTCACGCGCCGGGACGCACCGCGCCGACGAACGACGACTTCCGCCATCCGCCCAGTTTGTCGATGCGCACCCGTTCGCCGGTCCTCGGCGAATGGATCATCTTGCCGTGGCCGACGTACATGCCGACGTGGCCCAGCCCGTTGAAGAACATCAGGTCGCCCGGCTTGAGCTTCCGCCAGGAGACCTTGTGCCGAATGCGGGCGAACTGGCTGCTCGTCACGCGCGGGAGTCGCACCCCGGCCTTCTTCCAGGCGTACTGGACGAGTCCGGAGCAGTCGAACGCACCAGGACCCGTGGCCCCGTACCGGTACGGGTCGCCGATCTGGTGCTTGGCGACGGCGACGGCCTTGTGGGCCCTCACCTTCTGCCTGGCGGCCTTCGCCGCCTTGGCCGACCTGGCGCTCTTCGCCGCCTTGGCCGACCTGGTGGTGGCCGTCTCGGCGGTGCTGGACACCGCGGTGAGCCTGACGGCCGATTCGCTCACCGTCTGCGCCCCGGCCGGCACGGCATGGAGAACCGCACCTCCGGCCGTCACGGTCATCGTGAGTGCGGCGCCCTTCAGGGCGAGACGGGACAGACGGGGGTTATGCAGGGAGGTAGACAGGATTTCTCCTTGTGTCTTCCACGAACGCCTACCGGGTTAGCTGACGGATTCGGGCCTGGAAGTCGCCCTACGGCGCTGAACGCGCCGATTCACCCCTGATCCCGGGGGATGACGGGATCTTTGGGTCCCCGGCTCCGTGCCTCCTGGCTGCACGGACTCGGCAGGTCGCCACTCGATTGATATGCCTGAATGGGGATATCGGCGGCGACCGACGGATTTTTATGTGGTCCACATCGGGGGTTCCGATGTCGATTCGCGGCTCGCATGGCTTGCCGACCGCGACGCCAGAAACTACGCCGAGGGGTCAAGAAAGTGCAAAGGGGGAGTCAGGTTGTAAAGATCAAATAAAGGCACGAGTAAGGGACGAAACCCCTGCTGGAGCCACAGGCTCCGTTACCTAAATGTGACCCTTCTCACACTTCCTGACGCAGGCGCTTGTCAGGGCCCTTTGACACCTTTTGTCCCCTTCGTCCCACCGGCGGGCCGAGCGGGCACGCCGGTGGTCCCTGCGGCCTGCGAGACGGGCGGCCGAGGGCGAGTGTCGGGAGGAGTCCCGGTGGACCGGAGGTCAGGGGCGGATGGCTCCGACCAGCGGGCGGCGGTAGTCCGAGAGCCGGACGACCTTCACGACGTCGCCCGTCTGCGGCGCGTGGACGATCTTGCCCCCGCCCGCGTAGATGCTGACGTGCCCCAGCCCCTCGCTGAAGATGAGGTCCCCGGGCTGGAGGTCCTTGATGTCCACCTTGCGTCCGGAGCCCCAGGCCCACTGCTGCCACGTCGTACGCGGCAACGAGACGCCGGCCGCGCGCCAGGCGGCCTGGGTCAGCCCTGAGCAGTCGTAGCCGCGCGGGCCCGTGCCCCCGAAGATGTACGGCTTGCCGACCTGGGCGAAGGCGAAGCGCAGAACGGCGGCCGCGTTGCCCGAGGCGGGACCGGTGTACTTGATGCCGGTGCTGTTGGGGTTGCCCGGGTTGTAGGCCCCCAGCTTGTCCAGGAGCTTCTTCTGCTCGCCGACCAGCTTCAGGACCTCGGCGCGCTCCTTCTGGACCGCGTCCCGCTCCTTGTCGGCGTCCGCCAGGGCGGTCTCGGCGTTGTCGCGCTCGACCTTGAGCCCCTTGTTCTCGCGGTCGAAGGCGGCCAGCTTCTCCAGCCGCTCGCGCGAGAGCTGCCCGGCCATGGCCATCCCGGCCAGCAGGTTCTCGGGGTCGTCCGCGCCCATCAAGCCCGGCAGGGACGCGACGTCCCCGCCCAGCTTGTACGAGTCCACCGCCGCCCTGATGATGTCGGCCCGCAGGTCGGCGACCGTCTGCAGCTTCTGCTTGTAGCGGTCGTTCAGCTTGGTGTAGGCGTTCTTGGCCTTCTTGTACTCCTCGGTCGCCGTGTTGTACCGGTCGACGACCTTGTCGGCCTTGTCGTTCAGCTTCTCCAGCTTGGCCTTGGCCTGCTTGAGAGTGGGCTTGGGATCAGCGAGCGCCGCACCCATCGGGACCGTCATCAGCCCGATCGCGAGACCCGCCGCCAACGTGACCCGGCCAAACCTCACAGCGTCGCCTCCCAGGGATTACACCTGGGGCGAAATAGTACAGAAGTGGCGAGTGGGGTCTCGCCAATAGTGCTAATTCGTAACTTATGCGCGGCCCAACCGGCGCAGCAGCAGACCCGACGGAACGGGTCTGGCGCCCATCCGGCGGACGGACTCGGCCACCTCCCGGTCGGAGGAGACGACGGCGATGGCCCGGCCGGGCGGCTCGGCGCGGACGAGCCGGCGGATGAGGTCGTCGGCGATCTCCCCCGGCGCGCTGAACAGCACCCGCACCCCGCGCGGCGCCACCACCTGCACGGGCGCGTTGAGCTCTGCACCGTCGAAGACCACCGTCACCTCGACGCGGGTCTGCGCGACCAGGCCGCCGAGGCCGGTCATCAGCCGGTTGCGCTGGTCGGCGAGGGTGAACGTGCCGTAGCCGGTCTTGGTGACGTTGTAGCCGTCGATGATCAGATGGACCTGCGGCAGCGCCAGGAGCTGGTCGAGGAGCTGCGGGTCGTCGTCGGCCAGGGCCCGCGCCGGCACGCCGCGCACCCCGGGACGCTCGCCGGTGCTGGCCGCGACCGAGTCGGCGGGCTTGCTGATCGTGGTGGGCAGCGCCAGCTCCCTGCGCAGCCCGGCCGAGGCGTCCTGGAGCGCGTCGAGCAGCACCCTGATGCGGGCGTCCTCGATGCTGCGGCCCTCGCGGGCGGCCCGGCGGGAGGCTTCGAGCTGCCTCTCCACGTCGGCCAGCCGCTCGCGCAGGCGGCGCAGCTCGGCCTCGCCCGCGTTGCCGGCCGTGGAGGCGGCGTGCCGGGCGTCGTCGGCGGCCTGCTCCATCTCCTCGGCCCTGCGGCCGGCGGCCTTGGCCCGCTCGCGGGCGTCGTGGAGCTTGCGCCGCAGGTCGGAGTTCTCGGCGCGGGCCGCCTTGATCTGCTCGCGCAGCCGGTCGGCCTCCTCCTTGGCGGCGGTCTTCTGCGCGGCGAGCTGCTCGCGCAGCCGGGTCACCGCCTCCTCGCGCTCGGAGCCCTCGGCCGCCACCGCGGACTGCTCCAGGTCGGCGCGGGCGGTTTCGATCATCTCCGCCCAGCCGGGCGGCCTGGTGAGATAAGCTGCGGCCGCCACCAGCACGGGGTCGGCGGCGGGCGGCACGCTCCCCTCGGCCAGGGCGGCGACCAGCTCGGGCCATCCGGCGGCGACGGACTCGGCGACCAGTTCGCGGAACTTCTTGTCGTTCTCCAGTTGCGCGGCGATCGGCGCGCTGCCCAGCTTGGCGCGTTTGCGCGGGTCGAACTTGGCGATGCCGCGCAGCGGCGGCGGCACGGAGACCGCGGGCATGGTGCCGAGAACCTGCGCCGCCAGGTCGACGACGTTGAGGCGCACCTGCTCGGGAAGCGGGCGAGACAGGCCTTCACCCGCTGAACTCATCCCACTTGTCCCTTCGTGACATGCCCTTTCAGACAAGGGTACGGCTCTTGCGTACCTGACCGTAACGGTCCCTTGAACCTAGACAAGCGCTTGGTAGGGGGTATACGACTGAGCCGGGGCAGCCGTGCGGCGCGGAGGTGAGCGGTGACGGAACAGATGCGCACGTCCACGCGTGACCTGGAGGAACTGCGCGAGCGCGCGTCCGGCTGGCTGCGCGGCCGGGTCGGCGGGGACGCCGCGGTCTCGGAGCTCTCGCGCCCTTCCGGCAACGGCATGTCGAGCGAGACGCTGTTCTTCACCGCCACGTGGGGCGAGGAGACCCGGCGGTGCGTGGCCAGGCTCGCACCTGCGAAGGAAGCCGTTCCGGTGTTCCCCTCCTACGATCTGCGCGCCCAGTTCGAGATCATGCGACTGGCCAGGGAGAAAGCTGGAATCCCAGCGCCCAGGCCGCTCTGGTTCGAGCCCGACCCGGCGCCGCTCGGGACGCCGTTCTTCGTCATGGAGCAGGCCGAGGGGGACGTGCCGCCCGATGTCATGCCGTACACGTTCGGGGGCTGGCTGCACGACGCCTCCCCCGGCGACCGGCGCCGGTTGCAGGACGCGAGCGTCGGGCTCATGGCCGCGCTGCACGAGACGCCGTGCACGGGCGAGGACGTCGCGGTGCTCGGCCCGCTCGCCCCCGGCGGCAGGGACGGCCTGCGCGCCCACGTCGAGGCCCAACGCGCCTACTACCGGTGGGCGCACGGCGAGCGGCCGATCCCCGTGCTGGAGCGGGCCTTCGACTGGCTGGCCTCACACTGGCCGGACGACCCCGGCCCCGACGTCCTGACCTGGGGAGACGCCAGGATCGGCAACATCATGTACCGGGACTTCACGCCGGTGGCGGTGCTCGACTGGGAGATGGCCGCCGTGGGCCCGCGCGAGCTGGACGTCTCCTGGATGATCTTCCTGCACCGCTTCTTCCAGGACCTCGCGGTCACG
Organism: Nonomuraea sp. NPDC049607; assembly: GCF_040675375.1. Lineage (NCBI taxonomy): Bacteria > Bacillati > Actinomycetota > Actinomycetes > Streptosporangiales > Streptosporangiaceae > Nonomuraea > Nonomuraea sp. NPDC049607. Next base: position 192,059 of record NZ_JBFAOV010000010.1, read on the forward strand.
ATGGGCCTGCCCGGCATGCCGGACTTCATGCACCGCGCCGACGTATGCCAGAAATATTGCGAAATAACTGGCTACGAGCCCCGAGACCTCGACTTCTACGAAATGTACGCCGCCCTCCGCCACGGCATCATCATGGCCAGGGTGTGGCAGCGCCGGATCCACTTCGGCGAGCAGCCCATGCCGGACGACCCCGACGACCTGGTGCTCCACCGGGCCGCCATCGAGGAGCTGCTCACCCGCTAGCGTCGTAGACCAGCAGCGCGACCTGCACCCGGTTGTTCAGGTCGAGCTTGGTCAGGATGCGCGAGACGTGCGCCTTGACCGTGGGCACGCTCATGAACAGCTCGCGCCCGATCTCGGCGTTCGACCTGCCCTGCCCCACCGCCAGCGCCACCTCGCGCTCCCGCTCGCTCAGCCGCCCGAGCAGCCCCCGCGCCCGCTCGGTACGGTCGCGCCCGCCCCCGTCGGACACGTGCGCGATGAGCTGCCGCGTCACCGCCGGCGACAGGATCGGCTCGCCCGCGGCCACCCTCCTGATGGCGTCGACCAGGTCGCCGGGCGGGATGTCCTTCAGCAGGAACCCGGCCGCCCCCGCGCGCAGCGCCCGCACGACCTGGGCGTCGGCGTGGAACGTGGTCAGCACCACGACCTCGGGCGGCGAGGCGGTGCGGCGCAGCGCCTCGGTCGCGGTGAGCCCGTCGACGCCCGGCATGCGGATGTCCATCAGGACGACGTGCGGCCGGTGCTCGGCCACCCGCGGCGGCACCTCGGCCCCGTCGGCCGCCTCGCCCACGATCTCGATGTCGGCGGCCCCGCCGAGGATCATCGACAGCCCGGCCCGCACCATCGCGTCGTCGTCCACGATCAGCACCTTGATCGGCGCGTCCATCAGCCCTCCGTCGTTCAACCCCGGTCCCCGTCCTTCTCGTGCGGCCACGGCAGCCAGGCGTGGACGCGGAACTCGCCGTCCGTCACGCCGTGCTCCAGCCGTCCGCCTGCCAGCTCGGCCCGTTCGGTCAGCCCGATGAGTCCGGCGCCCGCGCCCGGCATGCGCGGCCCGTGCCGCGTCCACACCGGGTTGCGCACCTCCGCCGAGACGCCCTCGCCCCGCTCCCCCGCCACGGCCACCGCCACCGGCGCGCCGCCCGCGTGCTTGCGCGCGTTGGTGAGCGCCTCCTGCACGATGCGGTAGACGTTACGGCCCAGCCCCTCGGGGACGCCGTCCGCGGCGCCCAGGTCGAAGCGTACGTCCATGCCCGCCTGGCGGCACTCCTCGACCAGCGCGGGCAGGTCGGCCAGCGTCGGCTGCGGCCGGTCGGGCACCGGGTCGGCGGCGCCGGGCGGGGTGTGGCGCAGCACGCCGATCACCTCGCGCAGGTCCTGGAGCGCCAGGTGGGCGTTGCTCCTGATCGCGCCCGCCGCCCTGGCGACCTCCTCGGCGGGCGCGTCCGGCCGGAACTCCAGCGCCCCGGCGTGCAGGCTGAGCATCGAGATGCGGTGGGCCAGCACGTCGTGCATCTCGCGGGCGATGCGCTCGCGTTCGAGCCGCTTGGCGTCCTCGGCGGCGGTCTCGGCCCGCTGCCGCAGCGACCAGACGAGCTGCCGCCTGGCCCGGATGACGATGCCCCAGCCGTACACGGCCACCACGATCGTCACCCCGAACGCCGCCCCCCACAGCGGCGTCAGGTCCTCCTGGGGCCGCAGCAGCACGTACGGGGCCAGAGTGACCAGCGACAGCAGCGCGACCGGCCCGGACACCTTGAACGGCCGGTGCACCGCCACGGTGAACAGCGCCACCAGCGAGGCCCCGCCGACCAGCTCCAGATAGGACGACAGCAGGGTCGTCACCAGCGCGAACGCCACCGGCCAGCGCCGCCGCAGCCACACCCCCGCGCACGCCAGCGCCCCCACGATCTGCTCGACGGCCAGCAGCGGCTCGGGCTCGTTCCGGATCTCCTCCAGGCTGATGAACGTCAGGCCGCAGGCCAGCAGGAACAGCGCGATGTCGGAGAGCCAGTCGAGGGTCGAGCGCCGTACCCGCCGCCCGCGGCCGTCGCCGAGCAGCGTGGACGGCAACGCCCACCGGTATTCCAGGGCCGGATCGCCCTCCCCCCGCAGCTCTCTCACATTCGTCGAGGTTATGCCCTGCCGAGGACCGCCCGACAGCGACCAAAGTCGATGTCGCCGCAGACCGATGGCCGAGGCGGGCGGGCCGCCCCGGCGGCGAGGGTGGAGGCATGAAAGCGGTGGTGGAGGTCTTCGGCTGGCTGCTGGTCCTGCAGGGGATCGGCGGCCTGCTCAACACCTTGTTCGGCTGGTGGGGATGGGCGCACGGCCTGCTCGTGGTCAACGTGCTGCCGTTCCTCGACGGTTACGAGATCTTCGCGGCCGTCGTGATCGGGGTGCTCGGGTTCGCGCTGCTGGCGGTGGCCGGCTCTGTGGCTAGGGCGTCGGGCCAGGCGGAGGAGGGACGATGAGCGGGACCGTGTTGCGTCCGCCGCGGCACCGGCCCGACCGCCGGGCGGTGGCGTGGTGGACGGTGCAGTGGCTCGTCCTCATGGTCCCGGTGGCGGCCGCGGCCGTGGGCGCGTACGTGGCGTTCACGCCCCGTACGCCGGGGCTGGGGGCGGCGGCGGGGGCGTTCGCGGTGGCGTGCCTGCTGGTGGCGCTCGTCGAGCCGCGGGCGGCCTACCGGGTGCAGCGGTGGGAGGTCACCGACGAGGCGGTCTACGTCCGCCAGGGGTGGCTGACGCACACGTGGAAGGTGGCGCCGATGTCCAGGATCCAGCAGGTCGACACCGAGCGGGGGCCGGTGCAGCGGCTGTTCGGGCTGGCCGACGTCACGGTGACCACCGCCTCCTCCGCCGGGGCGGTCAAGATCACGGCGCTGGACCACGCGCTCGCCGCGGAGCTGGCCGAACTGCTCACCGCGCGCACCCAGGCGACGCCCGGGGACGCGACGTGACCGGCTGGCAGCGCCTGTCGCGCCGGAGCCTGTGGAACGCGGCGGCCAGGTCGCTCGCACTGGTCGCGGGCGCGGCGGCCGGGCTGGCGCGGTTCCTGGTGGGCCAGGACTGGGGCCTGGGCGGCGTCGTCGCCGCGTGCGCGGGGGCCGCCGTGCTGATCGTGGCCGGGGCGGTGGCCTACGAGGAGGCCCGGCTGCGTACGACGTCCTGGCGGCTCACCGCCGACCGGCTCGAACTGCGCTCGGGCGTGACCGTCCGGCAGCACCGCTCGATCCCGCTGGACCGGGTGCGCAGCGTGGACCTGCGGGCCGACCCGGTACGCCGGGCGTTCGGCCTGACCGTGGTCAAGGTGGGCACCGGCGAGCACGCGGCCGAGGGCTCCGAGCTGGCGCTGGACGCCCTGGACCGGCACTCGGCCGAGATGCTGCGCCGTACGCTGCTGCGCCAGGACGCGCCCGCGCCCGCGGACGGCCCCCTGGCCGAGCTGCGCTGGTCCTGGATCCGGTACGCGCCCCTGTCGATCTGGACGTTCACCGGCGCCGCGGTGGTCCTGGGCGCGGCCTACAAGGCGCTCGGCGCCGTCGGGCTCAAGGACTTCTCCGACCGGGCGGCGACCGGCCTGTGGGACTGGGTGAGCACGCAGCCCTGGCTCGCGGTCCCGCTGCTCCTGGCGCTCAACGCGGCCGTCGGCGCGCTCGGTGCGTTCCTGCTGTACGCCGAGTCCTGGGGCCGCTACCGCCTGGACCGCGAGCCCGGCCGGCTCAGGCTGCGCCGGGGGCTGCTGACCACGCGCTCGCTGACCCTGGAGGAACGGCGGCTGCGCGGCGTCGAGATCAGCGAACCGCTGCTGCTGCGGCTGGGCGGCGGCGCCCGCGTCAAGGCCGTCACGACCGGGCTGGCCAAGAAGGACGACGAGACCGAGGACGTGGCCGCGCTCACGCCCCCGCTCCCCCGCGCCGAGGCGACCCGCATCGCCGCCGCCCTCACAGGCCCGCCCCTGGGCTCCGTCATGGGCGCGCCGCTCGTCCCGCATCCGGCGGCGGCCGGGCGGCGGCGGGTGGTGCGGGCGCTGGCGACGACGGTCGTGCTGGCGGCGTGCGCCGGGCTCGCCTGGTGGCTGCTGCCCGCGTCGTGGCCGCGCGGGTGGCTCTGGGCGGCGCCCGTCCTGGGGCTCCCGGCGGGGTTGTGGCTGGCCGCCGAGAGCCGTCGCGGTCTCGGGCACGCGCTGGGCCGGCGGCACCTGGTCATGCGCCGCGGCGCGCTCGTCCGCCGTACGGTGGCGCTGGACCGGGCCGGCATCACCGGCTGGACGTTCCGCCAGTCGTTCTTCCAGCGGCGCTCGGGCCTGCTGACCGTCTCGGCCTGCACGGCCGCGGGCGGCGGCCACTACGAGATCCTGGACGTGGGCCGCGGCGCCGGGCTCGACCTGGCGGCACACGCGGTGCCGGGCCTGCTGGAGCCGTTCCTGATCCGCGAGCCGGGTGGCGAGCGGCAGGCCGCGTGATCCACCACGGCTGCCCATGCCCCTGTAGCGGACAAGCGTGATCGCGCGGCCCGGCGGCTTGCTGGTCAACAACGCTATTTGTCCCGCTTGCAACCGAGTTGCAGCCCTGTTAACTGTTGACGCGGATCTCCTGTCAGAGAGCCGGTCCCCGCGCGGCACGCGAGGACCGGCGGCGTCGCGCCGCGCGCGGGCTCAGCTTCCGACCGGCTGCTTGACCAGTTCGGCCAGGTACGCCCGGGCCAGGGTGAGCGCCCCCTCCTGCGCTTCCTTCTGCGGCATGAGCTTGACCTTGGGCGAGTTCGCCGGCTCGCTCTCGGGCCGTTCGGCGCCGGAGTAGTCGACCCTGACCACCAGTGCGCCGGTACGGGCGATCACCGTGCCGCTGGAGGCCGACACGTCGCCCTGCCTGGTCTGCACGAACTGGCTGTACGCCTGCTCGCCGAGCCCTTCGAGGTCGCGCACCTCGCCCCAGGTGATGCCGCCGATGGTCGACTTCTCGGTGTTCTTGTCGCCGCCGCGCTCGCCGGCGTAGTACGCCTTGGCCGCGCCCGGGTCGATCGCGCCCGCCCGGTTGGTGAAGCGGTGGGTGCTGATCAGCATGCTGCGGATCTTGACGTTCCCGGCCGTGCCCGGCAGGTCGAGGTTGAGCCAGCGGCACTCGGTCTCGTCGTCGTTGCCCGACTCGGTGGCGCGCGCCCTCGTCGTCGGCTTCGGCACCAGGCGGGTGGCGGCCTCCGTGACGGCCTGGCAGGCGGGTGGGAAGGCGGCCAGGACCGTGGGCGACGGCGTCGGGCGGGCGGTCGGGCTCTGGGTGACCTGGGCCTGGTCGGGCTTGGCCAGCACGCCGGGGTGCTGCGCCTGCCAGGCGGCCACCCCCTTGGCGAAGTACCCGATCAGGCCGCTGACCTCGCGGATCGCGTTGTCCTCCGTGATGGACCTGGTGCTCTCGTTGGACAGGATCCGGGCGTCCTTGCGCTGCTGCCCGGCCTGGAACTTGACCTCGATCGTCATGTCCCCGACCTGGGCGTGGGCCTTGCCGAAGGAGTACCACAACAGCTTGCCGTCGCGCCGCCAGGTGTACTGGGCGAACGCGCCCTCGCCCACGCCGGTCACGTCCTTGACCGGGGAGACGTACTCCTTCTCGTCGGGGTCGAGCGAGGGCTTGGCGGTGGCGCCGTACTTGGCGCCCCGGTAGTCCATCTCGTAAGAGCTCTGGGCCATCGAGCGGCCGGTCTTGGCCCCCTCGCCCTTGTGCTGGTCGATCTTGACGTCGATCTCCCTGCTGCGCCAGAACTCGCCGAACGAGATGCGCTGGTTCTGCCAGTTGCAGGCGAAGGTGACCGTGTAGTCGGAGTCCCTGGACGACTTGGCCACCGTCGCGCCGGGCGCCAGCCGTTCCGCCTCGTCCTGGGGCAGCATCGAGCACACGTCCGGGCCCGTCGCGGCGGCGGCCGGGACCGCGGAGTGCGCCGCCGACGAGGACGACGAGGACGACGACGGCCCGGCCGCCGTCCCCCCGGAGCCCCTGTCGGAGATCAGGAGGTAGGCCCCCACGCCGCCCGCGGCCACGACCACCACGAGGGCCGCGGCGAGCACGGGCGTCAACCACGCCGGCCGGCGTCCGGGCGGACCAGTGGGCGGGCCGGGCGGCCTCCCCATCGGCCCGGTGGGCGGCAGCGCCGGCGGCGCCCACCGCGGCTCCTGCGGCGGCCCCCACTGCGAACCCCACTGCGAACCCTGCTGCGAACCCTGCTGCGGCCCGGACGGCGGCTCGAACCGCCGGCCCGGCACCGGATGAGGGGTGGTCGGCGGCTCGTACTCGCTACCGGGATTCACTGGCACTCCTGAGCTTGCCCTGACTTGCGGGGACACATGGTGATAACGCCCGTGCGGTGCGCTGGACGGTCATCGCGGCAGTGCCCCGGAGACCAGCCGGGCGACCCGCAGCGCCGTCTCCTTGTCGACCGGCGCCTTGACCGACACCTCGTCGCGGTGCCAGACCACCTCGCCGAGCAGGTTGCTGGAACGGAAGAGCACGGTGCTGTCGAACCGGCCGACCGCGCTGGAGGACATCAACAGCTCGAACCGGTGCTGCACGAACGCCGCCTCCCCCACCCCCGCGACGTCGCCGACCTCGCCGACGGCCACCCGCGCCCGGGTGCCCTCGGCCGCGCTCCTGGTGCCCTTCTCGCTGGTGAACCGGCGCAACGCCACCTGCGGCCCGCCGAGGCCGCCGTCGGGCCTCTCGATCCAGGTGCGGACGGTGATCCGCCGGCCCTGCCGCTCCTCCAGGCCGGCGACCCACTGGCACTCGCCGTCCCGCGTGGCGCTGCGCCGGACGGCGCCCCGCATCAGCTCGGCGGCCTGGGCGTCGCTGAGCAGGCGGCAGGGGTCGGGGGCGGCGGCGTAGCGGCCGGTCTCGGGTTGCGCCGCGCCGACGGCGTACCAGCCGCCCGCGCCCAGCACCGCGACGCCGGACGCGACCGCCACCGGCAGCAGCCACCGCCGCCGGCGCACGGGGATCGGACCCGAGCGCACCGGCGCGCCGCTGAGCACCTCCCGGACCTGGGCCGCCGTGGGACGGGCGGCGGGCTCCTTGGCCAGCATCGCCATGAGCAGCCCGCCGAACTCGCGGCCCGCCCGCGCGGGGAAGGGCGGCTCGTGCAGCAGCACCGCCGCCGCGACCGCCGCGGGAAACTGCCGCTCGAACGGCGCCCGCCCCTCCACGGCGGTGTACAGGCTCGCGCCCAGCGACCACAGGTCGGACGCCGGTCCCGGCGCCTGCTCGTTGAGCCGCTCGGGAGCCATGTAACCGGGCGAGCCGCTGCCGACACCCCCGTCGCCCTGGCCGTCCATGGGGACGGCGATGCCGAAGTCGGTCAGCATGGCCGAGCCGTCGGCGTCGAGCAGGATGTTGGCCGGCTTGACGTCATGGTGGAGGATGCCGTGGGCGTGCGCGACCTCCAGCGCCGACAGCACCTGGAGCCCGATGCGGGCCGCGTACGGCGGCGGCAGCGGGCCGTTCTCCTTGATCACCTTGTCCAGGGACCGGCCGGTGACCAGGTCCATGATGATCCACGGCTGGTCGCCGTCGAGCACCACGTCGTGCACGAGCACGATGGCCGGGTCGCGCAGGCGTCCGGCCGACCTGGCCTCGTGGATGGCGCGGCCGGCGAACTCGGCCCGCTGGTGGGGGCTGAGCCCCGGCGGCACCCGCACCTGCTTGACGGCGACCTCGCGGTCGAGCGTCTCGTCCAGCGCCCGCCACACCGTGCCCGCGCCGCCCTGCCCGAGCTGCTCGACCAGCCGGTATCGGCCGGCCAGCAGGTAGTGGTCACCTCGCACGGCGCAACGCCTGCTCGCTCGCCCTGGCCGCCTTGATCGCCGCCTGCCGGACGTCCTCGTCGGTCGGCTTGTCGCCCAGGGTGGCGTACTCGACGGCCACCACCAGGTTGGCGATCCGGTAGTAGACGTGGGCGGAGTGGACGCGGCCCGTCCTGCCCTTCAGCTCGAACGCGAACGCCTCCTCGCCCAGCCCCTTCAGATCGTGGACGGGGGTGCGCGTGGAGCGCATGTCGGTCTTGACGCCGATCTCGGGCCAGGTCCAGTCGACCTGGTCGTACTTGGCCCAGTAGCGCTTCTGGTTCTGGAACAGGGTGCGGGCGGTGTCGGCGGTCATCGACCACGGATCGACGGTGTCGGAGTCCTTCTGCACCTGCAGGCCCACCCCGGTGCCCGCGACCGGCCAGCCGCACTCCGGGCCCACCTCGTCGCCGTCCGGCTGAGCCTTGGGCGGGCTCTGGGTGCGCAGCAGGCCGCCGACGTCCTGCGGGGTCAGCAGGGTGCACACGTCCAACGGCACGGTGAACGCGGTCGGCGTCCCGCCGCCGACGTCGTCGCGCAGCAGGAAGAAGCCGGTGGCCGCGGCGGCGACGACGAGCACGGCCCCGGCCGCGCTCCACACCAGCAGCGGCCGGCCACGCCGGCCGACCCGGCGGGGAGCGGTCGCCTGCTCACCGGCCGCCGGGACCGGCGGCTGACCGCCCGCGGCCACCTGCCTGAGCGCGTGCACGACGTTGCGCGCATCGGGACGGGCGCCCGGGTGACGCGCCATCATGGCGGCCAGCAGCGGCCCGAGCGGACCCGGCGCGACCGGCACCGGCTGCGTCACGGTCGCCCTGACCCGCTCGGCGACCGAGCCCTGGTAGGCGTTGCCGCCGGTCACCGCGGCGAACAGGGTCGCGCCGAGCGACCACAGGTCGCTGGCCGGGCCGCCGGGCTCGCCCTCCAGCCGCTCGGGCGCGATGAACCCGGGCGAGCCGATCATCAGCCCCTGCTCGGTGAGCGTGGCCTGCCCCTCCTGCCGGGCGATGCCGAAGTCGGTCAGCACCACCCTGCCGCTGTCGGTCAGGTACACGTTGCCCGGCTTCACGTCGCGGTGCTGCAACCCCTGGGCGTGGGCGGCCAGCAACGCCTCCAGGACGTCGGCGCCGACGCGGGCGGCGTACTCGGGAGGCATGGGCCCGAACTCGCGGACGGTCTCGGCCAGCGTACGGCCCCGCAGCAGCTCCATGACCAGCCACGGCCGCTCGTGCTCGACGATGACGTCGTGCAGCGCCACGATGCCGGGATGGCGCAGCCGGGCGGTGGCCTGCGCCTCGCGCACGGCCCTGGTGACCGCGTGGGCGCGCTCCTTGGGCGGGATGCCCTCGGGCAGCGTGAGCTCCTTGACCGCGACCTCGCGGTCGAGCATCTCGTCCTTGGCCAGCCACACCTTCCCCATGCCGCCGGCGCCGAGTGGGCGCAGCAGGGCGTAGCGGCCGGCAAGTCTTCCCGCGGACATAAAGGGAAGGGTAACTAAGGATCAAGAAAGATGGTTATTCGAGCACATTTCCCGTTCGCCCGCTTCGCCCTTCCCGCCCACCCTCACCGCGTCCCCACCTGCCATTCCGGCGCGCTCCGACACGCCTTCCGGCGTGGTCCGCCGGAGTAACTGTCGGACCCCCTCTCTATGGTCTTGGAACGTGGACGCGGTACAAGGCACCCTCGACGAGCTAGGCACCCCCCTCAGCGACGTCACGTTCGTCGTGTTCGACCTGGAGACCACCGGCGGCTCGCCGGCCGAAGACTCGATCACCGAGATCGGCGCGGTCAAGGTGCGGGCGGGTGAGGTGCTGGGCGAGTTCTCCACCCTGGTCGACCCGGGCGGGCCGATCCCGCCGTTCATCTCGGTGCTGACCGGCATCACCGACGCCATGGTGATGGCCGCCCCGCGCATCGAGGCGGTGCTGCCGAGCTTCCTGGAGTTCATCAGGGGCTCCACGCTGGTGGCCCACAACGCGAGCTTCGACACCCGCTTCGTCAAGGCCGCCTGCGCCGCCCACGGCTATCCCCCGCCGGCCAACCCGGTCGTCGACACCGTCGACCTGGCCCGGCGGGTGCTGACCCGCGACGAGACGCCCAACGCCAAGCTGTCCACCCTCGCCCGGTTCTTCCGCAGCCCCACCGAGCCGTGCCACCGCGCCCTCCAGGACGCCAGGGCCACCGTCGACGTGCTCCACGGGCTGATCGAGCGGGCCGGCTCCTTCCAGGTCCACACGCTCGAAGAGCTGAAGTCGTTCGTCCGCGCCCCCACGCCCGAGCAGCAGCGCAAGCGCCACCTGGCCGAGTCCGTCCCGCACGCGCCGGGCGTCTACTTCTTCGAGGACGAACGCGGCGAGGTGCTCTACATCGGCAAGAGCACCAATCTGCGCAACCGCGTGCGCTCCTACTTCACGGCCGCCGAGACCCGCCCGCGCATCCGCGAGATGATCGGCATCGCCGAGCGCGTGCGCCACGTCGTCTGCGCGACCGCGCTGGAGGCCGAGGTCAGGGAGCTGCGGCTGATCGGCGGCGCCAAGCCGCGCTACAACCGCCGCTCACGCTTCCCGGAGAAGATGGTCTGGCTCAAGCTCACCGCCGGCCCCTTCCCCCGCCTGTCGATCGTGCGCGAGCTGAAGGACGACGACGCCACCTACCTCGGCCCGTTCAGCAGCACCCGCCTGGCCGACGAGGCCCGCATCGCCCTGCACGAGGCCGTGCCGCTGCGCCAGTGCACCCAGCCGATCAGCCTGCGCACCCGGCGGGCCGCCTGCGTCCTGCACGAGATGGGCCGCTGCGGCGCGCCCTGCGCGGGCAACGAGAGCCCCGAGGAATACTCCGTGCACGTCGAGAGCGCGCGCCGGGCCATGACCTCCGACGCCTCGCTCGTCTTCACGGCCGTGTCGGCCCGCATGGAGCGCCTGTCGGTCGAGCAGCGCTACGAGGAGGCCTCCGTCGACCGCGACCGGCTGGCCGCGTTCGTCCGGGCGGCGGCCCGCATGCAGCGCCTGACCGCCGTCACCCGCCTCCCCGAGCTGGTGGCCGCCAGCCCGGCCTTCGACGGCGGCTGGGACATCCACGTGGTCCGCTACGGCCGCCTGGCCGCGGCGGGCGTGATGCCGAAGGGCGCCCATCCCACGCCCTTCGTCGCCTCGCTCAAGGCGATGGCGGAGGCCGTCATCCCGGGCCCCGGCCCGGTCCACGCGGCCAGCGCCGAGGAGACCGAGTGCATTCTCCGCTGGCTGGAGTCGCCGGGCGTGCGGCTGGTCGAGGTCGACGGCGTGTGGTCGATGCCCGCCCGGGGCGCGGCCCGCCACAAGGCCCGCATCGATCTGGCCTATCGCGGCCTTGATCAGCGTCGCGACCGCGAGGGACGGCCTTTGCGATGACCGGATACAGTTAATGCATGGTCACGGCAATTGTCCACATCAAGGCCGAGGTAGACCGGATCCCGGAGGTCGCCCAGACGATCGCCGAGATCGACGGGGTCAGCGAGGTCTACTCCATCACCGGCGAATGGGATCTGCTCGCCATGGTCAGGGTCGCCCGTTACGAGGAGGTGGCCGAGGTCATCCCCGGGCGGGTCAACAAGGTCGACGGCGTCGAGCACACCGAGACCCACATCGCCTTCCGCACCTACTCCAAGCACGACCTCGACGCCGCCTTCTCGATCGGCTTCACCGAGACCGACTGACCCCGCTCCCCCGCCACCCTCGCGTCCGTTCCCGGGCCCGGCCGTCCCCCGGCCGGGCCCGAGGCGTTTCCCGGCCCGAACGGACGGCCGCCGCCCCGTACGCCTCCGGCCCACCCCCTCAGGCCGCGGGCCGGGAGCAGGAACCTGCCCGTCCTCCCCGCGGCCGGCCCGGAACGCGAAACGGCCCGGACGGGTCATCCCGTCCGGGCCGATCATGCACGTACACCCCTAGTGGGTGAGGCTCCGGTCGTCGCCGGAACCGATGGCGGCGTGCTCGCCGTGCTCCTCGTGGTGCCCGTCGTCGAGCGGGATCTTCTCCCCGCCGTACGCCTGGGACATCTTGCCGCGAAGCCTGCCGAGCGGGCCGCGCATGCCCTTGGGCGGGATGCCGGAGGCGTCCTCGTCCACGGGCAGGGCCGGCACCGCCTCCTTGCCCCGCAGGTGGGCCTCGATGTCGTCGGACGGCGGCGTGTGCACCTCGATGAACTCACCGTGCGGCAGCCGCTTGATGACACCCGACTCCACACCGTGCCCGATGACCGCGGCGTCGCTGCGCTGCAGGCCGAGGCACATGCGGTAGGTGATCAGGTAGGCCAGCGCCGGCGCGACGAAGACCAGCACCCGGCCGATGTACGTCGTCCAGTTGAGGCTGACGTGGAAGTTGGCCGAGATCTCGTCGTTGGCGCCGAGCAGCCACAGCACACCGTAGAACGTCATCGCCGAGATGCCGATCGAGGTGCGGTGGGGGTTGTTGCGCGGACGGTCGGCGACGTGGTGCTCGCGGTGGTCGCCGGTCACCCACCGTTCGATGAACGGGTAGAGCGCGAGACCGGTCATGATGATGCCCATCGGCACCAGCGCCGGGATGATCACGCTCAGCGGCAGGGTGCCCGCGTGGGCCGTGCCGAACAGGTTCCACTCCCACGGCGGCATGAGCCGCAGCGAGCCTTCGAGGAAGCCCATGTACCAGTCGGGCTGCGAACCGGCGGACACGTCCGCCGGTGTGTACGGCCCGAACAGCCAGATCGGGTTGATCTGCGCGAACGTCGCCAGGCCCGACACCACGGCGAGCGTGAACAGGAAGTAGGCGCCCGCCTTGGCCATGAAGGCCGGGTAGAACGGCGCGCCCACCACGTTCTTGTTGGTACGCCCCTTGCCCGGCATCTGCGTGTGCTTCTGCACCCACATGAGCACCATGTGAGCCGAGACCAGCGCCAGCAGGATGCCCGGGATGAGCAGGATGTGCAGCGAGTAGAACCGGGATACGACGTCGCCGCCCGGATACTCCCCGCCGAACAGGAAGAACGTGATGTACGTGCCCACCAGCGGCAGCGAGATCGCCACACCCTCGGTGATCCGCAGACCGGCGCCGGAGAGCAGGTCGTCGGGGAGGGAGTAGCCGGTCAGGCCCTCGGCCAGCGCCAGGGTCAGCAGCAGCACGCCGATGATCCAGTTGAGCTCGCGCGGCTTGCGGTAGGCGCCGGTGAAGAACACCCGCAGCATGTGGACCGTCATGCCGGCCACGAAGAGGAGGGCCGCCCAGTGGTGCATCTGCCTCATCAGCAGACCACCCCGGACGTCGAAGCTGATCTCCAGCGACGACGCGTAGGCCTCCGACATCATGACGCCCTTGAGCGGCGCGTACGAGCCGTCATAGGCGACCTCGCCCATGCTCGGCTTGAACCACAGCGTCAGGAACGTACCGGTCAGCAGCAGGATGATGAACGAGTAGAGCGCGATCTCACCCAGCAGGAACGACCAGTGGTCGGGGAAGATCTTGCGCAGGTTGCGCTTGAGGAAGTTGGCCCCGCCCAGACGCTCGTCGAGGAAGTTCGACGGCCCGGCGATGGCCTTCGGTACGGCGTTCATGTCGCTCATGCCTGGCCTCCCTTCTCCCTGGCCTCGGCCTCGGCGTCGCCGCGTTCCCAGTAGCTGGGACCGACGGGTACGTCGAAGTCACCCTTGGCGATCAGATAGCCCTCGCCGTCGACCGTGATGGGCAGCTGGGGCAGCGGCCTGGCGGCCGGACCGAAGATGACCTTCGCGCCGTCGGCCGCGTCGAACGTCGACTGGTGGCACGGGCACAGGATGTGGTGGGTGGTCTGCTCGTAGAGCGCCGCCGGGCAGCCGACGTGCGTGCAGATCTTGGAGTAGGCGACGATGCCGTCGTGCGTCCAGTTCTGCCTGACGCCGCTCTTGAGCTCCTCCGGACGGAACTTGATCAGGATCAGCGTGGCCTTGGCGAGCGCGTTGAGGTCGTGCTGGTAGCCCTCGGGCACCACGGACAGGATGCCGCCGGGCGAGTTGAAGTCGGCCGCGCGGATCGGCTGGCCGGTGCCCTCGACGACCAGGCGCAGCGGCTTGCCCTCCTTGGTCTTCTCACCCCAGACGGTGTGGCGCAGCAGCTTGTTGAACTTCGCCGCGGGCATCTTGGAGTTGTCGAGGTCGCGCAGCAGCACCAGCGGCACCAGGCCGAGCGGCGCGGCGGCCAGCAGCAGCGTGCGGCGCATCAGCTTGCGCTTGACGAACCCGCTCTCGTTGGCGCCCTGCAGGAACGTCTCGGAGACGACCTCGCGGTCGTCCTCGTCCGAGGCCATCGAGTGGCGCTCCTGGACCAGCGCGTACTTCGGCATGATCTGGCGGACCCAGACCACGATGCCGACCGCGAGGCCGAGGACGGCGAGGGTCAGCGTGCCGCCGAGGGCGAGGTTGGAGACGCCCGTCGCCTCCGGGCTGCCCACCTGGAACACCACGTAGGAGATGAGGAAGGCGATCCCGGCCAGGAACGTGATCGCGAAGCAGAGCGCCACGATCTTCTCGGCCTTGCCGGCCTTGGTCTCGTCCTGCAGCGTCACGCCCGGGACGTCGCGGTCCGCGACCTCTTCGGTCTCAGCGGCGCCCAGCATCGACGTGCCGGCCGCGGGAGTGCCGATGACGCGCTTGGGCACGCGTTCGTCCGGCTGCTCGATCTCGTGCTCGTTGTCTGTCATGACTTCTGTCGCTTCTTCGCGGTGATCCAGATGGCGGCGAGGGCGAGCGCGGCGATGCCCGCCACGAACGCTACGAGACCTTCGGTGACCGGGCCGATGCGCCCGAGGCCGAACCCTCCGGGGTCCTTCTGCTCACGGACCTGGGTGATGTACGCGATCATGCTGCGCTTCTCTTCAGGCGTGATCGTCGAATCGTTGAAGACCGGCATCGCCTGCGGGCCGGTGACCATCGCCTCGTAGATCTGCGTCGGCGACGACTCGTTCAGGTTGGGCGCGTACTTGCCCTGCGTCAGGGCACCGCCGGCGCCCGCCCAGTTGTGGCACTGGATGCAGTTGGCCCGGAACAGCTCGCCGCCCTTGCCGGCGTCGCCGAGCTTCGGGTCGACCTGCTCCTTGCCCGGCACCTGCGGGCCGCCACCCAGCGACTGCACGTAGGCGGCGATCTGCCGGGTCGACTCCTCGTTGACCCACGGCGCCGGACGCTTGCGGGGCGCCTGCGGGCCGGGGTTGGCGGCGGGCATGCGGCCGGTGCTCATCTGGAAGTCGACCGCCGCGGCGCCGACGCCGACGAGCGTGGGGGCGGTGTTGGTGCCCTCCGCGTTCATGCCGTGGCAGCTTGAGCAGTGGGCCACGAACAGGCTTTTGCCCTCGGCCACGTCGTCGACCTTGCCTGCCGCCAGCGCCGCGTCCGCAGGCTTGCCCGCCTGGACAAAGGCGGCGTATACCATCCCGACCAGCGCCAACGCCAAAATCAGGACGGCGTATCTCGCGAGGGGATGCCGCCGCCAAGCGGTGATCCTAGTCACAGAGATCCCGTTCCTTAACGAATGATGTAGATGGTCGCGAAAAGACCGATCCAGACGACGTCTACGAAGTGCCAGTAGTAGGACACGACGATCGCGCTGGTGGCCTGCTCATGCGTAAAGCGCTTCGCGGCGTACGTGCGTCCCAGCATGAACAGGAACGCGATCAGGCCACCGGTCACGTGCAGGCCGTGGAAGCCCGTCGTCAGGTAGAACACCGAGGTGTAGGCGTTAGCGGACAGGGTCGCGCCCTCTGACGCCAGCTCGCCGTACTCGTACAGCTGACCGGCGACGAAGACCGCGCCCATCAGGAAGCTGACGAAGTACCAGAAGCGGAGCTTGCCGACCTGCCCCTTCTCCGCGGCCCACACGCCAAGCTGGCACGTCACACTCGACAGGACCAGGATGATCGTGTTGACCGTCGCGAACGGGATGTTCAGGTGAGCGCCTTCTGCCTCAATGCCTGCAGGAAGGAAGGCAGGGCCCCACTCGATGCCCTTCCCCTCGCTCACCGACCGGATGGTGAAGTACATCGCGAACAGCGCCGCGAAGAACATGAGCTCAGAGGACAGCCAGACGATCGTCCCGACACTGACCAGGTTCGGCCGTCGGTACGACTGTGCTGTCGTCGTCGAAGTTATTGCGGATGCTGTCGCCACGGGCAGCATTATTGCGGCTCCGGTGTTCGGTCCGGCCAACGACCCCCCGTTAGGAGGAACAAACCGGCCATCAACCTGGGATAATTGGGACAAAACGCCTGTCAGACCCGGTGGCCTGGGATTGCATCCCGACGCAACGGTACGATCCAGGTGACCATACAGCTTCGAGCGATAGTGAGCGCGAAAGTGACGTCCTCTGGGAGCACCGACGACACGATGAGGGTCCTCGTCTACAGCGACGACGCCACCACCCGGGCCGAGGTCCGCCAGGCGATCGGCCGGCGGCCGGCGGCCGATGTGCCCCTCGTCGAGATCATCGAGTGCGCCACCGAGCCCAAGGTCCACCAGTGGCTCGGCTCCGGCGAGATCGACGTGGCGGTCCTCGACGGCGAGACCCAGCCCGCCGGCGGCATGGGCGTCTCCCGTCAGGCCAAGGACGAGGTCTACGACTGCCCGCCCGTCTGCCTGATCATCGCCAGGCGCGACGACCGCTGGCTGGCCGACTGGTCCAAGGCCGACGCCGTCGTGCCGCAGCCCATCGAGCCCATGGTCCTGGCCGACACCGTGGCCGACCTGATGCGCCGCCGTTCCGCCACCCGACTCAACGCGAAGTAGGTGCTCATGGACTCCCGGACGACCTGGCCCGCCCTGTTCTCCGCGCTCCTTTCCGGCGAGCATCTGACGGCCGACGAAGCGGCCTGGGCGATGCGGGAGATCTTCTCAGGCAATGCCACCTCCGCCCAGATCGCGGGCTTCGCGCTGGCCCTGCGCGCCAAGGGCGAGACGGTGGCCGAGGTGGTGGGTCTGGCCCGGACGATGCTGGAGTTCTCCACCCCGCTGACGGTCGAGGGGCCCGTCCTCGACGTCGTGGGCACGGGCGGCGACCGCGCCCACACCGTCAACGTCTCCACGATGGCCGCCATCGTGGCCGCCGCGGCCGGCGCCCGGGTCGTCAAGCACGGCAACCGGTCGGCGTCCTCCCTGTGCGGCGCCGCCGACGTCCTGGAGCACATGGGCATCAGGCTCGACCTGACGCCGGAGCAGACCGCGCGGGTGGCGCGCGAGGCGGGCATCGCCTTCTGCTTCGCCCCCGTCTACCACCCGGCGCTGCGCTTCGCCGGGCCGGCGCGCAAGGAGATCGGCGTCCCGACGGTCTTCAACTTCCTGGGCCCGCTGACCAACCCGGCCCGGCCCAGCGCCCAGGCCATCGGCGTCTACGACGCCCGGATGCTGCCCGTCATCGCCGGGGTCTTCGCCGAGCGCGGCGTGTCGGCGCTGGTGTTCCGCGGCGACGACGGGCTCGACGAGCTGACCATCACCGGCACCTCCACGGTGTGGGTGGTCCGCGACGGCACGGCCACCGAGGCCAGGTTCGACCCCGCGGTGCTGGGCATCCCCAGGGCCGACGCGGGCGCGCTGCGCGGTGGCGACGTGCAGTTCAACGCCCAGGCCGTGCACGACCTGCTGGGCGGCAAGCAGGGGCCGGTGCGCGACGCCGTCCTGCTCAACGCCGCCGCCGCACTGGTCGCCCACGACGGCGCCGGCGACGACCTCGACTCGGCGATGCTCAAGGGCTACGAGCGCGCCAGGCAGGCCGTCGACTCCGGCCTGGCCTCCGACACGCTGCGCCGCTGGGTCGAGGTCAGCAGCTCCTACCGCCCGTCGTGACCGTGAGCGCGCCCCTGAGGCGCGCTCACGTCTTCTGGCGGTACCGTGGTGCACGAAAGCCCTGGCAGCGCCTTCACGGCCTGCTCAGGGCCGTGCGGCGGTCACCCGGTCAGAAGGTGATGCTCGGGCCGTCCTTGAGCGTGCTCCACTTGAGCCATTCCTTCCAGTTCTCCTGCCAGTGTCCCCACCCGTTGGTGGGCTCCAGCTTCCGCGGCGACCCCGTGATGATGATCGGGTCCCCGATCAGGGTGTTCTTGATGAACCAGGCCGCGTCCTCCGGGCTGACGTTCACGCAGCCGTGGCTGACGTTGGAGTTGCCCTGCGAGCCGACCGACCAGGGCGCGCTGTGCACGTACTCGCCGCTGTTGGAGATGCGCACGGTGTTGTAGACGGTGAGCTGGTAGTAGCCGGACTGGCCCGGGCCGATGCCGGGCGAGGTCATGACGGTCACCGGCTCCCTCGACATCGCCAGGTGCACGCCCGAGGTGGTGTAGTACTTCCACTGGCCGCCCTGTCCGGCGCTCATCGGCATGGTGCGGATGCGCTTGCCGTCGCGACGGACCGTCAGCACGTGCTCGTCGGTGGTGCCCTTGGTGATCTGGGCACGGCCGATCTTGAAGTCGAGGGTGACGTCGCGCTTGCCGTACAGGCCCGGGCCGCCGCGCACCCCGGCCAGCTTCGCCTCCAGGCGGACCTTCGTGTACGCCGGCCAGTAGTCCTCCGGCCGGAAGTCCACGTGGCTGTCGTCGAACCAGTGCCAGGCCCCCTCCACCGGCTTGGAGCTGCGGATGGTGAGGTTGCGCTCGACGGCCACCCGGTCGCTCACGGGCTTGTCGAAGGCGATCATGACGGGCATGCCGATGCCGACCGTCAGCCCGGTGTCGTCCCTGTTGGGGGTGACCGTCTGGATGTCGAACGTCTTGTCGCCCTTGACCGTGGTGAACGTGCTGGAGGTCTCGCTCTGCTTGCCCGAGGCGTCCACGCTGACGACGGTGACCGTGTAGCCGGCGCTGGGCCGGGCGGTGGCCGTGCTGCGCCAGCGGGTGCCATCGCCGCTCAGGACGCCCTTGAGCCGCCCGGCCTTGCCGCCGTCCACCCGGACGCTCTTGATCGTGCCGCCGTGGGCGGAGACCACCACGGCCTGGTCGGTGGCCACGTTCACGGCCTTGTCCTGCGGCGTGATCGCCACCGCCGGCTGCCGCGCGACGGCGGCCAGTTCCTTCGTCTCGTTGGCCTCGCCGCTCAGCGAGCACGCCGTGAGCAGGGCCAAGGCCAACAAGCCTGCCGATCCGTTCGCCAAGCGCCTCACGAGTGCCCCCCTCGCCCAAGATCCAACCTTCTCCTCCCTTATTACCCTGAGTGATCTATTCACGACATCCGCCACCTGGTAAAGAACACGAAAAAGCGGGCGTCCTCCCCTATGGGAGAGACGCCCGCTTCGAGGTGCTAGGGGTTTCTCAGTGCGAGAAGTTGCCCCGGTAGTACTGGAACACGAACCCGATCATGGCCATGATGATCAGGAACACGCCGATCAGGAACATCCAGAACCCGATCACGAACCCGGCGAAGGCGAAGGCCGCCGCCAGGCACAGGAACAGCGGCCACCAGCTGCTCGGGCTGAAGAAGCCGATCTCGCCCGCGCCGTCGCTGATGTCGGCCTGCTTGTCGTCCTCCGGCTGGGCACCGATGCGCCGCGCGGTGAACATCAGGTAGTAGCCCACCATGAAGGCGAAGCCGACCGAGATCGCCATGGCGGTGGTGCCGACGGGCTCACCGTGACCGGTCGCGGCCTTCGTCCAGAACCAGTAGCCGACGTCGACACCGGCGAAGAACAGGCCGCACAGCAGGAACAGCCAACCCTGGACCTTCATCAGGCCTCCACCTCCTGGGCGGACTTGGCGGACATGTGCGGGTAGTGCAGGTCGAACGCCGGGCGCTCGGACCGGATCCGCGGCAGCGAGGTGAAGTTGTGCCGCGGCGGCGGGCAGGAGGTCGCCCATTCGAGCGAGCCGCCGTAGCCCCAGGGGTCGTCGACGGTGACCTTGGGCGCCGAACGCCAGGTCTTCCAGACGTTGTAGAAGAACGGCAGCGTCGAGGCGCCCAGGATGAACGCGCCGACCGACGAGATCATGTTCAGGTCGGTGAAGCCGTCGGCCGCGCTGTAGTCGGCGTAACGCCGCGGGAAGCCGATCATGCCCAGCCAGTGCTGGACGAGGAAGGTGGTGTGGAAGCCGATGAACAGCAACCAGAAGTGCACCTTGCCCAGCTTGTCGTCGAGCATCTTGCCGGTGAACTTGGGCCACCAGAAGTAGAAGCCGGCGAACATGGCGAACACGACCGTGCCGAAGACCACGTAGTGGAAGTGGGCGACGACGAAGTAGGTGTCGCTGATCTGGAAGTCGAGCGGCGGCGAGGCCAGGATGACGCCGGTCAGGCCGCCGAGCAGGAACGTGATCAGGAAGCCGACCGAGAACAACATCGGCGACTCGAACGACAGGTGACCCCGCCACATCGTGCCGATCCAGTTGAAGAACTTCACGCCCGTCGGCACCGCGATGAGGAACGTCATGAACGAGAAGAACGGCAGCAGGACCTGCCCGGTCGGGAACATGTGGTGCGCCCAGACCGTGATGGACAGACCGGCGATCGCGATGGTGGCGCCGACCAGGCCGATGTAGCCGAAGATCGGCTTACGGCTGAAGACCGGCAGGACCTCGGTCACGATGCCGAAGAAGGGCAGCGCGATGATGTAGACCTCGGGATGGCCGAAGAACCAGAACAGGTGCTGCCACAGGATAGGCCCGCCGTTGGCCGGGTCGAAGATGTGCGTGCCCAGCTTCCGGTCGGCCTCCAGGGCCAGCAGCGCGGCGGCCAGCACGGGGAAGGCCATCAGCACGAGCATGCTGGTCAGCAGGACGTTCCAGGTGAAGATCGGCATGCGGAACATGGTCATGCCGGGGGCGCGCATGCAGATGATCGTGGTGATGAAGTTCACCGAGCCGAGGATCGTGCCGAGGCCCGACAGGGCCAGGCCCATGATCCACAGGTCGCCGCCGATGCCGGGCGAGTGGATCGCGTTCGACAGCGGCGTGTAGGCGAACCAGCCGAAGGAGGCCGCGCCGCCCGGCGTGAGGAAGCCGGACACGGCGATGATGCTGCCGAACAGGTAGAGCCAGTAGCTGACCATGTTCAGACGCGGGAAGGCCACGTCGGGGGCGCCGATCTGGAGCGGCATCAGCTCGTTGGCGAAGCCGGCGAACAGCGGCGTCGCGAACATCAGCAGCATGATCGTGCCGTGCATGGTGAACAGCTGGTTGAACTGCTCGTTGCTGGTGATCTGCAGCCCGGGCTGCGCCAGCTCGGCCCTCATGATCAGCGCCATGACGCCGCCGATCAGGAAGAAGGCGAACGACGTGATCAGGTACAGGTGTCCGATGATCTTGTGATCAGTCGAGGACAGCCACTTGGCGATGATCTGGCCCTTGGTGACGGGCCGGACCGGTGCGCGAAGCGGTTCTTGGATGGCGGTCACTGGGCACTTCCAGCCTGGGTCGCGATGTACTTGTCGAACTCAGCCTGCTTGACGAGCTTCACCTTGAACAACATCCGGCTGTGGTCGACACCGCACAGCTCGGCGCACCGGCCGGCGTAGATGCCCGCGCGGTCGTCGCCGAGGGTCTTGATCTCGAACTTGCGCCCGGGGTTGCCCTCCGGGATGCCGGGGATGATGTCCCGCTTGAACAGGAACTCGGGCACCCAGAACGAGTGGATCACGTCATCGGTCGACAGGTCGAACTCGACCTTGGTGTTGGTCGGCAGGATCAGCTCGGGGCCGTTGCGGTAGTCGCTCACCGGCATGCCGGGCACGGGCTGCAACGTCTTGCCGTTGTAGGTCGTGGTGAAGCGCCAGCTCCACTGGTACGCCTCGACCTTGACCTTGACGGGCGCGTCGCCTGCGACGTCCGTGAGGACCTTGCTGTCGCGGGCGGTGAAGAAGAAGAACACCGACACCATGACGAGCGGGACCACCGTGTAGAGGATCTCGATCGGCAGGTTGTAGCGCACCTGGGGCGGCAGCTCGGCCTTCCCCTTGCGCTTGCGGTGGAAGATCGCGGCCCAGACGATCAGGACGATGACGACGACGCCCGTGGCGAGTGCGGCGATCCAGGCCCCGTTCCACAGATGCTGAACGACCTTGGCCTGCTCGGTCACGCCCTCGGGCAGCAGGCCGTTGGACCAGTCGAACTTGGGAACGTCATTAGCACACGCCGTAGCAGTGGCCAGCAGCAACGCCAAAGCGGCGGCGCGCGGCACCCTGCGCCGGGCCAACGAACGCCGCGTCGTACGGCGAGTCGGACTCACGGATCGCCTACCCCACAGATGAAGCCCAAGAGTCTTTCCCTTGGGTGCTCGTATTCCAAATGCACAGCTGATTGCAGACACATTAGCGTGCAGGTGTCCCGCCCTACCGCGCGACCCCTCGATGGCGCCGCAAGTGGGACGATGTGTCTCGTGGCGTATTTCGACGCGGCCTCGAGCGAGCCGCTGCACCCTCAGGCACGCGAGGCGCTGCTGGCGGCGATCGACGTCGGCTGGGCCGACCCCGCGAGACTGTACACCCAGGCCCGCCGCGCTCACCTGCTGCTGGAGCAGGCCCGCACGGAGGTGGCCGAGGCGCTCGGCGCGCGCCCCGACGAGGTGTCGTTCACCTCGTCCGGCACGCAGGCCGCGCATCTCGGCGTGCTCGGCACCCTACACGGCAGGCGCAGGGTCGGGCGTCATCTGGTCACGGGTGCGGTCGAGCACTCCAGCGTGCTGCACGCGGCCGGCGTGCACGAACGCGACGGCGGCACGGTCGAGACCGTGGGCGTGAATCTCGAGGGCCGGGTCGACCTCGACGCGTTCGCGCGGGCGGTCGCGGCTCCCGGCACCGCGCTGGCCTGCCTGCAGACGGCCAACCACGAGGTCGGCACGGTGCAGCCGGTCGCCGAGGCCGCCGCCGCGTGCCGGGCCCACGGGGTGCCGCTGCTGGTCGACGCGGCCCAGACCGCGGGCCGCATGCCGATCCCGCCCGGCTGGTCGGTGCTGACCGCGAGCGCCCACAAGTGGGGCGGTCCGGCCGGGGTGGGCGTGCTGGCGGTGCGCAAGGGCACCCGTTTCCGCTCGTTCCTGCCCGAGGACGAGCGGGAGCGGCGGCGGGTGCCGGGGTTCGAGAACGTGCCGGGCATCGTGGCCGCGGCGGCGGCGCTGCGGGCGATGAGCGCCGAGGCGGCCCAGGAGCAGGCGCGGCTGTCCACGCTCGTCGCCAGGATCAGGGAGACCGTCCCGAAGATCGTGCCGGACGTCGAGGTGATCGGCGACCCGGTCGGCCGGGCGCCCCACATCGTGACCTTCTCCTGCCTCTATGTCGACGGCGAGGCGCTGCTCACCGAGCTGGACAAGGCCGGATTCGCCGTATCGTCCGGAAGCTCGTGCACCGCTAGTACGCTTCGTCCATCGCACGTCCTCGAAGCGATGGGCGTGCTGACGCACGGGAACGTCCGGGTGTCGCTGCCCAGGGGCACGTCCGCCGCCGAGGTCGACCGGTTCCTGGCCGTGCTGCCCGAGCTGGTACGCCGCATCCGGCACGACGCAGGAGTCGCATGACCGAGGTAACTCAGCCGTCATTGACGATCGACGCGCTCGGGAAGAAGTGCCCGATCCCGATCATCATGCTCGCCGAGCAGATCAACCACGTGCCGCTCAACGCCGTGGTGGCGGTGCTGGCCGACGATCCGGCGGCCTACACCGACGTGCCGGCGTGGTGCCGGCTGAAGTCCCACCGCCATGTGGCCTCGTACGAGCTGCCCGAGGGCGGCTGGGCCATCCACGTGATGCGCAACTACTGATGGTTTGTGGGTAGGGCCCTCCCCTGAGGGCACTTCGACCATTCGGGGGAGACATGGCCAAGGCGAACGAGACCGCCCGCGACGTGATGAGCACGGGCGCGGAGTGCATCGCCGCGCACGAGACGCTCGACCGGGCGGCGCAGATGATGCGCCACAGCAACGTGGGCGCGCTGCCCGTGTGCGGACCCGACGACCGGGTGACGGGCATCATCACCGACCGCGACATCGTGATCAAGTGCGTCGCGGCCGGTCACGACCCGGCGCAGGTGACGGCGGGCGAGCTGGCGACCGGCCTGGTCTGGGTCCCGGCGGACGCCACCGTGCAGGAGGCGCTGACGCGCATGGAGGAGAACCAGATCAAACGGCTGCCCGTGCTGGAGGGCGACCGCATCGTCGGCATGATCAGCGAGGCCGACCTCGCCCGCTGCCTGCCCGACGACCAGCTCGCCGAGTTCGTGCACCGGGTGTACGCCAGCCGCTGACGCCGGCGCGGGATCGCCCCGCCACGCCGTACGGCGGGCGGGGCGTACGGCTGTCAGGGGTGGTAGCAGCGCACGTGGTCGGCGATCTCGGCCGCGGCCTCGGCGCCGTAGGCGGCCGAGAAGCGCTCCAGGAAGACCTTCTGCCCCAGCTCGTACTCCTGGCCGCCGACGCGCTCCAGCACGTGCGTGGCCGTGAGGTTGCCGATCTGGCCGCAGCGCTCCAGCGGCAGGCCCCAGGCCAGGCCGGACAGGAAGCCGGCGCGGAAGGCGTCGCCGACGCCCGTGGGGTCGGCCTTGCCCCGCTCGGGGGCCGGGGCGACCTGGATGGAGGGCTCGCCCTTGCGGTCGATGACCGCGCCCTTGGGGCCGAGCGTGGTGATCCGGACGCCGACCCGGTCGAGGATCTCCTCGTCGGACCAGCCGGTCTTCTGCTCGATGAGCCCCTTCTCGTAGTCGTTGGAGAACAGGTAGGCGGCGCCGTCGACGAGCTGCCTGATCTGCTCGTCCGCCATGCGGGCGAGCTGCTGGGAGATGTCGGCGGCGAAGGGGATGCCGCGCTGGCGGCACTCGTCGGTGTGCCGCAGCATCGCGTCGGGGTCGTTGGGGCTGATCAGCACCAGGTCGAGCCCGCCGAGCCGGGTGGCGACCGGCTGCAGCTCGATCAGCCGCGCCTCGGCCATCGCCCCGGTGTAGAAGGAGGCGATCTGGTTGTGGTGCTCGTCGGTGGTGCACAGGAAACGCGCGGTGTGCTGCGTCTCGGAGATGTGCACGGACTCGCAGTCGACGCCGTGGCGCTCCAGCCAGGAGCGGTAGTCGGCGAAGTCGTTGCCGACGGCGCCCACCAGGATCGGCTTGAGGCCGAGGCAGCCCATGCCGAAGGCGATGTTGGCCGCGCAACCGCCACGACGGATCTGAAGGTCGTCGACCAGGAACGAGAGCGACACCCGGTCGAGTTGCTCGGCGATGAGCTGGTCGCCGAAGCTTCCTGGGAACGTCATCAGGTGGTCAGTCGCGATGGAGCCGGTTACGGCGATGCGCACGGGATTCTTCTTCCTCGTTGTCAGCAGGCCAATGAGCCCCCCGAGAATACGCGAAGGTCCCGCTCGCACAAAGGCGGGCGGGACCCCACGGACCGAAGCCGTGACCCCTTAGTTGAACGAGTCGCCACAGGCACAGGAGCCGGTGGCGTTGGGGTTGTCGATGGTGAAGCCCTGCTTCTCGATCGTGTCGACGAAGTCGATGCTGGCGCCCAGCAGGTACGGGGCGCTCATGCGGTCGGTGACCACACTGACGCCGCCGAAGTCCGTCACCACGTCACCGTCCATGGAACGGTCGTCGAAGAAGAGCTGGTAGCGCAGGCC
Organism: Nonomuraea sp. NPDC049607; assembly: GCF_040675375.1. Taxonomy (NCBI): domain Bacteria; kingdom Bacillati; phylum Actinomycetota; class Actinomycetes; order Streptosporangiales; family Streptosporangiaceae; genus Nonomuraea; species Nonomuraea sp. NPDC049607. The sequence goes on from NZ_JBFAOV010000010.1 coordinate 217,434, forward strand.
GGAGCAACCACCCGGCTGCACGGCGACCCTCAGCTGCAGACCCTCCTCGCCCTGCTGCTCCAGCAGGCTCTTGACCTTCGCGGCGGCCGCGTCAGTCAGGATCAGGCCCTGCGTCGTGGTCTCGCTGCTCTCAACCGTCATCTGCTGACTCCCTAACCCGGCTGTCTGATTCCGACGTCCTACTGATGACGCTACCAACACCTCGCCCATGCCACACATTCCCGGGTCCCCTACCCCCGGAATAACCACATTCGTCCGTGTGTCATAGTGAGTATCGTCAAAACGACGATAAGGGGGTATGGCGATGGCCACCCAGACCGGTCTGCCGCTCTTCGTCCTCGGGCAGGGCGCCGATCCGCACAGCGAGAAGGGCGTCGAGTGTCCCGGCGAGCTGCCGCCCGCGTCCGACCCTGACCTGGTCGAGCGCGCCCGCAAGGCCAAGGAGGCGCTGGGCGACCGCCTGTTCGTGCTGGGCCACCACTACCAGCGCGACGAGGTCATCCAGTTCGCCGACGTGACGGGCGACTCCTTCAAGCTCGCCCAGCAGGCCGCCGCGCGGCCCGAGGCGGAGTTCATCGTCTTCTGCGGCGTGCACTTCATGGCCGAGTCCGCCGACATCCTGACCGGCGACGCCCAGAAGGTGGTGCTGCCCGACCTCGCCGCCGGGTGCTCCATGGCCGACATGGCCACGTTCGACCAGGTGGAGGAGTGCTGGGAGGCGCTTGAGGACGCCGGTCTGGCCGGCGAGGTGGTCCCCGTCACGTACATGAACTCCAGCGCCGACATCAAGGCGTTCTGCGGGCGCAACGGCGGCGTGGTGTGCACCTCCTCCAACGCCAAGAGGGCCCTCGACTGGGCGTTCGAGCAGGGCCGCAAGGTGCTGTTCCTGCCCGACCAGCACCTCGGGCGCAACACGGCGGTCCTGGAGATGGGCATGTCGCTGGAGGACTGCGTGGTCTGGAACCCCCACCGCCCCGGCGGCGGGCTGACCCGCGAGCAGCTCGACCGGGCGCGGATGATCCTGTGGAAGGGCCACTGCTCGGTGCACGGCCGCTTCACGGCCGAGTCCGTCGACGACGTGCGCGCGCGCATCCCCGGCGTGAACGTGCTCGTCCACCCCGAGTGCCGGCACGAGGTGGTGCTCAAGGCCGACCACGTGGGCTCGACCGAGCACATCATCAAGACCCTCCAGGCCGCTCCCGCCGGTTCGAGCTGGGCCATCGGCACCGAGCTGAACCTGGTCAAGCGGCTGGCCACCATGTTCCCCGACAAGAACGTCTCGTTCCTGGACCGCACGGTCTGCTACTGCTCCACCATGAACCGGATCGACCTGCCGCACCTGGTGTGGGCCCTGGAGTCGCTCGTCCTGGGCGACGTCGTCAACCGGATCACGGTGGACGAGGACACCGCCCACTGGGCCAGGGTCGCCCTGGACCGCATGCTGGCCCTCCCGTAACGCCCTCCCCTTGCGGGGAGGGACCCGGCCCGTGGCGAGGAGCGCCCGCCCTCGCCGCGGGCCGGCGTGCTCATGCCGCCGTCAGGCGAAGTCGTAGCCGACGCGGACGTTCACCGTCAGGGTCTGGCGGCCCGGGCTGACCGAGGAGCCGGCGTCGGCCGCCGCGGCCATCGCGAACAGCGGCTGGGGGCCGCCTCCCCGGACCTCCTCGGAGATCGACACGACCGGCCCGAGCGGGCGTCCGGCCAGCTCGGCGTACTGGGCGGCCTTGGCCGCGGCGTCCCTGAAGGCGCCGGTCCTGGCCTCGCCGAGGACGGCCGCCGGGTCGGACAGCTCGAAGGTCACGCCGTTGAGCCGGGCCTCCTCGCCCACGCCGGCGACCGTGTCGATGACGGCGTCGGCCCGCGACAGGTCCCTGACGACCACCTCGACGCCCTGGGCCGCCCGGTAGGCGGAGACCTTCGGGTAGACCTCGTACTCGGGGCCGAGTGAGAGCTCGACCGTGCGCACGTCGTGGGCCGCGATCCCGGCCCCGGCCAGCGCGTCGGCCAGCCGGGCCGCGGCGGCCCTGACCGCTGTGAACGCCTCGGACGCCGACGACCTGCGCACCTCGACGCCCGCCAGCAACCGCAGGACGTCGGGCGCGGCCTGCACGCTGCCCTCACCGACGACGGAGATGTCCACGCCTGCCCCCCTCGACTGGGTTCGCCTCGATCCTACGGGCGTGTCCTGCCCCCGCCTACGGCCGTGTCACACGGCGTCCACGATCGACCCTGGATCGTCCAGCTCGATCCGGCGCCCCGAGCCGGGCAGCAGGACGAGCTTGGCGTCGAGGTAGCCCGCCAGGCGCTCCTGGCGGGCGTCCCGGGCGCCGGCGCCGAGTACGGTGACCGGGATGTCGGGAAAAGGGTGACCGGCCCTGATGCTGCGGAGGTCGGCGGCCATGTCGCGGCGGGCCAGCCACTCCCCCGCCACCGCCGCGGGCACCTTGCCCATGCGGTACACGCCGAACGGGTCGCCCGTGCCCGTGACCAGGCGGTGCGCCGGCGGTCCGGCCAGCCGGGCCAGCACGTTCGCGCCCCACGTGCCGCCCAGCGCGGGCAGCCACGCGCCCAGGACGGCGGCGAGCGCGAGCGGCCGGCGTCCGGGCGGCGGGCTCGGGTCCACCAGGACGAGCTTGGCCACGCACAACGGGTGCAGCCGGGCGAAGGCCTCGGCGTGCCAGCAGGACAGGCCGTGCGCCACCAGGGTGACCTGGGACGGGTGCGAGGGGGCCAGCGCGGCCAGCCGGGCCACCTCGGCGTACAGGGTGGGCCGGTCGGTCGCCGGCGGGCTGAGCCCGAGCCCCGGCCGGTCGAAGCGCACGACCCGGTGGCAGGCGGCCAGCCCGGCGGCCACGGCGTCCCAGTGGAACCAGGCGCCGCCGAGGCCCGCCGTGATGAGCACGCCGGGGCCCGCGCCCTGGTCGACGACGTGCGGGGGGCCGCAGTGGGCCTCCTCGCCGTCGTGGACGAGCAGCCTGAGCGCCACGTACACCACCCAGACGGCGATCATCGTGAGCTGGATCCGGTGCGCGACGCCGGCGAGCCGCCCGGCGGCCAGGGCCACCAGCATGAGCCCGGTGGCCCCCGCGCTCAGGCCGGTGAACAGCCACGACACCCATGAGCGCCAGCGCGCCGACAGCAGCGCCATGGCGGTCAGCACGGCCGTCATGGCCAGCGCGCCGGCCACCATGTGGAGCCGGTGGGCGATCCCGTCGCCGACGCAGGTGGGGTCGCTGAGCACGGCGCAGTCGAGCGGGATCAGGCCGGAGACGACCGTCAGCAGCCCGAACGCGGCCAGCGCGAGCCAGCCCGCCCACTCGCGCGCCACCCTCGGCAGCGTCGCCACGGCCGCCAGGCAGGCCAGCCCGGACAGCACGTCGCTGACCCGGAACAGGCGCGTCCAGGGCTGGTCGCGGGCGGCCAGCTCGCTGACGTAACCGTCGGTCCTGTCCACGGCGGGCGTGGTGAACTGGCCGGTGATCCACGCGCTGTACAGCACGGCCGCCACGATGAGCGCCGATGCCGCGGCGATGAACAACCTTCGCTCCACGTGATGATTACATCACCAGCCGTGGTCAAAGGCCCGGAGCACCCCATACCGGGAACCATCGGCTGAGGTCGGCCTCCAGTGGCAGCTCGCCCTCCAGAGCCCCTCGGACCTGCAGTTCGAGGGCGTTGTCACGCCTGTTCCCGGGCAGCGGCGCGAACGGGTAGAACGTGCCGCGCTTGTACAGGTACACAACCGCCAGCCGCTTCCCGCCGGGATCGGCGAACGACACCAGCGAGCACAGCAACGAGGGCCCGAACCCGGCCGACTCCAGCGAGGAGTTGACCGCGTGCAGCTCGGTGACCAGGTCGCCGACGGCGTCCGGCGTGCGGCGGACCAGCAGCCAGGTGTAGCCGTAGCCGTCGTCGGACTCCTCGACGCGCCCGCCGAGCAGCGCCTTGACGTCGCTCTCCAGCGTGGCGAACGCGCCGCCCTCCGCGGCCCTGAACGACACCGAGCCGAGACCGGTGGGGACGAGACCGGTCGCGGCCTGGAGCGTCACGGCCGCGGACGGCAGCGCGAACAGCGCGTCGAGGTTGGGCTTGACCGGCTTGGACCGGCCCAGCAGCGAGTCGAGCCAGCCCATGCGGCCTCAGCCCCTTCCGAGCTGCTTGGAGATGGACGCGAGGAGTTCCAGCCGGCGTTCCAGCGGCGGGTGCGTCGAGAACAGGTTCGCCAGCGTCTCCCCCCTGGCCAGAGCCGGGGCGAAGTAGAAGGCGTTGAACGGCGCCGCCTCGCGCAGGTCGGTCGTCGGGATGCGCGCCATGTCGCCGGTGACCTTGGTCAACGCGCTGGCCAGGGCCGATGGACGCTGCGTGAGCAGGGCTCCGGCCCGGTCGGCGGCCAGCTCGCGATAGCGCGACAGGGCTCTGGTGAGCAGGAAGCTGACGGCGTACACGACGATCGAGACGAGCATGATGATCAGCCCGACCGGTATGCCGCCCTGGCCGTTGTCCCGCCGCCCGCCGAAGCCGGCGTACAGGGCGAACCTCGTCATGAGGCCCGCGACGATGCCCAGGAACGAGGCGATCGTCATGACGGCGACGTCGCGGTGGGCGACGTGCGACAGCTCGTGGGCCAGGACGCCTTCGAGCTCCTGCGGCTCCAGGCGGCGCAGGATGCCCGTCGTCACGCAGACGACGGCCCGCTTCTGGTTGCGGCCGGTGGCGAAGGCGTTGGGGACGTCGGAGTCGGCGATCGCCACCCGTGGCTTGGGCATGTCGGCCAGCGCGCACAGCCGGTCGATCAGGCCGTGGAGCTCGGGGGCCTCCTGTGGGGAGACCTCCCGTCCGTGCATCGCGAACAGGGCGATGCGGTCGGACAGGAAGTACTGCACCAGCAGCAGCCCCCCGGCGAGCACCAGCACGGTCAGGGCGCGCACGCCGAGGGCGATCAGCACCCCGACGAACACCACGTACAGCAGCCCCAGCAGGAACATCGTCACGACCATGCGGCGGGTCAGGCCGCTGTCGGACGCGAACCGCGTGCCCACGGGGATCAGCCCGGAATGAGGCCTTGGTCGCCCAGCATCTCCCGGACCTCCTCGATCGAGGCGTCCGCGGGGGGAAGGATCAGCTCTGACGGCTCAAGGCTGTCGTCGGGAAGCGCCTTGCCCACATGGCGCACCTTGTCGAGCAACGCGTGCAGCTTGACGCGGAAGGCCTTCTCGTCACCGGTCTCGATGGCGGCCTCAAGCTCGCTGTCGAGCTCGTTGAGCACCGTGATGTCGTCCGGCGAGATCTCGACCTGGCCCTCGCCCATGATTCTGACGATCATGCGTTCTCCCCGGGCTGACGCAGCTGCTGGGTGTGACCCTGCTGCGGCTGGGCCTGCTGCTGGGGCTGCCCCTGCTCGATGGCGCTCTTGGGCGCCGGGCCCTGGCCCAGCTCGGACTTCATCCGGGCCAGCTCCAGCTCGACGTCCATGCCGCCGCCCATGCGGTCGAGCTCGGCCTGGATGTCGTCGCCGCGGGTGCCGCTGAAGTCGTCGAGCGCGCCGCTGGCCAGCAGCTCGTCGATCGCGCCCGCGCGGGCCTGCATCTGCGCCGTCTTGTCCTCGGCGCGCTGGATCGCCAGGCCGACGTCGCCCATCTCCTCCGAGATGCCGGAGAACGCCTCGTTGATGCGCGTCTGGGCCTCGGCGGCGGTGTAGGTCGCCTTGATCGTCTCCTTCTTCGTGCGGAAGGAGTCGACCTTGGCCTGCAGCCGCTGGGAAGCCGTGGTCAGCTTCTCCTCCTCGGCCTGCAGGTTGTCGTGCTGGACCTTGAGGTCGGCCATCTGCCCCTGCAGATTGGACCGCCGCTGCAGGGCCTCACGCGCGAGGTCCTCGCGCCCGACGGACAGCGCCTTGCGGCCCTGGTCCTCGTAGCGCCTGGCCTGGGCCTCCAGGCCGTTGATCTGCAGTTCTACCCGCTTGCGCGAGGTGGCCACGTCGGCCACCCCTCGACGCACCTTCTGCAGCAACTCGAGCTGCCGCTGATAGGAGTAGTCAAGCGTCTCGCGCGGATCCTCCATCTTGTCCAGGGCCTTGTTGGCCTTGGACTTGAAGATCATCGAAAGTCTCTTCATCACGCTCATGCGCGTCGGCCGTCCCCTTCTAGGTCGTGCTGGTGTTCACCCAATGCAGCGCAGCCGCCTTGGGATTACCCTACGCATAACGCACGGGGGCGTCACTAAGTTGCAGTCCAGGTAGGGTTGACGTGTGTTGCGACGCCGATCCCAAACCTCCGTGGACGACACCCCCGTCCCCGTTGACGATCCTAAGCCCCAGGGTAAAGGTCGTCCCACACCCAAGCGCCGGGATGCCGAGGGCAGACGACGCCAGCCGGTCTCCGCGCCGAAGGACCGCAAGGAGGCCTATCGGCAGATGCGGACCAAGCAGGCCGCCGAGCGCGACCGGGCCCGCAAGGGCATGCTCGCAGGTGACGAGCGTTTTCTCCCCGTTCGCGACAAGGGTCCGGCGCGCAAGTTCGCGCGCGACTGGGTCGACTCGCGGCGCCTGCCGAGCCAGTACTTCCTGCCGTTCTCGCTACTGATCCTGCTGGCGACCTGGGTGCCGTGGCCGATCGAGGTCCGCGCGCAGGTGCTCAACATCGTGATCGCGGTCGGCTGGCCGATCATGATGGTCGGCGTCCTGTTCACCTCCGTCTACGTGGCGTGGAAGGTGAAGAAGGAGGTCGCGGCCAAGCTTCCCAACGAGAGCGTCAAGGGCGTCGGCTTCTACGCGGCGATGCGGGCTTTGCAGATCCGCAAGCTGCGGTTCCCGCCGCCCACGGTGCTTCCGGGCGGCAAGCCCGCACCGCCCAAGAAGTAGCCCTGTTTTCCCGATTTTTCGGGAAAATGGCCTATCGGCGACGCCCGCGTGCCCATCACCGTCCGGTGGTGGGCACTCGTGCTTCCTCCTCACCACTTTCCGGCCCGCCTTCAGCGTGCCGGTTTCCAGCGCAGGTGGCCGCGGGTGACGACCGGGCGGCGGCCGTCGATCGTCCCGCCGCGTTCGAGGGCGTCGGCGACGGTCCGCAGCAGCGTGTACGACGACCGCAGCCGCCTGCTCGTGGCCCCGGACACCGTCCCGTCGGCGGAGCTGACGGTGGCGTACGCCGTAGTGCCGTCGGAGGCGGTGTAGGACAGGAACGGGATCAGCAGGCCGTCCCAGGTGCCGGCCGGCCGGCGGGCGCACATCTCGCGCCAGGCGTCCCTGATGCCGCGGACGGTGAGCTGCTGGCGCGCCCCGGAGCGGAAGCCCAGCACGCCGGCCCCGCGCGCGCCGTTGTGACGCAGCAGGGAGGCGCGCAGGGCGTCCGGGAAGTCCACGCCCATCTGCGACTCGGCCACGGCGATCGTGCGCGCCCTGACCGGGCCGCCGAGCGTGCGGTAGGTGCGGGGGGCGTTGCGCCTGAGCCAGCGTTCGATGCGCCGCCACTGGCCGTCCACGGCCCGCTTGACGTCGGGCGCGACCCTGCGGGGGTCGATCGGGCGGCGCCGGGGCGCGCAGTTGGGGGCCTGGGCGGCGGACGCGGCCGGAGTCGGCTCGCCGGTCGCCACAGGGTCGGCCGGAGGCTCCACGGGCGTCGCGTTCCCGGTGTGGACCGGGAGCGGCTCCTGCTGCTCGGCGACGGCGCGCACGAGGGCCGGGGCGCCGCGCTGCACCGACGTACCCATCAGGGCGAACCCCAGCGTCAGGGCCACGACGACCGCGATGACCAGCCACGACAGGACCGTTCCCGCACCTCGGGCCCGCCGTGCCGGCGCGGGGACGGACGGCGGCGGCTCGGCCCGCGGCAGACGGGCACGGCGGCGCAACCGCACCGCGAGGGCGATCAGGACGGCCGCGGTGAGAGCCTGGCGGACGAGCTTGAGCACGTCGCGCACCCTATCCCGAAACGAATCGGCTCATGTGACGCTCTAAGGTCGAACGTATGGAATTCCGACACCTCGGCCGCAGCGGTCTCCTGGTCAGCGAGATCAGCTACGGCAACTGGCTCACCCACGGCTCCCAGGTCGAGGAGGACGCCGCCAAGCTGTGCGTGCAGGCGGCGCTCGACGAGGGCATCACCACCTTCGACACCGCGGACGTCTACGCGGGGACGAAAGCCGAGGAGGTGCTCGGCCGGGCGCTCAAGGGCGTCCGCAGGGAGTCGCTGGAGATCTTCACCAAGGTCTACTGGCCCACCGGCCCCGGCAAGAACGACCGCGGGCTGTCCCGCAAGCACATCACCGAGTCGATCAACGCCTCGCTGCGCCGCCTCCAGACCGACTACGTCGACCTGTACCAGGCCCACCGCTTCGACAACGAGACGCCCCTTGAGGAGACGCTCAAGACGTTCGACGACCTCGTACGGCAGGGCAAGGTGCTCTACGTCGGCGTCAGCGAGTGGACGGCCGAGCAGATCGGCCGGGCGCTGAAGATCGCCGACGAGATGGGCTTCGACCGGATCGTGTCGAACCAGCCCCAGTACTCGATGTTGTGGCGGGTCATCGAGTCGGAGGTCGTGCCGCTGAGCGAGCGTGAGGGCGTCGGCCAGATCGTCTGGTCGCCGATCGCGCAGGGCGTGCTCACCGGCAAGTACCTGCCCGGCCAGCAGCCGCCGCAGGGCTCGCGGGCGACCGACGCGAGCGGCAGCGCCATGATCGCGCGTTACCTGAACGACGACGTGCTCACCCGCGTGCAGGAGCTCAAGCCGATCGCCGACGACCTCGGCCTGACCATGGCCCAGCTGGCCGTCGCCTGGGTGCTGCAGAACCCGAACGTCTCCAGCGCCATCGTCGGCGCCACCCGCCCCGAGCAGGTGCGCGACAACGTCAAGGCGGCCGGCGTCAAGCTGGAGGTCGAGGTGCTCAAGCGCATCGACGACGTGCTCGGCACGGTCGTGGAGCGCGACCCGGCCAAGACGGTGAGCCCGGCCACCCGTCCTTGACCCGAGGTGACGAGAACCCCTTGAGCCGCGATGCGCTCAAGGGGTTCTTCCTTTTCCCGGATCACTCCGGACGCAATGACATCCCGGTGTATTCGACGCGGTCCTCGTCGAGCAGCGCGACCTGCTCGACTCCGGATTCGAGCAGGTCGCGCCAGTTCTCCCCGAGCCAGGACTCCGCATCGGCCTGACTCGGAAAAATCTCTCGCGGCAAAGGGCGGTCCGTCACCTCACCACCATTTGCATCTTCATAACGCCACCGCCATGTCATGCCATACGCTCCTTCTCCGCGGGTTCGCCGGCGCTTTCCCTCCGACGGCACTGGAACCCTACTCCCGAGCTAGGAAGTCCATCGAGGCCGCGCGCGTGCCGTGTCGCGGCGGGGCCGGCGGGGTCGTCCTGGGGGTGGCCATCCGGCTCGTCGTCGTGTGCGGCCTGGCGGGCGGTTCTTGTCCGGGCGCGTAGCCTCTGGGCGGTGAAGCTTCTTCTCTCCGGGACCGCGGGTGAGGCGGGATGGCCCGCGGACGGGTGCGCGTGCGCCTCCTGCGCCCGGCTCCCCCGCCACGGTCGCCGCCCCTTCGACCTGGTCGTGGACGACGTGGCCCGTTTCCCCTTCACCGGCGACGGCGCGTTCGGCGACGGGCTCGGGCTGGCGGGGGCCGGGGCCGAGGCCGTCCTGTGCCTGCCGCCGGGCCGCGAGCCCCCCGCCGACGGTCCCGCGCGGTACGACGTCGTCGTGCTCGACCTGCTCGACCGCCCGCAGCGGCTCGGCGAGCTGCGCCGGGCCGGGCTGGCCGACGACCGCACCACGGTGGTGGCCGCGTGGCTGGACCACCGGATCAGGTCGGAGGAGGAGCTGGCCAGGCGGCTGCGGCTGTGGGGGGCGGTGGCCGTGCCGGACGGGACGGTCCTGGAGAGCGGCCGGACGGTACGCGGGACGCCGCCGCGCCGGGCGTTGCTGCTCGGCGGGTCCAGGTCGGGCAAGTCGGCCGAGGCGGAGCTGCGGCTGGCGGCCGAGCCGTACGTCACCTACGTCGCCACCGGCGGCGACGGCGCGGCGGACGGCGAGTGGGCGGCGCGGGTGCGGGCGCACAAGGAACGGCGGCCCGCGCACTGGGACACGGTCGAGACCACGGACCTGGCGGGTGTCATCGGCGCGGCGAGCACGCCCTTGCTGATCGACGGGCTGGGCACGTGGCTGGCGGCGGTGTTCGACGAGCACGGGGCATGGGACGGCGACCGCGCGCCGGTCGAGCGGCGCTGCGCGGAGCTCGTCGCGGCGTGGCGGGGCACGCCGGTGCCGCTCGTGGCGGTCTCGGACGAGGTGGGGATGGGCGTGGTGCCCGCCACGTCCGCCGGACGGGCCTTCAGGGACGCGCTCGGCAGGCTCAACGAACGGCTCGCCGCCGAGTCCGAGTACGTCGCCCTGGTGGTCGCCGGACGCCCCCTGGAGCTCTGACCCCGCGAGCGGGAGTCCACGACCTCAGGAAGAAGAGCCTTACGGGCGGACGGCTCTGGCGTACCAGCGGCCGTCGAGGCGGTCCACCTGCAGCGGCCGGCCGAAGCAGTCGGACAGGTTGCCGGCCGTGAGCACCTCCGACACCGGCCCCGCGGCCAGCAGCCGCGAGTCGCGCATGAGCAGCGCGTGCGTGGTGGTCGCGGGCACCTCCTCCAGGTGGTGGGTCACCGTGACCGTGGTCAGGACGGGCCGGGTGGCGGCCAGGTGCTCGACCGCGGTGATGAGGTCCTCGCGCGCCGGCAGGTCGAGCCCGGCGAACGGCTCGTCGAGCAGCAGCACGGCGGGCTCGGCCATGAGCGCCCTGGCCACCCTGACCCGGGCCCGCTCCCCTTGCGAGCACACCCGGAACGGCCGCTCGGCCAGGTCCTTGCAGCCCAGGTCGGCCAGCAGGCGGCCGGCGCGTTCGCGCTCGGCGTCGCCGTACTTGTCCCACAGCGGGACGCTGGTGCCGGTGTGGCCGGTCAGGACGACCGTGTGGGCGGTGGCGCCCTCCTGCTCCATCAGTTCCTCGTCGACCAGCCGCTGGCTCGCCGCGACCAGGCCGATGTGGCGGCGCAGCTCCCGCAGGTCGATCCGGCCGAGCCGGTGGCCGAGCACGCTGACCGTGCCCTCGCTCGGGTGGCGGACCGCTCCGGCCAGGGAGAGCAGGGTGGTCTTGCCCGCGCCGTTGGGGCCGAGGATCACCCAGTGGTCGCCGTACTCCACCTGCCAGTCGATGGCGTCGAGCAGCGTTTTGCCGACAACCCGGACAGCTACACCTTCGAGTTCAAGCACGTGCATTCCCGCCACATTAGTCGGCCCTAGGATCGGTCGTTATGCGGCTTGCTGAGCTGACCCATGGGCTGCGCCTCGCGATCGGCACGCTCAGCGCCGTTCCCGTGCGGGTCGAACGGGTCGATCGGGAGGTCGCCGGGTGGGCCATGGTGGCGGCTCCGGCGGTCGGGCTGGGGCTCGGCGCGGTGGCGGGCCTGGCGCTGCTGCTTCCTGGGCCGCCGCTGCTGGGCGCGGGGCTCGCGCTCGCGCTGCTGGCCGCGCTCACCCGCGGGCTGCACCTGGACGGGCTGGCCGACCTCGCCGACGGCCTGGGCAGCGGCAAGCCCGCCGACGCGGCCCTCGACATCATGAAAAAGTCGGACATCGGGCCGTTCGGGGTGATGACGCTGGTCCTGACGCTGCTCGTCCAGGCGGCGGCGCTGACCGGGGCCGGTTACGCCGCCCTGGTGACCGCCTGCGTGGCCGGGCGGCTGGCGCTCGCCTGGGCCTGCCGGGCGAGCGTGCCCGCCGCCCGTCCGGGCGGGCTCGGGGCGATGGTGGCGGGCACCGTGAGCGCTCCGGCGGCGTGGCTCGCCACGCTGGCCGCCCTCGCGGTGAGCGCCGGACTCGGGCTGGCGGCCGGGACGTGGGCGCCGCCGTTCGCGCTGGCGGCCGGGCTCGGGGCGGCGCTGCTGCTGCTCCGGCACGCCCGGCGGCGGCTCGGCGGCGTCACCGGCGACGTGCTCGGCGCGCTGGTGGAGACCGGTACGGCGGCCGCGCTCGTGGTGTGCGCGATCCTGGGCTGACCCAGCGGCTCGCCCACGCGGCCACGGAGGCAGGGGTACGGGTCAGGCGACCGGCTGCGGGGCGCGGGTCCGGAGGGTGCGGAGGAGGATCACGCAGAGCAGGGCGAGCGGGACCCACCCGACCAGCCCGGTGAGCCCGGACACCGCCGTGTCGGGCGGGGCCGCGGCGTCCCCGAGCAGCAGCACGGCCGGAAGGACCGCGTTCAGCGAGCCGTGCGCGACCACGCAGGGCCACACGCTGCCCGTACGCAGCCGCAGCCAGCCCACCGCGATCCCGGCCAGCACGCAGAAGCCGATGAACTGCAGCGCCGCCCACGACCCGAGGCTCGGGTAGTTGTAGCCGAGCAGGGTGAGCGGGGCGTGCCACAGCCCCCAGATCGCGCCGGACAGCGCCAGGCCGCCGATCGCCCCGTACGTGGACGACAGCCGCGGCAGCAGCCAGCCGCGCCAGCCCCACTCCTCGCCCAGCGCCGGGATGGCGTTGAGCACCGGGCCCGCCAGCACGCCGATGGCGATCTGCAGGTAGAGGGCCGGGCCCGGGTCGGCCGGCGGCCGCACGCCCGCGGCTTCGAGCGTGGCTCGGTAGAGGCTGAACCGGTCGAGGTCGAGCGGGAACAGCCCGACCGCGGTACTGAGCCCGGCGCAGACGGCGATCAGCAGCGGCACGCCCAGCCAGGCGGCGAGCACGTACCGGCCGGTGCGGCCCTTGCTCTCCCCCAGCGTCAGGCCGGTCTCGGCGGCCCACCGCCGCCAGGGCGCGCGGGACAGCGCCCACACGCCGAGCACCCCGGCGGTGGGGGTGAACATCATGACGGCGGCCAGCCCCTTGGCCGCGGGCGAGGCGAGACCGGCGCCGAGCCAGATGGGCAGCGCCACCAGCCAGGACAGCCCGAACGCGAGGACGAGGAAGACGGCGAGCTGCTTTCTCATGACCGGACACGCTCCGCGACGAGGGCGTTGATGAGGGACGCGCCGCTCTCGGCGTCGTCGATGCTGATCGCCAGCCGGCCGCCGGAGCGGTAGCCGACGACCAGGCACTCACCGCCGCGCAGCATGATGGTGGCCATGCCCGGGATGCCGCGGAAGCCCCAGCCGCCGACCTCGCTCGGCCTGCGGACCTCCGTCCAGGCCCGGTCGATCTTCGACAGCGGGATCCTGCGCGCCGGGAAGCCGAGCGGGCCGAAGCCGATGACGAGCGCGTCGCCGCCGACCCGTACGGTCAGGCCGGCGGTCGCCAGCCCGACGACCATCGCGATCACGGCCCCGGGCAGGGCCGAGGCCAGCGTCGCGGCCGAGACCGCGCCGGCCAGGCGCAGCCCGCAGAGCACCGCGACGGCCGCCGCGGCCACGAGCGCCAGCGCGACCAGCCACGGGTTGACCAGACGGCTGACCCAGACCGTGCGCCGGCCGGGCCGCAGGCGCATCGCCGGGGGCGGCTGCACGGCCTGGACGGGGTCGGGCGCGCCCCTGCCGAGGTAGCCCGCGAGCACGCCCACGCCGAGCGACCCGACGACGACCAGCGGGACCTGCCAGCCGGAGAGGCTCGCGGCCGTCCAGTCGGGCACGTCGAGGTTGGCCGACAGGGTGAAGGCCTGGGTGCCGAGCACCAGGACCCCGCCGCCGAACAGCCCGCCCCACCACAGCGCCCGCCCGTTCCTGTGCCGCAGCGCCCAGCCGCGCGCGGCGACGGCCAGCAGCGCGACCCACACCAAGGTCCACACCGCGGCCACCGTCAGCACGTGGGCCTGGAAGGAGGCCGAGTGGTCGACGCCTCCCGCGTTCCAGTGGGTGGCCAGCGGTTCGGGCAGCCGGTCGCGCAGCGCCATCGGGCCAAGGACCAGGGCGGCGGTGACGGCCGCGCCCCACGCCGCGGCGGCGACTCGTGGGTTCATGGCAGATCCTCCAGGATGGTGATGAGGTCCTCACGGCGGTAGCCGTGCCTCTCGGCCTCCTCCAGCAGCTCGCGGGCCCGCTGCACGAGCAGCGCGCGCCCGTCGGCCCGGCCCGCGACGCTGACCCCGCGCCCCCGCCTGAACTCCAGCAGCCCCTCGTCGCGCAGGTCGCGCAGCGCGCGCAGCACGGTGTTGGGGTTGATGCCGAGCACCCTGGCGAGGTCGCGGGCCGGCGGAAGGCGGTCACCGGGCGCGTAGGAGCCCTCGCCGATGGCACGGCGGATGGCGCCGGACACCTGTTCGTGGAGGGGCCGTGCGTCGTTGAGATCGAGCGCGAGCAACATGATGCTAATGACACTAGCACCAAGAAACGGAATGCGCGCGACCAGCATTTGTAGGATGAACCCCTGTTTGTGAGTACGCAGAAACCGTGGATAGCATCGGTTTACGTGACCACTGTGCGGCTGAACTCAGCAGACCCAGTCTCTGTCGACACCGATGCCCTGATCGTCGGCTTCCGGCCCGGCCAGAACGGCCCCCGCCCGGCCACGGGCGCTGAGTCCCTCGACGCGGCCTTCGGCGGCAACCTCTCCGCCTCCCTCAGCTCCCTCGGCTTCTCCGGCAAACCCGGAGAGGTCGCCAAGCTGCCCACCTTCGGCAACGTCACGGCCCCGGTGCTCGTCGCCGTCGGCCTGGGCGAGTCGTCCGACCACGAGTCCCTTCGCCGCGCGGCCGGAGCCGCCGTCCGGTCGCTGGCCGGCACCGCGCGCGCCGCGCTGGCCCTGCCCGCCGACGACGACGCCCAGGCCGAGGCCGTCGCGCTGGGCGCGCTGCTCGGCGCGTACGGCTTCGACCGCTACCGCACGGGCGAGGGCCAGAAGGCGCCCGTCGCCGAGATCACCGTCCTGTCCGGGCAGGCCGAGTCCGTCGCCGAGCGGGCCGGGGTGCTGGCCGAGTCGGTCGCGCTGGTCCGCGACCTGGTCAACACGCCGCCGTCCGACCTGTGGCCGGCCAAGTTCGCCGAGCTCGCCGAGCAGGAGGGCGCCAAGGCCGGGCTGACCGTCGAGGTGCTCGACGAGAAGCAGCTCAAGGACGGCGGCTACGGCGGCCTGGTCGGCGTCGGCCAGGGCTCGGTCAACCCGCCGCGCCTGGTCCGCGTCGCCTACAGCCACCCCGACGCCGCCAAGACGCTGGCGTTCGTGGGCAAGGGCATCACGTTCGACTCCGGTGGCCTGTCGCTCAAGCCGTCGGCCGCCATGGACTGGATGAAGTCCGACATGGGCGGCGCGGGCGCCGTGCTCGGCGCGCTGATCGGCATCGCCAGGCTCGGCCTGCCGGTCAACGCCGTCGGCTACCTCTGCCTGGCCGAGAACATGCCGAGCGGCACCGCCCAGCGTCCCTCCGACGTCATCCACAGCTACAGCGGCAAGACGGTCGAGGTGCTCGACACCGACGCCGAGGGCCGCCTGGTGCTCATGGACGGCATCGCGCGCGCCGCCGAGGACTCCCCCGACCTGATCGTCGACATCGCCACGCTGACCGGCGCCCAGATCGTCGCGCTCGGCTGGCGCACCGCGGGCGTCATGGCCAACGACGACGCCGTCAGGGAGCTGGTCGTCGAGGCCGCCACCGCCGCCGGCGAGGGCGCCTGGGGCATGCCGCTGCCGGAGGAGCTGCGCAAGGGCCTCGACTCGCCGATCGCCGACATCGCCAACCTCCACCCCGAGCGCTTCGGCGGCATGCTCACCGCGGGCATCTTCCTCAAGGAGTTCGTGCCCGACGGGGTTCGCTGGGCGCACCTCGACATCGCCGGACCCGCCTACAACAAGGGCGAGCCGTACGGCTACACCCCCAAGGGCGGCACCGGCGCGATCACCCGCACCCTCATCGGACTCGCAGAGCGGCACGCGAGCATCTGAAACAAATGAAAAGATGACGGCATCACGAACACCCCGACAAGGAGCCTTCCTGTGGCCTATGACATCGTCGTCCTAGGTGGCGGCAGCGGCGGTTACGCCTGCGCGCTCCGGGCGGCCGAGCTGGGCAAGTCGGTCGTCCTCATCGAAAAGGACAAGATCGGCGGCACCTGCCTCCACAGGGGATGCATCCCCACGAAGGCCCTGCTGCACTCCGCCGAGGTCGCCGACGAGACCCGCGAGAGCGCGTCCTTCGGCGTCAAGGCGAGCTTCGAGGGCATCGACGTCCAGGGCGTGCACGCGTTCAAGGACAAGATCGTCACGCGTGCCTGGAAGGGCGTCCAGGGCCTGCTCAAGGGCGCGGGCGTGACGGTGGTCGAGGGCGAGGGCCGTCTGGTGGGCCCGCGCAGCGTGCAGGTGGGCTCGGAGGTCTACGAGGGCGCCAACCTCGTGCTGGCCACCGGCTCGGCCCCCCGCACGCTGCCCGGCCTGGAGATCGACGGCGAGCGGATCATCACCAGCGAGCACACCCTGAAGATGGACCGCGTGCCGTCGTCGGTGATCGTCCTGGGCGGCGGCGTGATCGGCGTCGAGCTGGCCAGCGTCTACCGCTCGTTCGGCGCCGAGGTCACGATCGTCGAGGCGCTGCCGCACCTGCTGCCGACCGAGGAGGAGTCCAGCTCCAAGCTGCTGGAGCGGGCCTTCCGCCGCCGCGGCATCAAGTACGAGCTGGGCGTCTTCTTCGACTCCGCCAAGACCACCGAGACCGGCGTCGTCGTCACCCTGGCCAACGGCAAGACCCTCGACGCCGAGCTCCTGCTCGTCGCGGTCGGCCGCGGCGCGGTGTCGTCCGGCATGGGCTTCGAGGAGCAGGGCGTGACCGTCGAGCGCGGCGCGGTCGTGGTCGACGAGCACTGCCAGACCTCCGTCCCGGGCGTCTACGCCATCGGCGACCTGATCCCCACGCTGCAACTGGCCCACGCCGGGTTCGCCGAGGGCATCCTGGTGGCCGAGCACATCGCCGGCCTCAACCCGCCGCCGATCGACTACGCGGGCGTGCCCCGCATCACCTACTCCGACCCCGAGGTCGCCTCGGTCGGCATCACGTCGGCGCAGGCCGCCGAGCGCGGCATCGAGATCGTCGAGCAGGTCTACGACCTGGCGGGCAACCCCAAGAGCCAGATCCTCGGCACCTCCGGGGCGGTGAAGGTGATCGCCCAGAAGGACGGGCCGGTCGTCGGCGTCCACATGGTGGGCCGGCGCATCGGCGAGCTCGTCACGGAAGGCCAGCTGATCTACAACTGGGAGGCGCTGCCCGCAGAGGTCGCCCAGCTCATCCATGCACATCCGACCCAGTCCGAGGCAGTCGGTGAGGCGATGCTGGCCCTGGCCGGCAAGCCGTTGCACGTACACAACTAGTCCAGCCCTCGAGATCAGAACGCGAGAGAAGAATAACGATGCCGGTCTCCGTACAGATGCCCCAGCTCGGCGAGAGCGTGACCGAGGGCACGGTAACCCGTTGGCTGAAGAAGGAGGGCGAGCGCGTCGAGGCCGACGAGCCGCTCCTCGAGGTCTCGACCGACAAGGTCGACACCGAGATCCCGTCGCCTTCCGCGGGTGTGCTCACCAAGATCGTCGTGGCTGAGGACGAGACGGTCGAGGTCGGCGCCGAGCTCGCCATCATCGACGAGAACGCCCAGCCGGGCGCCGCCGCCCCCGCCCCGCAGGCCGCTCCCGAGCCGGAGCCCGAGCCCGCCCCGGCTCCCCCGGCCTCCTCCATCCCGCAGCCGGCCCCGGCCCAGCCCGCTCCCCAGCAGGCCGCCCCGGCCCCGGCCCCGGCCCCGGCCCCCGCCCCGCAGGCTCCGGCCCCGCAGGCTCCGGCTCCGCAGCAGGCGCCGGTCGCGGCCGAGCCCACGCCGCTGCCGTCCTCGGGCGACAGCCCCTACGTGACGCCGCTGGTGCGCAAGCTCGCCAACGAGCACGGCGTCAACCTCGACGCGATCAGCGGCACCGGCGTCGGCGGCCGCATCCGCAAGCAGGACGTGCTGGAGGCCGCCAAGTCCCAGCGCGAGAAGGCCGCCGCCCCGGCCGCGGCTCCGGCAGCCCAGCCGGCCGCCGCAGCGCCGGCCCCGGCCGCCGCCCAGGCCCCGGTCGCCGCCGCGCCGGAGCCGGTCGAGGTCGACACGACGCTGCGCGGCCGTACCGAGAAGATGACGCGGCTGCGTCAGACCATCGCCAAGCGCATGGTCGAGTCGCTGCAGACCGCGGCGCAGCTCACGTCGGTCGTCGAGGTCGACGTCACGAAGATCGCCCAGCTCCGGGCGCGGGCGAAGGACGACTTCTTCCGTCGCGAGGGCGTGAAGCTGACCTTCACCCCGTTCTTCGCGATGGCCACCGTCGAGGCGCTCAAGCAGCACCCGAAGCTCAACGCCACGATCAACAACGAGACCAACGAGGTCACGTACTTCGACGTGGAGAACCTGGGCATGGCGGTCGACACCGAGCGCGGCCTGCTCGCGGCGGTCGTCAAGAACGCCGGCGACCTCAACCTCGCCGGCATCGCCCGCAAGGTCACCGACCTGGCCGAGCGCACCCGCAACAACCAGGTGACGCCCGACGAGATCACCGGCGGCACGTTCACGCTGACCAACACCGGCAGCCGTGGCGCGCTGTTCGACACGCCGATCCTCAACCAGCCGCAGGTGGGCATGCTCGGCACCGGCGCGGTCGTCAAGCGGCCCGTCGTGCTCGACACGCCCGAGGGCGAGGTCATCGCGGTGCGGTCGATGGTCTACCTGGCGCTCACCTACGACCACCGCCTGGTCGACGGCGCCGACGCCGCCCGCTTCCTGACGACGATCAAGCGTCGCCTGGAGGAGGGCCGCTTCGAGGCCCAGCTCGGGCTCGCGTAGTCATCGCGTCTGACAGGCCGGGCGGCTCCTGCGGGGGGCCGCCCGGCCTTTGGCGTACTGTGGGGCCATGGCGATCATCGTGACCGGCGCGTCGGGCCTGCTCGGTACGGCGCTGGTCGGGGCGCTGCGGGACGAGGGGCAGGAGGTCGTCCGGCTGGTCCGGCGGGAGCCGGCGGGGCCGGGAGAGGCCTTCTGGGACCCGTCGGCGGGGGTGATCGACCGGGCCGCGCTCGAAGGGGCCGAGGGCGTGGTGCACCTGGCCGGAGCCTCGGTCGGCGACCGGCGCTGGACCACCGCCTACAAGCGGGAGCTGGTGCGCAGCCGCGTCGAGGGCACCCGGCTGCTGGTCGACGCCCTGCGCGCGCTCGGCAGCCCGCCCCCGGTGCTGCTGTCGGCCTCCGGGGTCGACTTCTACGGCGACACCGGCAGCCGCGAGATCGACGAGAGCCAGGGCAGGGGCAAGGGGTTCCTGGCCGAGCTGTGCGAGCGCTGGGAGCGGGAGGCCGGGCGGGCCGCCGAGGCCGGCTGCCGGGTCGCCCTGCTGCGTACGGCGATGGTGCTGAGCCCGCACGGCGGGGCGCTCGGGCGCATGTTGCCGATCTTCCGGATCGGGCTGGGCGCGCCGCTGGGGACGGGCCGGCAGTACTGGTCGTGGATCTCGCAGGACGATTGGGTGGCCGCCGCCCTACATATCCTGAAAAATCGGGAAATCGGGGGTCCGGTGAATCTTGGGGCGCCTTCTCCGGTCACCAACGAAGAATTCACTCGGACTCTGGGTAAATGCCTGCGTAAAGGCACTGTCCCCATGCCTGTGCCGGCGTTCGCGCTGTCCATCGGGGTGGGCGAATTCGCTCGCGCGGGGCTGCTGCCGAGCCATCGGATGATTCCGCGGAAACTGCTTGACAGCGGCTACGGCTTCACGCATACCCGTCTCGACGAGGCGCTGCGCGCCGTACTGTAGGGTGCCGTTCGTCCTTCAGCACGCAGGAGATCCGACATGAGCAGGTCAGGGCAGTCGCACATTCTGGCGATCGGGGGCGGGTCGTTCCGCCCGAGCGAGCGTCACAACTTCATCGAGGCGAGCGGGTTGCTGCGGTACGGCCTCGACCTGACCGGCCAGGACCGCCCCAAGCTCGGCCTGGTCGCCACCGCGGTCGGCGACTCCTCCGACTGGCTGCTGAAGATGTACGGCGCCTTCTCCGGCTGGGACGTCGAGCTGAGCCACCTGACCGTCTTCCCCATGCCCAACGTCGAGGACGCGCGGTCGTGGGCGCTCGAACAGGACATGATCTACGTCAGCGGCGGCAGCGTGGCCAACCTGATGGCGTTGTGGCGGCTGCACGGCCTCGACGAGGTCTTCGAGGAGGCCTGGCGGGCGGGCGTGGTGCTGTCCGGGCAGAGCGCGGGCGCGCTGTGCTGGCACGTGGGCGGCAACACCGACTCCTTCGGCCCGGCGCTGCGTCCGTGGGCCGACGGGCTCGGGCTGCTGCCGTACTCGTGCGGGGTCCACTACAACGCCGAGCCGCAGCGCCGCCCGCTGCTGCAGGAGTCGGTCGCCTCGGGCGAGCTGCCCGGCGGGTACGCCGCCGACGAGGGCGTGGCCCTGCACTACGTGGGCACCGAGTTCATCCAGGCGGTCACCGTCGACCCGCGCGCCTACGCGTACCGGCTGGAGTACGACGGCTCCAACGGCGTCAAGGAGTTCAGGATCGAGCCACGCCTGTTGACCTCCTGATTACCCTGACAGGGTGAGGGAACGGCACAATAGGCTCATGCGCCCCATCCACGGGGACGATCCCCACGCGCTGGCCGTCGTCCGCCTTGGTGTGGACGTCCCCTACGAGCAAGCCTGGTCGTTGCAGCGCTGGATGCACGGCAAGCGGGTCGCCGGTGAGCTGGGCGACGCCGTCCTGATCCTGGAGCACGCGCCCGTCTACACCGCGGGCAGGCGCACCCTGCCCGGCGACCGTCCCGACGACGGCACCCCCGTCGTCGACGTCGACCGGGGCGGCCGGGTCACCTGGCACGGCCCCGGTCAGCTCGTCGCCTACCCCATCGTCGCCGTGACCGACGTGACCCGTTACGTCTGTGCCCTTGAGGAGACGATGATCCAGGTGTGCGCCGACTTCGGCGTCACCGGGCGGCGGGTGCCGGGGCGTCCGGGGGTGTGGGCGGCCGGCGACGCCGCCCTGGGGCTGCCCGACCGGCAGCTCGGCGCGGTCGGCATCCGCGTCGCGCGCGGCGTGACCATGCACGGGTTCGCGCTCAACTGCGCCAACGACCCCCGGTGGTTCAACCGGATCACGCCGTGCGGGCTGGCCGACGCGGGGGTCTCCTCGCTGTCGGCGGAGACCGGCCGCCGGATCGTGGTCGAGGAGGTCGTCCCGATCGCCGAGAAGCGGCTGGCCGAGGCGCTCGGCAGGGAGCCGTTCGACCTGCACGAGGAGGATCTGCTGCGCAGGTGACCGAATCGGCATCGAAACAGCGGTCGAATGTGGATCTTTCCGGCTTAGTATCGCCCGTGTGAAGCGATCTGCCGCTCTCGTCCTCGCGCTCCTGGTTCACCTGCTCACGCTGGCCTTCCTCGCGCTGGGCGCGTGGGTCGTGCTGACGAATCTCGGCTCCCTCGTCGCGTGGCTGGTCGGCGGCGTGAGCCTGGCCGTGGGATGGGCGCTGCGACCGCGCCTTCCCCGGCTGCCGGCCGACGCCGAGGTGCTCGACCGCGCCGCTGCCGGTGAGCTGTACGCCCTGGCCGACCGCGTGGCCGACCGGGCCCGCGTCAAGAGGCCGCGCAAGATCGCGGTCCGGGACCTGGCCACCGAGACGGTCTACGACCATGTGGGCCTGCCGCGCACGCCGGTGCTGGTCGTCGGGCTGCCGTTGTGGCTGGCCCTGCCCCCGCGGCAACGGGTGGCGCTGCTGGCCACCGCGTACGCGCGCACGCCGGTCGGCGAGGAGCTGATCGTGGACGGCGCGCTGTACACGCTGGCCGCCTGGCACGACGCGCTGCTCGGGTCGAGCGCTCCGCTGAAGGTCAGGGAGGAGGCCCAGGCCGCGATCGCCAGGTCCTCGCTGGGCCCGATCGACCAGACCGGCACGACGTACGAGGCGGTGGGGGCCATCGGCCGGCTGATCGGGCGGGTGCTGGGCGGCCCGGTGCTGCTGGTGGAGTACGCACTGACGGGGCTGGCCCGCGCCGGGCGTCCCCGTACCGAGGAGCGGCGGGAGGCGATCGCGCGGCGGGTCGTGTCCGAGCACGAGCTGGCCGAGCTGCGCGACCTGGCCGCCGGCGGCTACCTGGCGCCGATGCAGGCCGCGGCGCTGCGCGGCGAGAGCGTCACGGCGATCCGGCAGGGCGCGCTGACCCGCCACCAGCTCACCGACGACGGCGTGCTCACCTCGGCGCCGCACTCGGAGCTGCTGGGCACCGCCGGGTCCGCGCTGATCGACGAGGAGCTGACGCGCCACTACACCAGGGCGATCCGCGGCTTCGGCCTGATCACCTGACCCTCGACCGGTCCGGTTCGGCGGCGGACGTAAGCTGGACGGGTGACCGTTGCTCCTGATGGCAGAAAGCTCCTCCGCCTGGAGGTGCGTAACGCCGAGACCCCTATCGAGCGCAAGCCCCCGTGGATCAAGACCAAGCTGAAGACGGGCCCCGAATACACCGAGCTGAAATCGCTCGTGCGCCGGGAGGGCCTGCACACGGTCTGTGAAGAGGCGGGCTGTCCCAACATCTACGAGTGCTGGGAAGATCGCGAGGCGACCTTCCTCATCGGCGGCGACCAGTGCACGCGCCGGTGCGACTTCTGCCAGATCGACACGGGCAAGCCCAAGGAATACGACCGCGACGAGCCGCGCCGGGTCGCCGAGTCCGTCCAGCAGATGGGCCTGCGCTACGCGACCGTGACCGGCGTGGCCCGCGACGACCTGCCCGACGGCGGCGCCTGGCTCTACGCCGAGACCGCGCGGCAGATCCACACCCTGCTGCCCGGCTGCGGCGTCGAGCTGCTGGTGCCCGACTTCAACGGCAACCGCGACCAGCTGGAGGAGGTCTTCTCCAGCAAGCCCGAGGTGTTCGCCCACAACGTGGAGACGGTGCCGCGCATCTTCAAGCGCATCCGCCCGGCCTTCCGCTACGAGCGCTCGCTCGGGGTGATCACGACGGCCCGCGAGGCCGGGCTGGTCACCAAGTCCAACCTGATCCTGGGCATGGGCGAGACCCGCGAAGAGGTCGTCGAGGCGATGCGCGACCTGCACGCCGCCGGCACCGACCTGCTGACGATCACTCAATACCTGCGTCCCACGCCGCGCCACCACCCGGTGGAGCGCTGGGTCAAGCCGGAGGAGTTCGTCGAGCTGCAGGCCGAGGCCGAGGCGATCGGGTTCGCCGGCGTGCTGTCCGGCCCGCTGGTGCGCTCGTCCTACCGCGCGGGCAGGCTCTACCAGCAGGCCATCGCGGCCCGTCAGACCACCTGATCCACGCCGCGAGCGGAGCCCCGGGCGGTTTGCCCGGGGCTTTTCGCGTCCCTAGCATGGCAGGGCGGCCGAGGAAGGGGCGAGGCGATGGCGACCGTGATCCGCACGAGCGATCTGCCCGCGCGCAGCCGCCACGACGCCTGGCGCGGCATCGTCTGCGACACGCTCGGCCCGCTCGACCTGCGCATCGACTCCGGCGCGCCGCTGCGGGGCGAGATCGAGCTGGGGCAATTAGGCCCGGTGGGCGTGGGCCGGGTGCGCACGTCCACGCCGCACAGCGTCCACCGCACCGCGCGGCTGATCCACCGTGACAACCCCGAGCTCTACCGGGCCGTGCTGGCCGTCTCTGGCAACCCGGTGTTGCGCCAGGACGGCCGCGAGATCCGTTTGGGCAAGGGCGAGTTCGCCGTCTACGACTTCACTCGGCCCTACGAGGTGGCCTACGACTCGGCCGTGCAGCTCGCGGTGTTCAGCTTCCCGCACGAGCTGCTGCCGCTGCCGTACGACGACATGGCCCGGCTGACCGCGGTGCCCGTCTCGGCGCGTGACGGCGCCGGCGCGCTGGCCGTGCCGCTGCTGCGCCGGGTCACCCAGGACTACGACGACTACACCCCGGCCAGCGCGGCCAGGCTGGCGACGGTGGTGATGGACCTGGTCACCACGGCCCTGGCCGAGCGCGCGGAGCGGGCCGACGCGGTGCCCGAGGACGCCCGCCGCCGCGCGCTGCTGGTGCGCGTGCGCGCCTTCATCGACCAGCGTCTGGGGTGGCCCGACCTCGACCCGGCCATGGTGGCCGAGGCGCACCACGTCTCGGTGCGTCACCTGCACCGGCTGTTCCAGTCCGAGAACACGACGGTGGCCGCCTGGATCAGGCACCGGCGGCTGGAGCGCTGCCGCGCCGACCTGCTCGCCGCCCGCCACGTGCCGGTGAGCGAGGTCGGGGCCCGGTGGGGGCTGCCCGACTCGGCGCACTTCAGCAGGCTGTTCAAGCGGGCGTACGGGATGCCGCCCGCCGAGTTCCGGCGCGCCGATCCCGTGCGCTGATCGTCAACTTCCCTGGCGCTGGGATCCAAGACGCGCGGGGGCGCGGTGAGCAGACTGAGGGTGTCGCAAAACACCTCAGAACGCTAAGGACCACGACATGCAGCTCTTCCTCAACCTGCCGGTGAAGGACCTGGACCGGTCGCAGAAGTTCTTCACCGAGCTCGGCTTCACCATGTACGGCATGGCCGAGGGCATGGCCTCGATCCTGATCAACGAGCAGACGCAGGTGATGCTGCTCACCGAGCCGACGTTCGCCACGTACGTCAGCAAGGAGATCGCCGACGCCGCCACCAGCACCGAGGCCATCGTGGTGCTCGGCATGGAGAACCCGGCCCAGGTGGACGAACTGGTGGACAAGGCGCTCGCGCTCGGCGCCACCCCGGCCGGCGTGCCGCAGGAGGCCGGGTTCCGCTACCAGCGCGGCTTCGCCGACCTCGACGGGCACCACTGGGAGGCCCTGTGCCTGGTCCAGCCCGCGTGAGCGGCCGGGTCACCTCGGCGGACGGCACCGTCCTCGCCTTCGACGGCTACGGCGCCGGGCCGGCGGTCGTGCTGGTCAACGGCGCGTTCGGCGACCGGTCGCACCCGACACTGGCGGGCGTGGCCGCCGCCCTGTCGCCCTGGTTCAGGGTCCTCGACTACGACCGCAG
Organism: Nonomuraea sp. NPDC049607; assembly: GCF_040675375.1. Taxonomy (NCBI): domain Bacteria; kingdom Bacillati; phylum Actinomycetota; class Actinomycetes; order Streptosporangiales; family Streptosporangiaceae; genus Nonomuraea; species Nonomuraea sp. NPDC049607. The sequence continues at coordinate 242,365 of NZ_JBFAOV010000010.1, forward strand.
GGGCCGGGGCGGCAGCGGCGACACCCGTCCGTACGCGGTAGAGCGGGAGATCGAGGACCTGGCGGCGGTGATCGGCGCGGCGGGCGGGACGGCCATGGTGTTCGGGGGCTCGTCCGGCGCGGCGCTCGTGCTGGAGGCCGCCGCGCGGGGCCTCGGGATCACCCGGGTGGCGGTGTGGGAGCCGCCCTACCACGTGGACGACGACGCTCCCCCGCTGCCGGACGACTTCGCCGCGCAGCTTGAGTCGCTGGTCGACGCCGGCCGGTGGGAGGAGGCGGTCGAGCGGTTCATGGTGGAGGCGGCCGAGGTGCCGGCCGAGGCCGTGGCCGCGATGCGGGCCGACGCGTCGTGGGCGCACCTCAAGGGCGTGGCCCGCACGCTGGCCTACGAGGCCGCCGTCCTCGGGCCGGGCAACCGGCTGCCGGCCGCCGCGCTGGCCGCGATCGCGCAGCCGCTGCTCGTCCTGAGCGGCGAGCGCAGCCCCCGGTGGATGGCGGCCGCGGCGCGGGCGGTCACGGCGGCCGTGCCGGGGGCGCGGCACCGGGTGCTGGAGGATCAGGCCCACGCCGTGACGCCGGAGGCGCTGGTGCCCGAGTTGCTGGAGTTCTTCGCCCGATGACAGCCTTTGCGTAACGTAAAGGTCACAAACCTATCGGTCACTCGGTTTTCTGGGAAACACTGATGCCGTGGAACTCGACGAACTGATCAACCGGCTCGACCTCCCCACCAAGATCCGCCTGCTCACCGGCGCCGGCATGTGGTCCCTTCCGGCGATCCCCGAGATCGGCCTGGACCGGCTCGTGATGAGCGACGGCCCGATCGGCGTCCGCGGCGAGCAGTGGACCTCCGCCGACCCGTCGATCGCGCTGCCGAGCCCGACCGCGCTCGCGGCCACCTGGGACGTGGGCCTCGTCCGGCGGGCCGGCGCGCTGCTGGCCCAGGAGGCCCGGCGCAAGGGCGTGCACGTGCTGCTCGCGCCCACGATCAACCTGCACCGCTCCCCGCTGGGCGGCCGGCACTTCGAGTGCTTCTCGGAGGACCCGTACCTGACGGGCGAGATCGGCGCGGCCTACGTCGAGGGCGTGCAGGAGGGCGGCGTGGCCACCACGCCCAAGCACTTCGTGGCCAACGACTTCGAGACCGACCGCTTCACCGTGAACGTCGAGGTCGGCGAGAAGGCGTTGCGCGAGGTCTACCTGCAGCCGTTCGAGCGGGTCGTGCGGGCCGGCGCCTGGGGGCTGATGACGGCTTACAACTCGGTGAACGGCACCACCATGACCGAGCACTCCGACCTGGTCAACGGCGTGCTCAAGGACGAGTGGGGGTTCGACGGGCTCGTCGTGTCCGACTGGACGGCCGTGCGCAGCACCGAGGCCGCCGCCCTGGGCGGGACCGACGTGGCCATGCCCGGACCGTTCGGCCCTTGGGGGGAGAAGCTGGAGGCCGCCGTACGGGAGGGGCGGGTGCCCGAGTCGGTGATCGACGACAAGGTGCGGCGCATCCTGCGGCTCGCCCGGCGCACCGGCGCGCTCGGCGGCGGCGACCGGCCCGAGCCCGGCGTGATCGACGGCGTCGCGCTGGCCCGCGAGGTGGCCGTGCGCGGGTTCACGCTGCTCACCAACGACGGCGTGCTGCCGCTGCGGGACGTGCGCACGCTGGCGCTCATCGGCTCGGCCGCGGACGAGGCCCGGGTCATGGGCGGCGGCAGCGCCCAGGTCTTCCCCGACCGGGTCGTCTCCCCGCTGGCGGGGCTGGGCGCGCTGGAGGGCGTCGAGGTCCGCCACGCCGTCGGGACCGACCCGCGCATCCGGCTGGCCCCGCTGGCCTGCCCGGTCGTGGCGCAGTTCCTCGACGGCGACGGCGGCCTGCTGGCCGAGCATCCGCTGGCGGCGGCCGAGGCGCGGTGGATCGGCCAGTTGCCGCCGGACGTGGACGGCGAGCGGCTCGGGGCGGTACGGCTGCGGGCGGCGTACACGCCGGGCAGGTCGGGCCGGCACGAGCTGTCGGTGGCGGGCGTGGGCCACTTCACCGTCACGGTGAACGGCGAGACCGTCTTCGACGCGGCGATCGAGCTGGAGGGCGGCGATCCGGCGGCCGCGTTCCTGGCGCCGCCGGAGCGGCGGTTCGCCGTCGAGATGGCCGCGGGCGAGCCGTACGAGCTGAGCGTGACGCATCCGGCGGGGGCCTTCGGTGGCATGGCGTTCGTGGCGTACACGCTGGGCCACGCCGACCCGGCGCCGGGCCCGGACGAGCTGATCGCCGAGGCCGTGCGGCTGGCGGCGGACAGTGACGTGGCGGTGGTCGTGGCCTCGACGACGCCCGAGGTCGAGAGCGAGGGCTTCGACCGCGCGGACCTCGCGCTCCCCGGCCGCCAGGACGAGCTGATCCGCGCCGTGGCCGCGGCCAACCCGCGCACGGTGGTCGTGGTCAACGCGGGCTCACCGGTGGAGATGCCATGGGCGGACGAGGTCGCGGCCGTGCTGCTGACCTGGTTCCCCGGGCAGGAGGCCGGGTCGGCGCTGGCCGACGTGCTGTCCGGCCACGCCGAGCCCGGCGGACGCCTGCCCACCACGTGGCCGCGGACGCTCCAGGACGCCCCCGTCACCGACGTCACCCCCGTGGACGGCGCTGTGGCCTACGACGAGGGCACGTCCATCGGGTACCGGGCCTGGGAGCGGTCAGGGCGGGTTCCGGCCTTCTGGTTCGGCCACGGGCTCGGCTACACGACCTGGAGCTACGACTCGATCGCCGCCGAGGGCGGCACCGTGACCGTCGCGCTGACCAACACCGGCGACCGCTTCGGCCGCGAGGTCGTGCAGATCTATCTCGGCCAGGGCGCCGAACGCTGTCTGGCCGGGTTCGACGTGGTCGAGGCCGGGCCGGGAGAGACCGTGATCACGACCGTCTTCCTGCCCGAACGCGCCTTCCAGGTGTGGCGGGACGGCTGGCGCACGGTCGAGGGCGAGTACACGCTCCAGGCGTCGCACCACGTCGCGGACCCCAGGCTGTCGATCACGGTGAAGATCTAGCGACAAAGGCCGGTCGCGTTTTCCATAGTGCACCAGTTGGTTTGTATCCTTCTGAGCATGGCAAAGTCCGAGGATCCAGAGAAGCCGGGGCGCATCAAGCAGCTCCGCATGATCGCGCAGATCATCAAGCAGGCCAATCCCAAGGGGATGCCCATCGTCTTCCTCTCGGCGGTGGGCACGCTGGCTGTGGTCGTCGTGATCGGCCTGGTCACGGACTACCTGTGGTATTCGGTGTTCATCGGCGTCCTGGCCGCGCTCACCGTCGGGCTGGTCGTCTTCGGCCAGCTCGCCCAGAAGGCCCAGTACTCGATCCTGCACGGCCAGACCGGCGCCGCCGCCGCGGTGCTGCAGGGCATGCGGGGCAACTGGCAGGTCACCCCGGCCATCGCCGTCAACCGTGACCAGGACCTGGTGCACCTCGTCGTCGGCTTCCCGGGGGTCGTGCTGGTCTCCGAGGGCCCCGGCAACCGGGTGGCCAAGATGCTCGCGGCCGAGAAGAAGCGGGTCGCGCGCGTGGTGCTGGGCGTCGAGATCTACGACATCCAGTGCGGCGACGGCGAGGGCCAGGTGCCGATCGCCAAGCTCCAGCGGCACATCATGAAGCTGCCGCGCAACCTGAAGAAGCCCTCGGTCAACGAGGTCAAGGACCGGCTGCGCTCGCTGCCGAAGAACCTGCCGATGCCGAAGGGCCCGATGCCCAAGGGGGCCCGCATGCCGCGCGGCCCGAAGATGCGCTAGTGCTGTCGGTCTCCTCGCGGGCCAACCGCCTCTGGTGGGACGGCAACGCCGACGACTACCAGGTCGAGCACGGCGGCTTCCTGCGGGACACCGGGTTCGTCTGGTGTCCCGAGGGCGTCGACGAGGCCGACGCGCACCTCCTGGGCGAGGTGCGCGGCCGGCACGTGCTGGAGATCGGCTGCGGCGCGGCGCAGTGCGCGCGGTGGCTGGTGACGCAGGGGGCACGGGTGGCCGCCTTCGACATCTCCCACCGGCAGTTGCGCCACTCCCGGCGCATCGACCTCGACACCGGCCTGCGCGTCCCCGTGGCCCAGGCCGACGCCGAGTCGCTGCCGTTCGCGTCCGGCGCCTTCGACCTGGCGTGCTCGGCGTACGGGGCGCTGCCGTTCGTGGCCGACCCGCTGGCGGTCTTCCGCGAGGTGCGCAGGGTGCTGAGGCCGGGCGGCCGGTTCGTGTTCTCGGTGAGCCACCCGATCCGGTGGGCCTTCCCCGACGACCCCGGCCCGCGCGGGCTCACCTCCGACCGCTCCTACTTCGACCGCTCGCCCTACGTCGAGCGGGACGACGACGGCTCCGCCTCCTACGTCGAGCACCACCGCACGATGGGCGACTGGATCGGCCTGCTGGCCGCCTCCGGGCTGACCCTCACCGGCCTGCTGGAGCCGGAGTGGCCGCAGGGTCACGAGCGGGCGTGGGGCGGCTGGAGCCCGCTGCGCGGCCGTCACCTGCCCGGCACGGCCATCTTCACGTGCGCGAATACCTAGCCGCCATCGCGGCGAAGACCTCCTTGGGCTCCCAGCGGGTCTCGTCGAGCATCCTGACCACGCCGTAGGAGCCGAGGTCGTCGGCGCCGCGCCGGTGGTAGGCGGCGAAGGTGAACCAGAACGCGGCGTCCAGGCCCTCGGCCTCGAAGACGTCGAGCAGCTCGGTCAGGTAGCGGACCTGCTCGCCCTCGTCCGGGACGGCCCCCTCGGGCACCATGTACGCCGAGCCGCCGCGCTCCCCCGCGCCCTTGTAGGCGCAGGTGCCGAACTCGGTGGCGGCCACCGGCTTGCCGTGGGTGAAGTGGGCGCGCAGCTCCGCGGGGAAGTCCGCGGCGTTGTAGGCGGCGCGGTAGGCGTCGACGCCGACGATGTCGAACGGCGTCCAGTCGATCAGCTCCCAGGGGCCCGACGCGTACGTGAGCCGGCCGCCGAACCCGGCCCTGACCGTCGCGGCGGCCTCGGCCAGGAAGACGTTGAAGCGGGGCACGATCTCGGCCAGCGACTGCCACCAGGCGAGGTCGGCCGTCGTCATGGCCGCCAGGCGCTCGCCGTACGTGGCGCCGGGGATGAAGCCGTGGCAGAACGCGCTGGTCTCGCACCCGGCGACCAGCACGACCTCCGCGCCGCCGCGGCGCAGGTCCTCGGCGCGGGCCGCGCAGTCGGCGTAGAGGGCGACGGCCTCCTCCGGGGTGGCGTCGACGGGGAAGGGCGCGAACCACACCTCCAGGCCGGCCGCCGCCGCCCGCTCGGCCGCGACGGACAGCCGTTCGGGGTCGCCGCCGGACACGCGGACGGCCGTGCAGTGGAGCTCGTCGGCGATCACCCGCATCTCGCGGGCGACGACGTCGGGGTCGAGGGTGCGACGGGTGAGCTGGGGGCCGTTCAAGAACCCGGTGTCATAGTTAATCCCTTTTTTCATGATTTTCCCCTTTTAGTGGATGAAAAGCCGTGTTCGAGGAGGTCGAAGGCCGTCTCGACGTCACCGGCCAGCAGCCGGCCCGCCTCCTCCAGCGAGGCCCCCGAGACGAGCCGGTGGAAGAACGCCTCCTGCAACGTGGTGATCGCGCCGGTGATCTGGGCCGCCATGAGCCGGGCGGTCAGGTCGTCCGCGGGCGCGCCCGCGGCCTCGGCCAGCGCCGCGGCCAGCTCGTACCGCTCCCCCGCGTGCACCTGCTGGACGGCGGCCAGCAGCGCCGGGGTGGCCGCGATCACCCGGACCCGGGTCAGCAGCCCCTCCACGTCGACCTCCCCGGCGCCCCGGGCGGCCATCGACCGGTAGTGCTCGCGCAGCGCGCCGAGCGGCGAGCGGCCCGGCCCGCGGCCCGCCACGATCGCGGCCGGGTCCTCCGACACGCCGTCGAGCGCCAGGCACTCCTTGCTGGGGAAGTACGCGAACAGCGTGACCTTCGCGACCCCGGCCGCCTCGGCGATCTCGTTGACCGTCACCGCGTCGTAGCCGCGCTCGGCGAACAGCCGCAGAGCCGTCTCCGCGATGCGCCGCCGGGTCTGCTCCTTCTTGCGCTCCCTGAGCCCCGCCATCATGGGACCACCATAACCATACCCGGTACGTTTTCCAACCCGGTATGGTTTCTACTCCGCGGTGCTCATCGGCGCGCGGGCGGCCAGACCGGCGGTGGCGGCCAGCATGGCGGCGCTGAGCGTGAAGACGCCGAGCACGCCGGTCGCGCCCGCCACCACGCCCGCCAGGGCCGGCACCAGCACCTGGCCCAGCCGGCTGCCGGTCAGGCGCAGCGCGAGCGCCGTGCCGCGCTCGCCCGCCCGCGCGCGTCCGGCCACCCACGACAACGTCAGCGGCTGGCCCAGCCCCAGCGCGAGCCCCATCAGCGCGACGACCGGCACCGCGGCGGCCGGCCCGCACAGGGGCAGCGCGGCGACGGTGACCGCGGCCACGACGGTGCTGGTCACCAGGACGGCGCGGCGGCCGTACCGCAGGACCAGGCGTTCCATGGCGAGCCTGCTCGCCATGGTGGCGGCGGCCCGCAGCGCCAGCAGCGCGCCGACCGCGACCACCCCGGCGCCGCGGCTCTCCCCCCAGGCCGGCAGGTACGCCAGCACCAGGTCGAGCGTGGACACGGTGGCCAGGCTCGTCATCAGGGCCTGCCACATGCCCTCCTGGCCGAGCGTGCCCCGCAGCGGGAAGCGCCGGACGGCGGCCCGCCCCCGGGCCGGGCCGGGACCGCCGGTGCGCAGGCTCGCCAGCCCCGCCACCAGCCCGAACCCGGCCGCCACGGCGAGGGCGGGCCCCACCTGGGCCGCGCCCCCGGAAGCGGTGCGGCCCGCCACCAGGGCCGCGGCGGACGGCCCGGCGAGCTGGCCGAGCGAGGTGAAGACGGTGAAGCGCGCATAGGCGCGGTCGTGGCCTCCGGCGGCGACCCGGTTGGCGATGACGGCCTGCTGGGCGACGACGGACAGCAGGTGCCCGAGCCCGAACACCGCGTTGAGCAGCACCAGCGCCCACAGCGAACGGGCCACGGCCAGCGCCAGGGCGCTGCCGGTGATCAGCGCGGCGCCCAGCAGGGCCGCGCCACGCTCGCCGGAGGCGTCCACCCAGCGGCCCACGGAGACGGCCGCGAAGAGCGGGAGCAGCGAGAAACCGGCGGTGACGAGCCCGATGCCGAGGTTGCCGGCGCCGATCTCGATGGCCCGGTAGCTCACCATCGGACGGGCCGCGAACGTCGCCGCCTGCACGCACACCGCCGCCACCATGAGCGGGCCGAACCACCGGCCCGCCCCGGAGGTCGTCACATCCGGACGACCACGGTGTTGGACACCCGGTCGTGCACCCCGCGGTGGTCGCGGTCCCAGATCAGGGCCGGCAGGGCCAGGCCCAGCAGCACGGTGCGCACCAGCACGGGCAGCAGGCGCGGTGCGCCGCCGTCCATGGCGGCGACGCGGATGCCGGCCAGCCGGTGGCCGAACGTCTGGCCCATGAAGCCGACGAGCAGCAGGTATTGCAGCGCGAACACCGCCACGGGCGCCCACGGGGACTCGGCCGGGTTCATCCTGAGCAGCAGCTGCACGACGAACCAGGTGCAGATCATCCAGTCGATCGCGAGCGCGGCGATCCTGCGCCCCCACCCGGCGACCGATCCGCTGCCCTCCTCGGGCAGCCCGAGACGCTCACCCGGGTATCCGAGGTCGATCCCGGCGGACCGGACGCCGCCCAGCCAGGTCTGCGTCCACCGAGGCTCATTGCTGCTCATGCCTTCAACGGTATCCGGCCCCCGGGCCGGTCGGCGTCGTGACCCAACCGCGCCCTGCCCCCGCCATCATGGTCGCCATGCCACACGGGGATGACCTTGACGCGCGCTTCAACGAGGTGGTCGCGCAGATCGACGAGGGCGAGCGCCGCAGGATGCGCTCGTCGGCCGCCAGGCAGGCCAGGGAGGCCAGGGCGGGCGCCCCGCCACAACGCGCGCCACGCCCGCCGCGGCCGGAGCGCTTACCCGCCGGCCCCGGTTCGCGCAGGCTCGGACGCATGTCGGTCGCGCTGATCGTGCTGGGCGTGGTCGTGAGCGCCGCGGGCCTCATGATCATCTATCGCCCCGACCGGCTCGGCGCGAACCCGGGCCTGGAGGGCCTGCCGGTCCTCGCGAATCCCGCACGGACCGACAACCCCTTCGCCGGCTCGCCCGCCGAGCGCTACGCCGACGGCGCCGCGGGCTTCGTGATGCCGGAGGCCAAGGCGCTGGGCGGCCTGTCGAAGGCGGACGTGGCCAAGGGGCTGAAGCGCACCCGCGCCCTGCTCGCGGCGGCCCTCCTCGACCGCGAGACGCTGCTGGGAGGCAGGCCCAAGGCGTTCGCCGGGCTGCTCGACGCCGACCAGCGCGAGTTGTTCTACGAGGAGCTGGGCGGCAAGAAGTACGACAGCCGCGACCTGGTCAACAGCTTCGCCCCCGGCAGCGCCGAGCCGGTCGGCGACGTGATCAAGGTCAACGGCACCGCCCGCCTGGGCACCTTCCGGGAGGACGGCCTGCGCGGCGTCAAGGTCGCGGTGAACTACCTGGCCGTCTACGCCGTGCGCCGTCCCGGCGAGCCGTCCACCACCATGCGGCTGGTCTCGCACCTCACCGGCGAGGTGCGGTTGTACCGCTCGGAGGGCCGGACGGCCGCGTACGTGGAGTGGGGCATGAGTCACACCCCGGCCAGGTGCGGCACCAAAGACGGCTTCGTCCATCCCGTCTACGAGGACGACCCGCCCGGTTCCGTCGCGCCGAGCGGCCCGGCCACCGACCCCTACGAGCTGGAGGAACGATCGGTTTCCGACGGGGGCTGCGACACGTCCGAGGAGACGTGACCCTGCGTAACACATGCGAAACAATCGAGACACCGTACGGAAACGGCCGCGACCTAGCGTCGGCATGATGGCCAGTCCCTCAGGGAGGTTCGAGAGTGTTCAACTCCGCCGACGACGTCCTGAAGTTCATCAGTGACGAAGGGGTGCAGTTCGTCGATGTCAGGTTCACCGACCTGCCGGGGACGACGCACCACTTCACCTTCCCGGTTGAGAACTTCGGCGCGAACGTCTTCACCGACGGGCTCATGTTCGACGGCTCGTCCATCCGCGGCTTCCAGGCGATCCACGAGTCGGACATGCTGCTGCTGCCCGACCCGTCCAGCGCGGTGCTCGACCCGTTCCGCCAGCACAAGACGCTCAACCTCAACTTCTTCGTGCACGACCCGCTGACCGGCGAGGCCTACAGCCGCGACCCGCGCAACGTGGCGCGCAAGGCCGAGGAGTACCTCAAGGGCACCGGCATCGCCGACACGGCCTACTTCGGGCCGGAGGCCGAGTTCTACATCTTCGACGACGTGCGCTTCGAGACGAAGGCGAACGCCGGCTACTACTACATCGACTCCATCGAGGGCGCCTGGAACACCGGCAAGCGGGCCGAGGGCGGCAACCTGGGCTACAAGCCGCGCTACAAGGGCGGCTACTTCCCGGTCCCGCCGATGGACCACTTCACCGACCTGCGCTCGGAGATGGTGCGCAACCTCATCGAGTGCGGCATCGACGTCGAGATGCAGCACCACGAGGTCGGCACGGCGGGCCAGGCCGAGATCGACTTCAAGTTCGGCACGCTGCTCAAGACGGCCGACAACCTGATGCTCTACAAGTACGTCATCAAGAGCACCGCCCTGGAGTACGGCCACACCGTCACGTTCATGCCCAAGCCGATCTTCGGTGACAACGGCTCCGGCATGCACTGCCACCAGTCGCTGTGGAAGGACGGCTCGCCGCTGTTCTACGACGAGGTCGGCTACGCGGGCCTGTCCGACACCGCCCGCTACTACATCGGCGGCCTGCTGCGGCACGCGCCGTCGCTGCTGGCCTTCACCAACCCGACGGTCAACTCCTACCACCGCCTGGTCCCGGGCTACGAGGCGCCGGTCAACCTGGTCTACTCCCAGCGCAACCGCTCGGCCTGCGTGCGCATCCCGATCACGGGGTCCAACCCGAAGGCCAAGCGCATCGAGTTCCGCGTGCCCGACCCGTCGTGCAACCCGTACTTCGCCTTCGCGGCGATGCTGATGGCGGGGATCGACGGCATCCGCAACAAGATCGAGCCGCCGGAGCCGGTCGACAAGGACCTCTACGAGCTGCCGCCGGAGGAGGCCCGCCAGGTTCCGCAGGTGCCCGGCTCGCTGCCCGAGGTGCTCGCCGCGCTGGAGGCCGACCACGACTACCTGCTCGAAGGCGGCGTGTTCACGCCCGACCTGATCGAGACGTGGGTGTCGTACAAGCGGGAGAACGAGGTCGACCCGATCCGCCTGCGGCCGCACCCGCACGAGTTCGAGCTGTACTACGACGTGTGACGTCGAAGGCTTGACGGAGACGGCCCGGCCGCGATCGTTCGCGACGCCGGGCCGTTCCGTGTGCGGGGGCCGGGGCAGCGCCAGGAGGGCTCTGGCGGCCGTCCCCGAACGCGGTTACCTTGATCCCAGATCACGCAACCGGCCATCGGCCGAACGCGCCCGAACGGTCTGGAGGACCGTCATGAGGATCACACGAGGGGTGTTAGCCGCGGTGCTGGCCGCCGGCGCGCTCTGTCTCGGTTCCACCCCGGCTCACGCCATTCCGCCGCCCCCGCCCGGCGGCGACCTCCTCGTCGTCTTCGCCTACTTCAGCGGCGACCAGCTCGTCGGCCAGCGCTGGTTCGGCTGCGGCCAGCCCGCCGGTGAGTGGGGCATCCTGTCGGGCACCCAGAAGGTCTACTTCACGCCCTGCTGATCCGGGGAGACCGCCCGTGGCCGGCGGTGGTCAGAAGTCGAAGCGCGGCGCCGACGGCGTGAGGATCTCCGACTTCGGCGACACCGGCCACAGGGCGGTCAGCTCGTCGTAGAGGGCCGCGGCCAGGCGTTCGACGTCGGCGCGGGCCGTCTCGTGCAGGGCCTCGGCCACGATGAGCACGTCGGTGGTGGTGTCGCCGACCGCCGACAGGCCGCTCTGCCGGTTGGTCCAGCGGCGCGCGTGCGCCCGGCCGTCCGCGTCAGCGAAGATCACTTCTCCGGGGGCCGGATGTTCCGTCTCGCCGGAGAAGGTCTGGTACGTCTCCTCGCCCGTGGCGTACCGCACCTCCACGAAGCCGGAGATCCGGGAGACGTCGAACACCGCCACCGGGACGGCGAAGGCGATCGAGACCGCGTTGCACAGGTCGATCAGGGGATGCAGGCGCGGCAGGGCGCCCTCCTTCCTGAAGCGGCGCAGCAGCGACTCCGACGCGCACCGGTACTGCGTCGGCTTGAGCCCCATCCGCGTGAACGCCCGCCGCCACGCCTGGATCTCGGGCAGCTCGCTCTCGGGGCCGGCCCGCCGCGCGGCCAGGTCGCAGTAGCGGGCCACCTGGTCGTCGACGCGGGCGGCGGCGTCGACCCCCTCCACGTGGAGCGCGAAGGGCACCAGGTCGGGGAAGTCCCGCCAGATGTCGTCGGAATGCTGGAAACGCACTGTCACCTCACTGTCACCTCGCAGGTCGTCACGCTGGTGCGCCTCACGATACTGCGGCGGCCTCCCGTCGCCCGTTCGCGGCGTGCCGGGCGCGGGCGGCGGCCAGGGCGTAGCAGGCGAACGCCAGCGCCGTCACGACGGCCGCGACGAGCAGGGGCCGTCCGACGACGCCCAGCACCGCGACGCCGAGGGTGGCGCCGACCTGGCGGGAGGCGTTCAGCACGCCGCCCGCGGTGCCCGCCGTGCCCGCGGGGGCGGCGTTCACCATGCCCGCCATCAGCGCCGGGAGCACGAACGACAGCCCGAACCCCATGACCACCAGCCAGGGCCACAACACGTCGGTGAGCGCGACCCCGGCCAGGCCGGTCGCGAGGAGGGCGAGGCCGCCCAGGATCGGCGGACGCGGGCCGTGGCGGGCCACCAGGCGGCCGGTGAGCAGCGGGTTGACCGTCATGGGCAGCGTGAGCGGCAGGAAGGCGAGCCCGGCGGCGACCGGGGACAGGTGGCGGGTGTCCTGGAGGAGGAGGGTGAGCACGAACAGCGCGCCGGAGAAGGCGAAGTTGGCGACCGTACCGGCCAGCAGCTCGGGCCAGGTGGCGGCGAGCAGGCCGCCGGGCAGGGCGGGGGCGTGGCTGCGGCGCTCCACCAGCACCAGGACCACCAGGACGGCCACGGCCAGCGCGGCGGCGAGCGCGGAGGAGTCGATCAGGGCTTCGGCGACCAGGCCGAGCAGCACGCAGGCCAACGCCTGGACCTGCCAGTCGATCCGGCGGGAGCCGCGCGGCGAGGCGACGCCGCGCATGATCAGCAGGCTGGTCACGGCGAAGGGCACGTTGACCAGGAAGACGGCGCGCCAGCCGGACAGGCCGACCAGGAGACCGCCGAGCAGGGGACCGGCGGCGAGCGCCGAGCCGGTGATCGCCGCCCACAGGCCGGTGGCGCGGGCGCGGACGGCGGGCGCCGGGTACATCTCGGCGAGCAGGCCGAGCGAGCCGCCCGTGCACAGCGCCGCGGCCACCCCGAGCAGGGCGCGCAGCGCGACCAGCACGCCCAGGTCCGGCGCCGCCGCGCTGAGCAGCGACAGCACGCCGAACAGCGCCACCCCGGCCTTGAAGACGCGGGCCGCGCCGAACCGGTCGGCCACCGCGCCCCCGGTGAGCAGCGACGCGGCGAAGGCGACGGTGTAGGCGTTGACCGCCCACTGCTGCCCGGCCAGCGAGCCGCCGAGCGAGGCGCGCAGGTCCGGCAGCGCGATCGTCAGCACGGTCGTGTCGAGGATCACCAGGAAGTAGGCGAGGGAGAAGCCGAACATTCGCATGCCCACAGCCTGCTGAAACGCGACTTCTCCCCTCAACAGGCGCCGCCGCACGGGGCATTCGGGAAAACCTTATGCTGCTTTATATGGACTTGCGGCAGTTGAGGGGCTTCGTCGCGGTGGCGGGCGCGGGCACCGTCACCGGGGCGGCGAACACGCTCGGCCTGGCCCCCGCGTCGGTGTCGGAGCAGGTGCGCAGGCTGGAGGACAGCCTCGGCGTGGCGCTGTTCGAGCGCACACCGCAGGGCATGCGGCTGACCGACGCCGGCGCCACCCTGCTCGGCCGCGCGCAGGGCCTGCTCGACCACGCCGAGGAGGTGCGCCGCGCGGTCACCGGCCGGCGCCGCCGGGTGCGCGTCGGCGCGCTGGAGATGCTGGCCGCCGCCCGGCTGCCCTCCGTGCTGCGCCGCCTGTCCGAACGCCGCCCCGACCTGGACGTGGACGTACGCTCCCTGATGCGGCGCGACCTGCTGGCCCAGGTGGCCTCCGGCGACCTGGACGCGGCGCTGCTGCTGGACCTCGGCCCCCGGATCGGCGGCCTCGGGTTCACCCCGCCGCCCGGCATGGACTTCCTCGACGTCGGCGAGGTCGCGCTGTCGCTGGTCGCCGCGCCCGACGGCGAGCGCGAGCCGCTGCTGGTGAGCCCGCCCGGCTGCTCGATCCGGCTCGCGGCCGACCAGACGTTCGGCCCGGCCGTGCCGCGCCGGGAGCTGACCAGCATCGCCACCGCCCGCGAGTGGGCCAGGCAGGGCTTCGGGCAGGCGCTGCTGCCCGACTTCGCCCTGGGCTCCGACCTCGACTCCGGCGCGCTGGTCGAGCTCGACTGCCGGGCGCCCGCGCTGGCCCTGCGCCTGGTCTGGCTGCGCGGCCGCGAGGAGTCCCTGCGCGACGTGCTGTACGCCATGAGCGCCTGACCCGCCGCTCCCCTCACTGGTCCTTGCGCCGGGACCTGATGCCGGTGATGCGGCGGAACACGTCCCACCAGAAGGGGGCGCCGAACAGCAGGGCCACGTACGTCAGCAGGAAGCCGGGCCAGTGGCTGGGGGTGGTGAGCCGGTTCCACCAGGCGGCGCCGTTCCAGTGGAGCGTGGGGTCGCCCTCGGCCGGGATGGCGATGCTGACCAGCGCGTGCTGGAGCATCTGGACCATCGCGGGCTCGCTGAGCGTCTCGGTGATGCACGGCACCGGGTCGGACCGGCCGCATCGGGCCTTGAGCTCGTCGTACGCCGCCGGGCCCGCCTCGGCCACGGCGGTCACCGAGGCGCGGAAGGCGTTGTCGCGCAGCAGCGTCTTGCCGTACTCCAGGCCGTCCATGGTGAACAGCAGGGTCACCAGGAGGCCGAGGACGGCCACCACCCACTTGACGTAGCGCTTGTACAACATCGACAGGCGTTCCATCTCGCCGTCGAACCAGGTCTCGACGCCCTGCCTGAACCGGTCGAGGTCGCGCTGCGCGGTCTCCCAGACGCCGCGCAGGTGGCCGTACAGGGGGCTGCCCATCTCCTTGAGCTTGGCCAGGAGGCCCTCGACGCCCCCGGGCTCGGCGGCCGCCATCTCCATCAGGGCGACGGCGAAGCGCCCCGGCGGGATGTTCGCGATGCTCGTACGGCCCTTGGTCGGATGGTCGATCTCCTGGACGCGCTCGTACAGCAGCTTGACCATGGCGTCCTGCGCCTTTGGCTCGGCGACCGGCAGCGTGCCGGGCTCGGCGGGCGCGGGCTGGTCGCTGTGGGCCGGCCGGGGATCGCGGGTGAACGGCAGTGCGGCGAACACGTCGCGCAGCTTGGCGGGCAGCCACGACCTGCCCTGCGCGTCGGCGCCGTCGAGGGTGTCCCTGAGGTAGGCCCACAGGAACTTGCTGCGGATGGCGAGCAGGCGCACGAACGCCTCGTTGACCCCGCTCACCAGCAGCGAAAGCAGCAGGAACGACACCACCAGGCCGAGGGCCAGGTCCACGTAAACGGATAACACCTGCGCCTTGATACACCCCGGCGAGGACCGGGATCAACCCCCGTAGAAGACGCGGTCCACGACCCGGCGGGCGCGGCGGGTGACGCGGCGGTAGTCGTCGAGGAAGTCCTCCGAGCCGTCCGGCGGGTAGCCGAGCGTACGGGCGATGAGCCTGCGCTCCCCCGCGTCGGCCGGCACGCTGTCGCCGGGCCTGCCCCTGACCAGCATGATCGCGTCGCGGACGCGCGAGGCGAAGCGCCACGCCTCGGCCAGCACCAGCTCGTCGGCCGGGTCGAGCAGCCCCTCGGCCGCCGCCGCGCGCAGCGCCCCGATCGTCCGGGTGGTGCGCAGGGCCGGCACGCCGCCCGCGTGGCAGAGCTGGAGGAGCTGGGCCACCCACTCCACGTCCGACAACCCGCCGGGGCCGAGCTTGGTGTGCAGGGCGGGATCGGCGCCGCGCGGCAGCCGTTCGGCCTCCATGCGCGCCTTGAGCCGCCTGATCTCCCTGATCGCGTCCTCGCGCAACCCCTCGGACGGGTAGCGCAGCTCGTCGATCATGGAGATGAACGCGTCGCCGAGCGCGGCGTCGCCGGCCGAGAAGCGGGCGCGCAGCAGCGCCTGCGCCTCCCACGGCGCCGACCAGCGGGCGTAGTAGGCGCGGTAGGAGGCCAGCGTGCGCACCAGCGGCCCCTGGCGGCCCTCCGGACGCAGGTCGGGGTCGATGAGCAGCGGCGGGTCGGGGGCGGGCAGCGACAGCAGCCGGCGCAGCTCGTTGGCCACGGCGAAGGCGGCGTCGGTGGCCTCCCGCTCCTCGACGCCGGGCAGCGGCGAGTGCACGAACATCACGTCGGCGTCGCTGGCGTACGAGCACTCCATGCCGCCGAGCCGGCCCATGGCGATGACCGCGAACCGGGTCACGTCCGGGGCCTTGGCCAGCGCGGCGTCGAGCGCGGCCTGCAGGGTCACGTCGTTGAGCGACGACAGCGCCGTGCCGACGGTCTCGATGTCGAGGAGCTGCGAGATGTCGGCGACGGCGGTGCGGAACAGCTCCCTGCGGCGCAGCCCCCGCACGGCCGCCACCGCCGTCTCCGGCTCTCCTGCGTGCCGGGACACCGCCGCCGACGCCTCGCCGCGCAGCGCCCCGGGCGGCCGGACGGCCAGCTCCTGGTCGGAGCCGAGCATCGCGACCGCGTCGGGGGCGTGCATGAGCAGGCCGGTGGCGTAGCGGCCGGTGCCGAGCACCCGCGCCATCCGCGCGGCCACCGCGGTCTCGTCGCGCAGCAGCCGCAGGTACCACGGGGTGCTGCCGAGCTTGTCGCTGACCTGCCGGAAGCCGAGCAGCGCCGCGTCGGGGTCGGGCGTGTCGGCGAACCAGCCGAGCATGACGGGCAGCAGCGTGCGCTGGATGGCAGCGCGCCTGGACACGCCCGTGGACAGCGCCGCGATGTGCCGCAGCGCGCCGTTGGGATCGACGTAGCCCAGCGCCTCCAGCCGGGCCGCCGCCGCGGCCGTGGACAGCCGCGCCTCCGACTCAGGCAGCCGGGCCACGGCCTGGAGCAGCGGCCGGTAGAACAGCTTCTCGTGCAGCCGCCGCGCCTCCATGGCGTGCCGCCGCCACCGGGCGGTGAACTCCCCCACCGGGTCGGTCTGCATGCCCAGCGCGCGGCCGAGCCTGCGCAGGTCGGCCTCGTCGGTGGGCAGCAGGTGCGTACGCCGCAGCCGGTGGAGCTGCAACAGGTGCTCGACCTGGCGCAGGAACGTGTACGCCTCGGCGAGGCCGCGTGAGTCGTCGCGGCCCACGTAGCCGCCGCGGGAGAGCGCGGCCAGGGCCGGGAGGGTCGCCCGGCGGCGCAGCAGCGGGTCGAGCCTGCCGTGCACGAGTTGCAGCAGCTGGACAGCGAACTCGATATCGCGCAGCCCGCCGGGCCCCAGCTTGAGCTGCCGCTCCCCCTCGGCGCGCACGTGCGACTCGACGCGCCGGCGCATGGCCTGCACGTCCTCCACGAAGTGCTCGCGGGTGGCGGCCGTCCAGACGAGGTCGTTGACCGCCTGGACGTAGGACTCGCCGAGCTCCGGGTCGCCCGCCACCGGCCTGGCCTTGAGCAGCGCCTGGAACTCCCAGGTCTTGGCCCAGCGGCGGTAGTAGGCCAGGTGGCTGCCCAGGGTGCGGACCAGCGGGCCGGACCGGCCCTCGGGGCGCAGGCCGGCGTCGACCTCCCACAGCGGGCCCTCCTGGGTGGCCGCCGTGCAGGCCCGCATCATGGCCTGGGCCAGCCTGGTGGCCGAGCGCAGCGCCTTGGTCTCGTCGGCGCCCTCGCGCGGCTCGGCGACGAAGACGACGTCGACGTCGCTGATGTAGTTGAGCTCCCGGGCGCCGCACTTGCCCATGCCGATGACCGCCAGGCGCGCCTCGGAGTCGTCGACCTCGGCGCGGGCGACCGCCAGGGCCGCCTCCAGCGCCGCGGCGGCCAGGTCGGACAGCTCGGCCATGACCTCGGCGAGCGTGGCCTGGCCGGTGAGGTCGCGGGCGGCCAGGTGCATGAGGCGGCCCCGGTAGGCCACCCGCAGCGCCACCAGCGGGTCGGGGCCGTCGGCGCGCGGCTCGGGCTCGTCGGGCTCGGCGCCGACGGCGCGCAGCAGCGCGGCCCGCGCCTCGCCCAGGTCGGGTTCGGCCAGCAGGGCCGTCTGGCCGGGGTGGCGCACCAGGTGCTCGCCGAGCGCGGCGCTGACGCCGAGGACGGCGAACAGGCGCGCCCTGAGCCGGTCGTCGGCGCGCACGGCGTCGAGGACGGCGGGCTCGCGCTCGGCCAGGCGGGTCAGCGAGACCAGGGCCAGGTCGGGATCGGCCACGGCGACCAGGAACTCCAGAAGGTCGTCGAGGTCGGCCGGGGTGCGGTCGAGGAGCTGGGCGGCCCTGGCCCCGTCGGCGAAGCCGAGCTTGGCGAGGCGTGCGGCGGTCGATTCGATCCTGGGCACCTGCTCATCTTGACAGGTGGCGGCCCGGAAGCCGTAGAGTGCAACGCAACGTAGCGTTGCGTTTTGTCGGAGAGGTGATGACATGGGCCGGATGTCCGCGGCGGTGACCTGGGGAATGCTGGCGGCCTGGGCCGTGCACGACGCGGAGGAGCTGGCGACCATGGCCGGATGGGTGCGGCGGGCCCGTCCCCGGCTGGAGCGGCTGTACCCGGGGGTGCCGTGGGAGCGGCTGGAGGTGTCGCAGGCGCGGGTGAACGTGGCGATCGGGCTGATGGGCGGCGTGGTGGCGGGGGCCGCTGCGCTCGGGGCGCGCAGCGGGGGCCGCAGCCCGGCGTTCCAGGCGGTGCTGGCGGGGTTCGGGCTGCACGGGGTCGTCCACGTGGCGCAGGCCGTCGCCACGCGGGGGTACACGCCGGGGGTGGTGACGGCGCCGCTGGTGGTGATCCCGTTCTCGGCCTGGGCGTGGCGGCGGCTGCGGCGGGCGGGGGTGGTGGCGGCGCCGGGGCGGTCTGCCGCGTACGGGCTCGCGGCGCTGCCTCTGACGGTGGGCGGCGTGCACGCGATCGCCCATCTGCTCACCCGCCACCACGACCGGGCCGCCGAGTCCTCGCCCACGGACGGTCTCGGCCGCGACCGCTGGTTCTGACCCGCACCGGCGGCTCGCCCCCGGCCCGAGCCGCGCCGGGCGGCCAGGCCGCGTGGGGGGCTCCAGGGTGGGGGCGGTGGGTCCCGGGGTGGCTGTCAGGCCGGGCGGGAGGCTTCGACCACCTGGGCGAACGCCTGCGCGACCGGTCGCCAGGTCGCGACGAGGGCGGGCTCGGCGGCCTTGACGGCGGCGTTCAGGTCCTCGGCCGACTCCAGGTCCGACTCCGCCGTCCAGGCGGTGAAGATCTCCGGGGTGGCCTCGGGGTGGAACTGCAACGCCCAGGCGCGCTCGCCGACCCGGTAGGCCTGGTTCGGGTACTGGGCGCCGGTCATCAGCGGCACCGCGCCCGCCGGCAGCCGCGTCATGGCGTCCTGGTGGTACTGGACGGCGGTGGCCCTGGCCGGGACGCCGGACAGCAGCGGGTCGGAGGCGGCGGCGGGCAGCGCGACCACCTCGCACGCCCCCACCTCCAGGCCGTTCCCGCCGCGCTCGACCGTGCCGCCGAGTGCCATGGTGAGAAGCTGCGCGCCGAGGCAGATGCCGAGCGTGGGGGTGCCCTCGTCCACGGCGCGGCGCAGGAGGGCGCGGGTGGCGGGCTGCCAGGGGCTGCGCTCGTCCTCCCAGGCGGCCGCGGCGCCGCCGAGCACGATCAGGCCGTCGGCGGCCCGTGAGGGGACCGGGTCGCCGAGGTAGGGGCGGACGACGTCGCAGGTGGGGCCGAGCCAGTCCGCCAGGTGGCCGAGCCCGGCGCCGGCCTCGTGCTCGATCACGGTGATGCGCATATCGGGTAATTTATCCGCCTTTTTTCGTAAAAGCGGCTATCCGTCCGTTGCCGGGACAGCCGCGGGCGGTGGGTGCCCGGCGCCGGGCGGGTCCCTAGGATCCGGCTATGAGATTCGACGAAGTGGACGGGCTGCGCGTCGCCACGTTCGGCACCGGCCCCCGCAAGGTCATCGCGGTCCACGGCATCAGCGCCTCGCTCATGGCCTGGGGCGCGGTCGGGCGGCGGCTGCCCGAGGAGTGGTCACTGATCGCGATGGACCTGCGCGGCCGCGGGCACAGCGCCTCCCTGCCCGGCCCGTACGGGCTGCCCCGGCACGCCGAGGACGTCCTGCGCGTCGCCGAGCACGTCGGCGCGGGCCCGGACGCGGTGCTGGCCGGCCACTCGATGGGCGCGTACGTGGCCGTGCTGGCCGGGGCCGCCCGCGACTTCGCCCGGGTCGTCCTGGTGGACGGCGGCCTCCCGCTCCCGCTGCCCGAGGGCGTCGACCCCGACGCCGCCCTGGAGGCCACGCTCGGGCCCGCGCTCGCCCGCCTGCGCCGGACGTTCGCCTCCCCCCAGGAGTACGTGGACTTCTTCAAGGCCCATCCGGCCTTCGCCGCCCACTGGAGCCCGGACGTCGAGGCGTACGTGCGCTACGACCTCACCGGCCCCGAGGGCGCGATGCGCTCACGGGCCGTCGGCGAGGCCGTGATGGCGGACGGGCGCTGGATGCGCACCGAGACGGCCGAGATCGGCGCCGCGCTGGCCGCGATCAAGGCGCCGCTGCACCTGCTCAGGGCGCCGCGCGGCCTGCTCGACCAGGACACCGGCATGCTGCCCGACGAGGTCGCCCGGACGTGGACGGCCCGCGTGCCCGGCCTGCGCGACGAGCTGGTGCCCGACTGCAACCACTACACGATCCTGTTCGACGAGGAGCCGGTGACGACCGTCCTGGCCCGGATCACCGGGTCCTGACCGCTGCGGCGAGCCGTCCGTCTTCGCCTCGGACGAGAAACGGCCCCCCGAGCCGAGCTCGGAGGGCCGTCGTCGGCACAGGTCAGCGTGGAGCGATCCACGTGGCGCGGGCGGCGGCCACCAAGGTGCCGTCGCCCTCGTAGATGCCGCTCTCGCCGTACATCTTGCGGCCCTCGCGGCCGGTCGGACGGGCCACGACGGAGTAGCGGCCACCCGGCAGCACCGGGCCGTTGATCTGCACGACCAGACGGCCGAGCAGGGCCGACTCACCGGGGCCGAAGTGCGCCCAGCCGGTGATGCAGTCGAGCACCGCGCCCACGATCGAGGCGGGGACGCCGTCCTCGCCGCTCACCGTGAACGGCACCCGCCACCCGGCGGCCACCAGGTCGGAGCCCTCCACCGGGCCGGGGAAGATGCGCAGGCCGTCGCCCGGCTCGCGCAGGCCGCAGGCGAAGCACTCGGCGAACGGGTGGGCCTTCAGGCCGACGAACCCGGCCTCGGCGCGGGCGGCGTCGGTGAACGGCACGAAGCCGGGCCCGGTCAGGGTCTCGGCGACGGGGATGGCCTCGACCAGGACCTTGTCGCCGTCGGACAGCGAGACGCTGTTGGCGACGTGCTCAAGGCGCAGCTCGGTCTCCAGGGGCGTGGGCGCGTGCAGCGTGACCTCGACCGCTGATCGGCCGCCGTTCAGCGCCTCTGCCATGGTGCCCGCGATCCAGCCGCCGTTGGCGACTCCCACCGGGCCCCGGAAACGCTCGGGAACGGTCAACACGGTCTGCAGGGCAGCCGTCGTCATGCCACACCCTCCAATATCGCCCCACCAGGCGAGAAGTCCGGAAATATCGTAAAGAGTAGGCCGATTTTACTGGACTCCCGGATTACCACGATGTTGGGGGTCCCCTGAGCGCCGACCGACTCATGCCATAACGCCACAGGCGTGGCCGAAACTTCCCCGGCTACCCCCTGCCATCCCCACCCTGGGTCGGCGCCGTCCATGGCACGGATGTGACTCGGGGGTGAGGAACAACGAAAATCGGCCCCAACCCGGAGTCGGATGCGTTTCCGGGGTGAGGCCGATCAAGGCGTCGGCAGTACCTTATCCCGTGATTTCCCCGCCCCGAGCCCATTCCCGGTGAATCCCGTCGGACCGTTCCGGCCGCTGTGCCCGCCCACTGCCCGCCCGCGCGCCCTATGCTGGCGCGACAGGGGTCGAAGCGAACCGATCGGGCGGGGTGGGTCTGTGCAGCGGGCGACGTTACGTTTTCCGCCCGGGTCGCTGGTCGTGCTGACCGGGCTGCCCGGCGCCGGCAAGACCACGCTGCTGCGCCGCCTCTACGGCCTTCACGGCTCCGAGAGCGCGCCCGTCGTCGCCGACGCGGTCGTGGTGATCGACTCGGGGCAGTCGCGGCTCCACTGGGCCGGCCGCATCACCTGGGCTCCCCGGCCGGTCCGCCGCGCGGTGGTGTTCGCCACCCACGTGAGCCGGGTCAGCCAGGCGCTGGCCAAGGGGCAGGCGGTCCTCGCGCACAACCGGGGCTGCGCCACGTACGTGCTGAAAGGGTTCGCCTGGCTGGCCCGCAGGCAGCGGGCGAGCTTCCACCTGCTGCTGCTCGACGCGCCTCCGGCGGCGGCGGTCGCCGGCCAGCACGCCAGGGGACGGGTGGTCGCGCCCCGCACGTTCGCCCGCCACCGCCGCAACTGGGACAGCCTGCTGGCCCGGGTGGCCGGCGGCGACCCGGCCCCGGCCGTCAGCGCGCACGTCGTCACCCGCGCCGAGGCCGACCTGCTGGAGCACATCGTCTTCGACAGCGCCGACCGCGCCCCCGCCGACTGACGACGACGTCCCGCCGAGGGGACACCGCGGAGACGCCAAGGGGACACCGAGGGGACACCGAGGGGACACCGAGGGGACACCGAGGGGACACCGAGGGGACATCGAGGGGACATCGAGGGGACATCGAGGGGACATCGAGGGGACATCGAGGGGACATCGAGGGGACATCGAGGGAGGACCCGCCATGAAGCAGTACCTGCTGACCCTGTTCGAGCCCGACGGCCCGCCGCCCGAGCCCGAGGTCCTGGAGCCGATCATGCGCGACATCGGCGCGGTCGAGTCGGAGATGCGCGCGGCCGGCGTGTGGGTCTTCTCCGGCGGCCTGGCACCGGCGGAGCAGGCGTCGGTGGTCCGGATGCGCGCCGGCGAGACGTTCACCACCGACGGCCCCTACACCGAGGGCAAGGAGCACGTCGGCGGGTTCACCGTCATCCGGGCGCCCGACCTGGACGGCGCGCTGGAGTGGGGGCGCCGGCTCGCGCGCGCCGTGGGCGTGCTCCCGGTCGAGGTGCGCGAGTTCAAGGGCTGAGCCGGGGTCTCCCCCGGCCGGCCTCACAGCACCGGCAGGTAGCGGCCCAGCTCGAACTCGGTGACCGTACGGCGGTATTCGCGCCACTCGGCCCGCTTGTTGCGCAGGAAGAAGTCGAAGACGTGCTCGCCCAGCGTCTCGGCGACCAGCTCGCTGCGCTCCATGACGGCGATGGCCTCGTCGAGCGAGCCGGGCAGCGGCTGGATGCCCAGCGCCCGGCGCTCGGCGCTGGTCAGGGTCCAGACGTTGTCCTCGGCGGCCGGGGGCAGCTCGTAGCTCTCCTCGATGCCCTTGAGCCCGGCGGCCAGCACCAGCGCGAAGGCCAGGTACGGGTTGCACGCCGAGTCGAGCGACCGGAACTCGATGCGGGTCGAGCCGCCCTTGTGCGGCTTGTACATGGGCACCCGGACCAGCGCCGAGCGGTTGTTGTGCCCCCAGCACACGTAGGAGGGCGCCTCGCCGCCCTGCCCCGCGATGGCCTCGGCGCCGCCCCACAGCCGCTTGTAGGAGTTGACCCACTGGTTGGTGATGGCGGTGATCTCGGCGGCGTGCCGCAGCAGGCCGGCGATGAACGAGCGGCCGATCTTCGACAGCCGGTAGTCGGTGCCGGCCTCGTGGAAGGCGTTGCGGTCGCCCTCGAACAGCGACATGTGCGTGTGCATGCCCGAGCCCGGGTGCTCGGTGAACGGCTTGGGCATGAACGAGGCCCAGATGCCCTGCTCCAGGGCCACCTCCTTCATGATCAGCCGGAACGTCATGATGTTGTCGGCCGTGGTGAGCGCGTCGGCGTAGCGCAGGTCGATCTCCTGCTGGCCGGGGGCGCCCTCGTGGTGGCTGAACTCGACGGAGATGCCCATCGACTCCAGCATCATGATCGCCTGGCGCCGGAAGTCGTGGCCGGAGCTGTGGGGCGTGTGGTCGAAGTAGCCGCCGGAGTCGATCGGCTCGGGCTTCTGACCGGCCTCGGGACGGTTCTTCAGCAGGAAGAACTCGATCTCGGGGTGGGTGTAGAAGGTGAAGCCCATGTCGGCGCACTTGGCGAGCGTGCGCTTGAGCACCCAGCGCGGGTCGGCGTGCGAGGGGGTGCCGTCGGGCATGAGGATGTCGCAGAAGATGCGCGCCGCGCCCGGCGTCTCGCTGCGCCAGGGCAGGATCTGGAACGTGGAGGGGTCGGGCTTGGCCAGCATGTCGGACTCGTAGACGCGGGCGAAGCCCTCGATCGCCGAGCCGTCGAAGCCGATGCCCTCGGCGAAGGCGCCTTCCAGCTCGGCGGGCGCGATCGCGACGGACTTGAGGAAGCCGAGGACGTCGGTGAACCAGAGCCGGATGAACCGGATGTCGCGTTCCTCTAGCGTGCGGAGCACGAACTCCTGCTGGCGGTCCAAGGTGTCCCCTCGTTGAAGACAGTGCGGGTCTTCTACCAGCATGCCGTGCCCGTGTTTCGCACACGTTACAGGGGGTGCCGGTGCGAGCCTCACTGACAAAGGGGCCGCCCAGATCTACTGTGATCACGCAGTGAGTCTCGGGGGAGGCATTGGTGGCTATCGACCTGCTCAATCACAAGCTCGATCGGGCGTTCGACCACATCGACGCGAACGGCAACGGCGTCGTCGAGCGGGAGGACCTGCTGGGGCTGGGCGCGCGCCTGCTGGTGGGTTTCGGGGAGTCCCCCACCTCGGTCACCGGCAACCGGCTCGTCGACAGCTTCGACGGCATCTGGTCGACGTTGTCACGGGCGCTCGACCGCGACGGCGACTCCGGCATCGCCCGCACCGACTTCCGCGGCGGGATGACGGCCGCGTTCGTCACGGGCGACCGCTACAAGCCGGTGTTCCGGCCGGCGACGCTGGCCGTGGCCCAGCTCTGCGACGGCGACGGCGACGGCCTGATCGGGCCGGGCGAGTTCCGTACGATGCTGAGCGCGTTCGGCACCGCCTACGACGACGTGGACGAGGCCTTCGACCGGCTCGACCGCGAGGGCAGAGGCGCGCTCACCGTCGAGGGGCTGGTCCTCGCGGCCGAGGACTACTACCGCAGCTCAGACCCGAACGCCGCGGGCAACTGGCTCTTCGGACCGCTGTGAACACCGCCGTGAGCACCACCGTGTTCGCCACGGTGCGCACCGCGCTCCGCTCGGTCCTGCACTGGAAGCCGATGCTGCCGCTGCCGCGCAAGGGCGGCTCGCCCGCGCTGGCGCTGCTGCCGCTGGTCGAGCGGGTGCCGGCGATGGGGGCGCCCTGCCGGATGCACCCCGCCGTGTACGCCATCGAGGCCGCGGTCATCGACTGGGCCAGGCGGACGGGCCTGCGCGCCGACGCCGGGGTGGGCTTCCACCGGATGGCCGGGCGCGCCTTCGCCGAGTTCGACGCGGCCGCCGCCGCGCTGTTCGCGCAATGGCTGACCTGGCTGTTCCACCTCGACGACGAGCTGGACGAGGGGTCGTGCACGCTGGACATCTTCGGCGGCATGCTCCAGGGCGCGTCCCGGCACCCGCTGGAGGCGGCCTTCGCCGACCTGTGGCGGGTGACCAGCGCGCGGATGAGCGACCACTGGCGGGCCAGGTTCGCGGTCAACCTGCGACGCCAGGCGGACGCGTGCCGCACCGAGGCCGACAACCGGGCCGCCGGGCGCATGCCGACGCTGGAGGAGTACCCGGCGCTGCGCAGGGGGACGGTCGGCCCCTACCTGTACGACCTGGTCGAGCCGTGCCTGCGGGTCGAGGTGCCGGCCTGGATGGTCGAGTGCGAGCCGTGGCGCGAGCTGGTGGACGCCTGCAACGACGTCACGGCCTGGTGCAACGACGTGGCCTCGCGGCCCAAGGAGCGCGGCGACGTGCACAACCTGGTCGTGCTGGCGGTCCGGCAGCTCGGGCTGGGCGAGCGCGAGGCCGTCGCGTGGGTGCTCGACCGGATCGTCGGACGATGTCAGGACATGAACCGGGCGGCCCGGCGGCTGCCGCTGGACGACCTGCCGCCCAAGGCGGCCAGGGACGTCAGCAAGGTCGCCTGCGCCTACCTGGCCGCGCCCCGCGCCCACCTGGACTGGCTGCTGGAGACGTCCCGGTACACGTGAGCCGATCAGGAGCCGATCAGGAGCCGATCAGGGTGAGGCTGCGGCGAGCATGTCGCCCGCCGCCGTCCTGCGGTAGACGACCTGCTTGCCGAGGCGCAGGCCCACCGTCAGCCCGCCGTCGCTGAGCACCCCGAGGTGCTGGCTGACCGCGCCCGGGGTGAGCGACATCCGGGCGGCCAGCGCCGAGGTGGTGCTCGGCTCGGCCAGCGCGAGCAGGATCTGCGCCCGGCTGCGCCCGATGAGCGCGGCCAGCGCGCCGGGGGCGGGCGGCGGGCCCTGCTCCCACAACGTGCCCACGCCGAGCACCGGGTAGACGAGCATCGACTGGTACGGAGCTGACATCACGGCCACCGACGGCCAGTAGAACGCGCTCGGCACCAGCAGCAGCCCGTCGCCGTGCAGGCCGCCCGCGTGGCACCACGGCCGGTCGATGAGCAGCTGCTCCCCCGTCCACTCCACGGCGGGGCCGAGCCCGGCGAACAGCTCCCTGGCCCCGCCCTGGGCGAGCTGGCGGGAGCGGCGCAGCACGTCGCGTTCGAGCAGCCCGTAGACGCGCGGCCAGAACTCCTCGAAGCACTCCCGCCAGTACGTCTCCAGCGCGTCGGCCACCCGGGCCACGCCCGCCGCCGGGTCGGCCGTGAACCGGTCGAGCAGCGCCCGGTCGGTGCCGGCGATGGTCGCGACCTCCGAGCGGGCGCGTTCGGGGGGCGTGCCGCGGACCAGCGCCAGCTCGGCCGCGAAATCGGGCAGCGGCGTCTCCGGGGGCGGGGTGATGAAGTCGGCCAGGTAGCCGGACGGCGGCACCAGCGCGAACAGCTCGTCCAGGTCGAGCCGGGCCAGCCGGGGACGCACGGCCTTGATCCACGGCAGGTGGATCGACTGCCTGGAGGGGTCCTGGAGGGTGCGCAGGCTCGCGACCAGCTCCCACATGGGCGAGAACGCGAACCGGATGCGCGCGACGTCCTCCGGCTTCAGGACCCAGGTGACGGCCATGCTTTTAGTGTGCACTAAATCGTTGGCGCGTCGAGCGCGGGGACCTGACCCTGTACCCGTGTCTAGCACTGTCGCTGAGAAGCCTTCCTTCCTCCGTTCCCAGATCGGCGGACTGCCGCGCCCCTTCTGGGCCCTGTGGAGCGGCACCCTGGTCAACCGTCTGGGCACCCTCGTCATGCCGTTCACCGGCGTCTACCTGACCCACTCGCGCGGCATGTCGGTGACCGCCGTGGGCCTGGTCATGGGCGTCTACGGCGCGGGCTCGCTGCTGTCGCAGATCCTCGCGGGCGTGCTCACCGACCGCGTCGGCCGCCGGGTCACGCTGTCGGGCGGCATGCTGGCCACCGCCGCCACCATGCTGGCGCTGGGCTACAGCAGCTCGCTGCCGGCGATCGTCGCGTCCATGTTCGTGCTCGGGCTGGTGATCGACATCTACCGGCCGGCGTCCAGCGCCCTGGTGGCCGACCTGGTGTCCCCGGCGGAGCGGGCCCGCGCGTACGGGCTGCTGTTCTGGGCGATCAACCTGGGGTACGCGGTCGGCATGACGGCAGGTGGCTGGCTGGCGAGCGTCGGGTTCCTCTGGCTGTTCTGGATCGACGCGGTCTCCTGCCTGGTCTTCGCCGCGCTGGTGTGGCGGGCGGTGCCCGAGACCAGGCCGCAGGCGCGTGAGTCGTCCGGCGGGTTCGGCGTCGTGCTGCGCGACCGGGCGATGGTCGCCTTCACGCTAGTGGTGCTCGGCAACGCGCTGGTCTACCTGCAGACCGTGACCATGCTGCCGGTCGCGATGACGTCGGTGGTGAAGCTGACGCCGGCGCAGTTCGGCCTGGCCATGGCCCTGAACGGGGTGCTCATCGTCGTCGTGCAGCCGCTGGTCTCCGGCTGGCTCGGACGCAGGGACGCCTCCCGCACGTTCGCGCTCGGCCTGGCGGTCATGGGGGCCGGGTTCGCGATGACGGCCTTCGTCACCACCACGTTCTGGCTGGCCGTCACGATCGGGGTGTGGACCGTGGGCGAGATCATCACCGCGGGCATCTCCGGGACGATCGTGGCCGCGCTGGCCCCCGAGCACCTGCGGGGCCGGTACTCGGGGCTGTTCGGGTTCGCCTGGTCGCTGGCCTCGGTGCTGGCGCCGCTGATGGGCGGGCCGCTGCTCGCGGCCGGGTCGCAGACGTTGTGGTTCAGCGTGGGCGGCGTCGCGCTGGTCTCGGCGGCGGGCATGCTGGCCCTCGGCCCGGCGATCCGGCGGCGGGCGGCGGCCTGAGGTCGCGGGCGGCGGTCCACGGAATCCGCCGCCGTTGAGAGAATTTTGATCGGATGTTGGCTGATTCCCGATAATTTCCTGCCGATCACGGAAGGAAATGGTGGGATGCGCCACGCAGGATGGGCGCGCCGGGCGTGCACGAGGCTGGCCACGCCCCGCGTCGCGATCGGGATCGCCACGTTCGCCGTCGTGCTGGAGCTGGCCGACATCTGGGTGACCGCGCAGTTGCCGCCGTCGCCGTACACGCCGCTGCCGTTCGCGCCCGAGGACATGGCGGGCACGGCGTTCCCCGTCTTCGGCGCGATCCTCGTGCACAGCAGGCCGCGGCTGGTCATCGGCTGGCTGCTGTGCCTCGGCGGGACGAGCGCGGCGGCCAACATCCTGTCGGCCAACCTCTACCAGCTGCTCGACGGCGGGCCGGGCCCGCGCTGGCCGATCGTCAACCTGACCTGGAACGTCTGCGAGCTGACCCTCGGCGTCCTGCTGCCCCTGCTGTACCCGGTGGGCAGGCTGCCGTCGCGGCGGTGGCGGCCGGTGATCGCGCTGGCCGTGGCCGGGCAGGCGCTGGACTGGGCCGGGCTGCTGGCCGACCGGCCCGGACTGCGGGAGGCCGGGCACGCCACGCTCTCGGCGAGCATGGTGCTGGCCTTCGCCTCGCTGGTCGTGCGTTTCCGGCGCGGCGACGCGGTCGAGCGGCGGCAGCTCCTGTGGCTGCTGGTGGCGCTGCCCGGCCTGCTGGTGCCGTGGATGCTCGGCGCGGACGTCTGGTGGGTGGCCTCGCTGGCCATCCCGCTGATCCCGGCGGCCATCGCCGTGGCGGTGCTGCGCTACCGGCTGTTCGGCATCGACACGCTGATCAGCAGGGCGCTGGTGGGCACCGGCCTGGCCATGGTGATCACCCTCGTGTACGTCGCGGTCAGCGCGGCCCTCAGCGTGTTCCTGTCGGAGGTGGACCGGATCGCCGGCATCCCCGCGGCCCTGTTCGCCGGGGCGTTCTTTCAGCCGATGCGCCGCGGCCTGCAACGCGGCGTGGACCGCCTGCTGTACGGCAGCACCGGCGTGCCCGGCACGCTGGCCCGGCGGCTGCGGCACCGGCTCCAGCACACCGACCCCGTGCACGGCCTGCTGGCCACGCTCGACGTGCTGCGCGAGGGCCTGTCGGTGACCGGCGTCGCGGTCGAGGCCGACGGCGCGGTCACCACGTCCGGCGTGGTGGGCGCGGCGGCCAGGACCGTCCCGCTGGTGTGGCACGGCGAACCGGTCGGGCTGCTGCTGATCGGGCCGACGGACCGGCGCAGGTTCCCCGCGGCCCACGACGAGCGGGTGATCGCCACGATCACGCCGTACATCGCCGACGCCGCGCACGCCGTACGGCTGACGGCGGCGCTGCAACGCTCACGCGAGCGCATCCTGACCGCGCGGGAGGAGGAACGGCGGCGGCTGCGCCGCGACCTGCACGACGGGCTCGGCCAGTCGCTCAGCGGCATGGCCATGTCGATCAACGCCGCCCGGCTGACCATGCACAGCGCTCCCGAGCAGGCCGACCGGCTGCTGGCCGGGCTGCGCGCCGGCATGGACGCCGTGACCGGCGACATCAGGCAGCTCGTCTACGGCCTGCGCCCGCCCGCCCTGGACGAGCTGGGCCTGGCCGGCGCGATCGAGGACCTGGCCGGGACGCCGGTCGAGACGTCGGGCGAGCTGACCGGCCTGCCCGCCGCGGTCGAGGTCGCGGCCTACCGCATCGTGCAGGAGGCGCTCACCAACGCGCGCAAGCACGCCCGCGCCTCGCGGATCACGGTGACGTTGCGCCGCGACGACCGCCTGCGCGTCACGGTCGCCGACGACGGGATCGGCCTGCCGCCGGACGCGCGGCCCGGCGTCGGGCTGGGCTCGATGCGCGAACGGGCGGCCGAACTCGGGGGCACCTGCGCCGTACGAACGGGACCGGGAGGTGGCACGGTTGTCCACGCCGAACTCCCCCTGTGACAATTCGCCATATCCCCGGACGTGTTATCCCTCTACGCTTACCCCTGACATGCTGACATTCACCGCACTGGGACCGTTCCACGCCTGGAGCGACGGCGTCCCCCTCGACCTCGGCGGCCAACGGCAGCGGGCGGTGCTCGCCCGTCTGCTCGTGGCGGGCGGCCGGGCCGTGCCCGTGCACACGCTCATCGACGAGCTGTGGCCGGGCGATCCGCCCGCGCAGGCCCTGTCCACCATCCAGGGCTACGTCTCGCGGCTGCGGCGCGCGCTGGAGCCCGGCCGCGCGCCGCGCGAGGAGGCCGAGGTGCTGGTCTCGGCCGCGCCCGGCTACGCGCTGCGGGCCGCGACCGAGCAGGTCGACTCGTGGCGGTTCGAGAGCCTGGTGAAGACCGAGGGCCCACCTCCGCAGGTGTGGGCCGCCATGGAGAGCGCGCTCGGGCTGTGGCGCGGGCCGGCGCTGGCCGAGTTCGCCGAACTGACCTGGGCGGCGACCGAGGCGGGCAGGCTGGAGGAGCTGCGGCTGATCGCCGTCGAGCGGCGCGCCGACGCCGGGCTCACGCTGGGCCGGGCCACCTCCCTGGTGGCCGACCTGGAGGCGCACGCCTCGGCCCACCCGCTGCGCGAGGAGGCGTGGCGGCTGCTGGCCCTCGCCCTGTACCGGATGGGCCGCCAGGGTGACGCGCTGGCCGCGCTGCGCCGGGCCCGCGCGGTGTGGCGGGACGAGCTGGGGCTCGACCTGTCGGCCGGGCTGCGCCGGCTGGAGGCCGACATGCTGGCCCAGCGGCTGGAGGAGCCGCCGCCCCCGCCGTCCACCACCCCAGCTCCGGCCGCCGCCGGGGAGCGGGTGCTGCGCGTGCTGGTGGCCGACGACCAGGCGCTCGTACGGGCGGGGCTGCGCGCCATGCTCGACAGCGAGGACGGCGTGGCGCTGGCCGGCGAGGCGGCCAACGGCGAGGAGGCCATCGCGGGCGTACGCGAGCACCGTCCGGACGTCGTGCTGCTCGACATCCAGATGCCGCACCTGGACGGCCTGGCCGCCGCCCGCCGCATCCTGGCCGGGGAACGCCCGCCCAAGGTCGTCATGATGACCACGTTCGGCAGCGACGAGAACCTGTACGCGGCGCTGCGCGCGGGCGTCAGCGGCTTCGTGCTGAAGACCTCGGCCCCCGAGCAGTTCCTGGCCGCGATCAGGGCCGCCGCCGTCGGGGACGCGCTCATCGACCCGGCGGTCACCACCCGGCTGATCTCGGCGTTCGCCGGCCGCACCGACCCGGCCTCGCCGCCGGCGCTGGCCGGACTCTCCGACGCCCGGCTCGACGTGCTCAAACTCGTCGCACGCGGGCTGACGAACCGGCAGATCGGCCAGACGCTGGCGCTGCCCGAGGAGGAGGTGTCGGTGCTGGTGAAGTCGCTGCTGGACCACCTGGGGCTGTTCGACCGGGCGCAGCTCGTCATGGCGGCCTACGAGTCCGGTCTGGTCACTCCAGGGGACAAGGGACACTTTTCGTCGCTTTGACGATAAAAATCGGGTCGTACTAGGCTAATGACGTGGCACAACTGCGCATAGCCCTGGCACAGACGAACCCGACCGTCGGCGACCTGGCCGCCAACGCCGAGCGGCTGGTCGCGTGGACCCGTGACGCCGCCGAGCGCGGCGCTCACCTGGTCGTCTTCACCGAGATGTTCCTCACCGGCTACCCCGTCGAGGACCTGGTGCTGCGCACGTCCTTCGTGGACGCGAGCATCAGGACCCTGGAGGAGGTGGCGCGCAGGCTCGACCGCGAGGGACTGGGCGACCTCCCTGTGGTCGTCGGCTACGTCGACCGCGCCGGCCTGGCGCCCCGGGTGGGCCAGCCCAAGGGCGCGCCGCTGGACGCGGCCGCGCTGCTGCACAAGGGCGAGGTCGTCGTCCGCACGGCCAAGCACCACCTGCCCAACTACGGCGTGTTCGACGAGTACCGCTACTTCGTGCGCGGCGACCGGCTGCCGATCGTCCGGCTGCACGGCGTGGACGTGGCGATCGCGGTCTGCGAGGACCTCTGGCAGGAGGGCGGGCCGGTGTCCGTCGTCGGCCAGGCGGGCGCCGGGCTGCTGGTCGTGCCGAACGCCTCGCCGTACGAGAAGGAGAAGGACGACGTACGGCTGGAGCTGGTCGCCCGCAGGGCGCGCGAGGCCGGCTGCGCGCTCGCCTACGTCAACCAGGTCGGCGGGCAGGACGAGCTGGTCTTCGACGGCGACTCGATCATCGTGGACGCCTCGGGGGAGCTGGTGGCGCGGGCCGGCCAGTTCCGCGAGGAGCTGCTGGTCGCCGACCTCGACCTGCCGGTCTCCGACGCCGAGCCCGGCACGTTCCCCCACGACGCGCTCGACGGCACCACGATCACCGTCGAGCGCCGGGTCCTGTCGCAGGAGCCCGTCGAGCCCTACCCGGCGCAGCCCGCCCCCGTCGCCGAGCGGCTCGACCTGCACGCCGAGGTGTACTCGGCCCTGGTGCTGGCGGTACGCGACTACGTGGCCAAGAACGGCTTCCAGTCGGTCATCCTGGGCCTGTCGGGCGGCATCGACTCGGCCCTGACGGCGGCCATCGCCTCCGACGCGATCGGCCCGTCCCGGGTGAACGTCGTGCTCATGCCCTCGCGCCACTCCTCCGACCACTCGCTGGCCGACGCCGAGGACCTGGTGGCCAGGCAGGGCATCAACTCCAGGATCGCGCCGATCGCCGAGATCGTCACGGCCTTCGAGAAGGAGATCGAGCTGTCCGGCCTGGCCGCGGAGAACCTCCAGGCCAGGGTGCGCGGCATGATCCTCATGGGCCTGTCGAACCAGAACGGCCACCTGGTGCTCACCACCGGGAACAAGAGCGAGCTGGCCACCGGCTACTCCACCCTCTACGGCGACTCCGCCGGCGGCTTCGCCCCGATCAAGGACGTGCCCAAGACGATGGTGTGGGAGCTGTCCAGGTGGCGCAACGCGCACGCCTGCGAGGGCTTCCTCATGTCCGTCGAGCGGCCGATCCCGGAGAACTCGATCACCAAGGAGCCCAGCGCCGAGCTGCGCCCCGACCAGCGCGACACCGACTCGCTGCCGCCGTACGAGGTGCTGGACCGGCTGCTGGACGACTATGTGGAGAAGGACATGGGCTCGCAGGAGCTCATCGCGGCCGGGCACGACCCCGCGCTGGTCACGCGGGTGATCCGGCTGGTGGACCTGGCGGAGTACAAGCGCCGCCAGTACCCGCCGGGCCCCAAGATCACGCCGAAGAACTTCGGCCGCGACCGCCGCCTCCCCATCACCAACCGCTGGCGCGAGACGACCTGACCCGTCCGGCCGCCCCTCTCATCGCGAGGGGGGCGGGTCGCGCCTGGCGGTGGGATTGTCGGTGGCGGCTGGCAGGGTGGGGCCGTGGCACAACCGCTGAAAGACCTGATCAACGCCCGGTCCGTGTCGGTGCTCGCCGACGGCCTGGCCGCCGTGTGGCCCTCGTTCCCGCAGGCCCGGTTCACCGAGCGCGCCCTGGCCGGGCTCGCCCCGCTGGAGCTGAAGGACCGCGTCAGGCACGTCTCCGCCGCCCTCCACGACGCCTTCCAGCATGCCCTCCCGATGCCCTACCCCCAGGCCGCCGAGCTGGTGCGGGCCTGCGCCGCGCGCGGGGAGCTCGACCTGTGGAGCGGCTGGCCGGTCACCGACCACACCGCCGTCCACGGGCTCGACCATCTGGAGGCGGCGATGGCCACGCTGGCGGCGCTCACGCCGTACTCGACGGGCGAGTTCGCCGTACGCCCCCTTCTCGACCGCCACCGCGACGACGCCCTCAAGATCATGTACGGCTGGGCGGAGTCCCCCGACGAGCACCTGCGCCGCCTGGCCTCGGAAGGCACCCGGCCGCGCCTGCCGTGGGCCTCCCGGGTCGGCTGGCTGATGACGCCCGGCCCCACCCTGCCCCTGCTCGACCTGCTGCGCGACGACCCGAGCGAATACGTCCGCCGCTCGGTCGCCAACCACGTCAACGACCTGGCCAAGGACCACCCCGACACGGCGCTCGCGGTGCTGGCCCGCTGGCGCGCGGGCGGCGGCTCTCACATCGAGCGGGTCGTGCGCCACGCGGCCCGCGGGCTGCTGCGTGCCGGGCACCCCGAGGCGCTGGAACTGCTGGGCGCCACCCCGGGCAACGGCTCGGCGCGGGCCCTCGTCCTGGAGTCCGACACGGTCGCCGTCGGTGGCAGGCTGACGTTCACCGTCACGGTCACGGCGGGCGCGCCGGGCCCGCTGCTGCTCAAGTACGCCGTCCGCCGGGCGGGCTCGCGTCGCGTCTTCCACCTGGGCGAGCGCGTGGCCGCCGCCGAGGGGGCGGCGTTCACGCTGCGCAAGAGCCATTCCTTCCGCCCGGTCACCACCCGCAACGAGCCGCCCGGGCCGCGCGAGCTCGACGTCATCGTCAACGGCCGGGTGGCGGCCACCGTGCCCTTCACCCTGACCGCCGCCCCCGGCGGGGTCACCTCGCCGATCGGGTAGCGGACCACCGGTACGAAGACCCGGAGACCCCGGACGTCTCAGCGCCTGACGCGGTCTCCGGCCAGTCCGAGCAGGACCGTGTCGACCACGCGTTCGGCCAGGTCGGCCGGGAGGTCTCCGGCCGGCCCCCACTTCGACTGCCACATCATCGTGCCGGAGAACAGGGCCATCGCCAGCTCGACGTCGAGGTCGGGCCTGAGCTCGCCGGTGGCGACGCCGCGCTCGATCACCGAGCGCAGTGCCTGCCTGCGCGGCTCGACGGCCCGCTTCACGAAGCGTTCCATCAGTCGCGGATAACGATCGGCCTCGCTCATCGCGATGTTCATCACGCAGCGGGTGCGGGCCTGGCCCGCCTCCCTGCGCATCGCGTCGAGCAGGGAGATCAGGTCGTCGCGCACGGAGGTGCCGGACAGCGGCGGGAGCGGCGCCTTCAGCGTGGAGAGCGCGTCGACGACCAGGTCCTCCTTGTTGGACCAGCGCCGGTAGATGGTGGTCTTCCCGACGCCCGCCCTCGACGCGATGGCCTCGATCGACAGCTCCGACACCCCCATGCCCTCACCGATCAGGTCGAGGGTCGCGTCGATGATCGCCTTCTCGGCCTTCTCGCTGCGCGGACGGCCCGCCGGGCGGGCAGCCCCTGAATCCTGGATCGTCATCGCGGCCTCACACTACCGCTGGTTCCTTCTGTTCCGCCTGCTGGACCGGGCGCGCCTTGCCCGGCATCCACTTGGCCACCACCGCGACGCCCACCAGGGCGATCACGGCCGAGACCATCGCCGTGACGTGCATGCCGTCGACGAACGCGGTGAAGGCGGGCTTGATCAGCGCCTGGCCGTGCTCGCCGAGCTGCCTGGCGAAGGCCATCGTGGCCATGATGGACTCACCGGCGGCGTGCGGGGCGCCGGCCGGCAGCGCCGAGGCGATCTCGCCGCGGTAGCTGCTCGACAGGACCGAGCCGAGCACGGCCACGCCGAGCGCGCCGGCGACCTGGCGGACGGTGTTGCTCATGGCCGAGCCGACGCCGGCCTTCTCCCTGGGCAGCGCCTCCATGATGGCGGTGGTCGCCGGCGGCATGATGTTCGCCATCGCCGCGCCCTGGACGAAGAAGATGATCTCGATCAGCACCACGGGCGTGTCCACGTCCATCAGGGCGTAGCTGCCCAGCGCGGCGGTCACCACGAGCATGCTGACCGTGGCCGACAGCTTGGCGCCGAAGAGCTGGTGCACCCGCTGGCTGAGCGGCGCGAAGATGAGCTGCGCGGCGGCGAACGGGATCATCAGGGCCCCCGCCTGGATCGGGCTGAAGCCCAGCACGATCTGCAGGTAGAAGGTCAGGAAGAACATCCCGCCCATCATCGCGAAGAAGACGATGCCCATCATGCCGATGGCCGAGCTGAACCGTACGTTGCTGAAGTTGCGCACGTCGAACACCGGGTTGTCGATGCGCCGCTCCCACCACACGAACACGCCCAGCACGACCAGGCCGAGCAGCGTCGGGACGATCACTTCCGCGCTCGCCAGGGTGCCCAGGTCGCCGCCGCGGATGATGCCGTAGACGAGCGCCACCAGACCGATGATCGACAGCACCACGCCCACCGGGTCGAGCTTGGACGGCTTCGGGTCACGCGACTCGGGCACGACGACGCCGATGAGGATCATGCTGATCACCACGATCGGCACGTTGACCAGGAAGACCGAGCCCCACCAGAAGTGCTCGATGAGCAGGCCGCCGGTGATCGGGCCGATCGCCACGGCGAGCCCCACGCCACCGGCCCAGATGCCGATCGCCTTGCCACGCTCACCGGGCGGGAACACGTTGGAGATGATCGCCAGCGTGGCCGGCATGATCGCCGCGCCGCCGATGCCCATCGCCGCCCGCGCGAAGATCAGCTGCATCGGGTCCTGGGAGTAGGCACTGGCCAGCGAGGCCAGGCCGAACAGCGCCATGCCGATGAACAACATGCGCTTGCGACCGGTACGGTCGCCGATCACGCCGAAGGTGAACAACAGCCCGGCGAACACCAGCGTGTAGGAGTTGATCGCCCACTCCAGCTGGCCCTGCGTCGCGCCCAATCCGACACGGGGGTCGGCGATGGTCTTCATCGCCACGTTGAGGATCGTGTTGTCCAGCACGACCGCCAGGAGGCTGAACACCAGCACTCCCAGGATCCCCCACCTGCGTGGATGCCCTGCGTTCGGGTCCATGGAAATCGTCCTTAATTTCGATACGCCTGAGTTTCGCAACGACACCGTATCGCAAGAGATTCCGATACGCAACGGTCCCGTTTCGTAACTTCCGCCTGACGGAGGGAGTGCGCGGAGGGAAACAGCGGGGAAACCCCGATGCACCCCGGCACAGGCCCTCGCGAACCTTGCTGACAGACCCGCGAACGGTCGCCGCGGGCACTGCTGACCAGACCCGCCGGCCTCAGGCCGGCGGGCTCGAACCACCCCGGGTCAGCTCTTGGTCACCACCGGAGGCACGGCGTGCTCCTCGACCGGGGCCGACAGGACCGCGACCGGCGGACGCCGCCGCCACATCGGCAGCGCGACCACCACCATGACCACCCCGACCAGCCCCGCCACCACGAACGCCCACGTGGGCCCGCTGCCGTCGATGATCGCCCCCGCGATGGGCGAGGACGCGGCCCCGCCGATGAGCAGGGCGGTGCCGTGGAGGCCCATCGCCTCGCCCCTGGCCGCGGCGGGCACCCAGCGGCTGAGCACGTCGACCGTGGACGACAGGGCCGGGGCGCACAGCAGGCCGGCCGGCAGCATCGCCAGGATCAGCCACCGCCAGTCGGCCCCGGCCAGGCCCACGGGGATGGTCAGCAGGCCCATGCCCGCGATGAGCACCAGGGGCGAGAAACCACGCGACAGCCCGCCGTAGACGAAGCCGCCGACCAGCGAGTAGAGGCACCAGATCGCCACGGCGAGGCCGACCCACTGCGTCTCGCCCGCGGTGTTGATGGTGGCCACCAGCCCCAGCTCGGTCGCGGTGAGGATGAACGTGGCCGCCGCCGTCGTGCCGAGCAGCGCGACGAACCCCGGCGTGAGCCACTGCCGGCGCGGCACCTTCACCACCGGCTCCTCCAGCTCGACCGCCGACCGGGTGGGCGGGTTGAAGACGATCAGGCCGATGCCCGCCGCCGTGATGCCGACGCCGATGACGACGAGCGTGGTCGTGCTGCCCAGCGTGGTGATGCCGGCCGCGGCGAGCGCGGGACCGGTCATGTACGACAGCTCGACCAGCATCGAGTCGAGCGTGAACCCGGTGCGCCGCTGCTCCGGCGGGACCAGCGCGGCCAGCGACTGCCGGGTCAGGCTGAACACCGGCAGGTTGAGCAGGCCCGCGACCGCCGCCGCCACGGCCAGCGCGGGCAGCGGCAGCGCCCAGGCGCACGACCAGAACACCGCCTGGGCCAGGGTGGTGACGACGAGCACGGGACGCACCCCGTGGCGGTCGACGAACCGGCCCGACAACGGCGAGCCGATCGCCATGCCGACCGTGCTGGCCATCGTCACCACGCCCGCCTCGACGTAGCCCAGGCGCAGCCCGAAGACCACGTGCAGGGTGAGCGCCATCCCCATGGCGGTGGCCGGGACGCGCGCGAGCATCCCCACCAGGAGCAGGGTGCGGACGCCTGGGAGCCGGAAGAGCCGGCGGTATTGGTCGAGAGCCATGGTGTGTCGTTTACCTCCGCGTCGATTGTGTCAAGAGGCACCGACAGTTTCGCCACTGGATTTCCCTCCATGACATCATCGAAGGAGTCCGGGGACGTCACTGGGACGCCTCGAGACGTTTCTGGAGGTGTCCATGTCTTCGACCACGCTGTACGGCGGCGCATCAGGGCGCAGGGTCACCGTCCGCGACCTCGCGGCGGCCAAGGAGCGCGGGGAGCGGTGGCCCATGGTCACCGCCTACGACGCCATGACGGCCAGGGTGTTCGACCAGGCGGGCGTGCCCGTCCTGCTGGTCGGCGACTCCGCGGCCATGGTCGTCTACGGCTTCGACTCCACTCTGCCGGTCACCCTCGACCACCTCGTCCCGCTCACCGCGGCCGTGGTGCGGGGGTCGTCGCGGGCGCTCGTGGTGGCCGACCTGCCGTTCGGGTCGTACCAGGGGTCGCCGCAGCAGGCGCTGGAGTCGGCGGCCAGGTTCATGAAGGAGGCGGGGGCGCACGCGGTCAAGCTGGAGGGCGGGCGGCGGGTGCTGCCGCAGGTCGAGGCGCTGGTCTCGGCGGGCGTGCCGGTCATGGCCCACCTCGGGCTCACGCCGCAGTCGGTCAACGCGTTCGGCGGCTACCGGGTGCAGGGGCGCGGCCAGTCGGGCGACGAGCTGATGGCCGACGCCAAGGACCTGGAGCGGGCGGGGGCGTTCGCGGTGGTGCTGGAGTGCGTGCCGGCCGATCTGGCGCATCGGGTGACCACGTCGCTGTCGGTCCCCACGGTCGGCATCGGGGCCGGGCCGTCCACGGACGCGCAGGTGCTGGTGTGGCAGGACCTGATGGGGCTGACGCCGCGTCCGGCCAAGTTCGTCAAGCAGTACTCCGACCTGGCCTCGGAGATGGACCGCGCGGTGCGGGCCTTCGCCGACGAGGTAACCTCGGGCGCCTTCCCGGCACCCGAGCACACCTACAGCTGACCCCGGGACCGATTCACCCCGCCGCGCCGAAGAGCGTGGCGGGGTCGGTGTTGGAGCCGCAGACCACGACGGCCACCCGCTCCCCCTCCGACGGCCGATAGGCGCCCGACAGCAGCGCCGCGTACGCCGCCGCGCCGGCGGGCTCGGCCACCAGCCGGTGCCGCTCCCACAACGTCCGGCGGGCCGCGACGATCGCGTCGTCCTCCACCAGGACGCTCTCCACCCCGCTCCCCGACAGCACCTCGTACGCCAGCGCGCCGAGCCGCGTGGCGCCGAGCGCGTCGGCCGCCACGCCCCCCACCTGCACCGGCACCGGACGGCCCGCGCGCAGGGCCTCGTGCAGCGTCGGGATGGCGTACGGCTCCACCGCCACGATCCGCGGCGCGTCACCCCCGGCGCGGGCCCCCAGGGTGATCCCGCCCGCGAGCCCGCCGCCGCCCACGGCCACCACCACCGTGTCCACGCCCCCGGTCTGCTCCATGATCTCCAGCCCGGTCGTGCCCTGCCCGGCCAGCACCTCGGGCTGGTCGTAGGCGTGCACGGGCAGCGCGCCCGTCTCGGCGGCGCGCTTGGCGGCGGCGTCCGCGGCCTCGGAGTAGATGGCCCCGGTCTGCGTGGTGTGCGCGCCGAGCGCCTTGAGCCCGGCCACCTTGACCGGGCTCGTCACCTCCGGGACGAAGATCTCGGCCCGCACGCCCAGCGCCTTGGCGGCGTGGGCGACGGCCAGCCCGTGGTTGCCGCCGCTGGCGGCGATGACCCCGGCGGCGGGCAGCGCGCCGGCCGACAGGATGCGGTTGAACGCCCCCCGCACCTTGAAGGACCCGGAGTGCTGCAGCAGTTCCAGCTTCAGGAACAGGCCCGGCGAGATCTCCAGGACGGGCGTGCGCAGCACGTGCCCTTCGATCCGGCGGGCCGCGTCGAGGACGTCCTGATATGTGACGGCGGTCACGGTTCTCCCTTGGTCGTACGCCCGCGGTCGGCGAGCATGATCCGACGCTATCCGAGCGCCTGCGCCACGTCCGCCCAGAGGTCCTCGGGATGCTCGATGCCCACGGCGATGCGCACCATGCCCTCGCCCACCCCATGCCTGGCCAGCTCCTCGGCGCCGAGCGAGCGGTGGGAGGTGGTGGCGGGGTGCATGACGCGGGTCTCGACGCCGCCGAGCGAGGGCGCGAGCTGAGCCAGCCGTACGGACTTCATGAACGCCTCCCCCGCCGCCCGCCCGCCGGTCAGGTCGAAGGAGAACACGCCGCCGAAGGCCGGCAGCAGCTTGCCGGCGAGCTCGTACGACGGATGCGAGGGCAGCCCCGGCCAGTGGACGGCCGCCACGGCGGGGTGCTCGGCGAGCCGGCGGGCCAGGAGGTCGGCGTTGGCGCAGTGGCGCTCCATGCGCAGCGGCAGCGTCTGGAGCCCGCGCAGCGTCAGCCACGCCGTGAACGGCTCGGCCGCGGCCCCCAGCTCGGTGGAGAAGTGCCAGACCTTCCCGTGCAGACCGGGGTCGGCGAAGACCGCGATGCCGCCGATCACGTCGCTGTGCCCCGACAGGTACTTGGTGGTGGAGTGCACGACGACGTCGGCGCCGTGCTCCAGGGGACGGCAGAGCACGGGCGTGGCGAAGGTGTTGTCCACCACCGACAGGATGCCCAGCTCACGGGCCGTGGCGCACATCGCGGGCAGGTCGGCCACCAGCGCCATCGGGTTGCTGATGGTCTCCAGGTAGACCAGCCGCGTCTCGGGCCGCACGGCGGCGCGCAGCGCGTCGGGGTCGTTCTCGGGCACGTGGGTGACGGTCATGCCGAACCTGGCGACCAGGTCGTTGAGCATCGTGGCGGTGCCGCCGTACAGGGAACGCTGGGCGATCAGGTGGTCGCCGGGCTTGAGCAGGGCGAGCAGGACGGTGTTGATCGCGCCCATGCCGGAGGCCGCGGCCAGCGCCGCGGCGCCGCCCTCCAGCCCGGACACCGCCAGCTCC
Organism: Nonomuraea sp. NPDC049607; assembly: GCF_040675375.1. NCBI lineage: Bacteria > Bacillati > Actinomycetota > Actinomycetes > Streptosporangiales > Streptosporangiaceae > Nonomuraea > Nonomuraea sp. NPDC049607. The sequence continues at coordinate 283,295 of NZ_JBFAOV010000010.1, forward strand.
AGCGCGCGCACGGTCGGGTTGGTGTAGCGGCCGTAGACGAAGGCGCCGTCGGGGCTGCCCATGGCCGCGCCCATGACCTCCGGGTCGTCGAAGGCGAATCCGGCGCTCTGGTAGAGGGGCATGCCGAGCGGCCGGCTGCCCTCGACCGCGGGCTGAGGCAGGTGTACGGCACGCGTTTCAGGGCGAAAATCACTCATGTCATCAAATATCCCCCGCATTGGCCTCCAGTAGCAGAGCCAATACGGGATAATTGGTCCATGAATAGAGCCAATCCCGATGACCTCGTCCACCTGCTGGGCCGGTGGGCCTCCGGACGCGGGCCGCTCTACCTGCTGCTCACCGCCCGGCTGCGGGCGCTCATCGACGACGGCGTGCTCCCGCCCGGCCAGTCGCTGCCGCCCGACCGGGTGCTGGCCGCCCGGCTCGCGGTCGGCCGCGGCACGGTCGTCGCCGCCTACGACCTGCTCCAGCAGGAGGGCCGGGTGACGCGCCGCCAGGGCAGCGGCACCCGCGTCGCGTCGGGCGACCCGCCGGCCGCCAGGACCGCCGAGGGCGTGGCGGCCAACCCGCTGATGCTGCACCTCCTGCACGCGCCCGACGGCGTCCGGCTGCTGACCTGCGCGGCGCCGGACGACCCGCCCCAGGCGCTGTTCGAGGCGTACCAGGAGGCGGGGGCGCGGGTGGCGGGCCTGCGCGACCTGGGCTACCAGCCGGCCGGCGACCCCTCGCTCCGGGAGGCGCTGGCGGCCTACTACAGCGCGCGCGGCCTGCGCACCACGGCGGACCAGATCATGGTGACGACGGGCGCGCAGCAGGCGCTCACGCTGCTGGCCGGGCTGCTGGTCGCGCCGGGCGACACCGTGCTGACCGAGTCGCCGACGTACCCGGGGGCGCTGGAGGCGTTCCGGCACGGGGGGGCCGTCGTCAAGCCCGGCGGCCTGGACGACGACCGGGCGTCGCGGGCGGTGCGCGAGCGGCCGGCGCTGGTCTACTGCGTGCCCACCGCGCGCAACCCCGACGGCGCGATCATGGACGACGCGGCCCGCAGGCGGCTGGCCGCCCTGGCCGCCGAGCACGGCGTGCCACTGATCGACGACGAGGTCTGCGCCGAGCTGTGCTTCTCGGGCGGGACGCCCCCGCCGGTGGCCGCCTTCGGCGGGGGCGAGCACGTGGTCACCGTCGGCTCGCTGAGCAAACTGGTCTGGGGCGGGCTGCGGGTGGGCTGGATCCGCGCGGCGGCGCCGCTGGTCTCGCGGCTGGCCAGGCTGCGGGCCGTGCACGATCTCGGCGGCGAGGTCTTCAGCCAGCTCGCCGCCGTCGCGCTGCTGCGCCGCCTCGACGAGGTGCGCGAGGCCCGCGTACGCGCCCTGCGCCGGCGGCACGACCACCTGTGCGCCGAGCTGCGCGCCCGCCTGCCGTCCTGGACGTTCGAGCCCGCCCGCGGCGGCCAGACCGTCTGGGCGCGACTGCCGCGCGGCGACGCCGGCTCCTTCGCCCAGGTCGCCCTCCGGCACGGCGTCGCGGTGCCGCCGGGCGGCTCCTTCGACCCGCTGGGCGGCCACGCCGACCACCTGCGCCTGCACTTCCTGTTCCCCGAGGAGGAGCTGTCGCGGGCGGTGATCGACCTCGCGGCGGCCTGGGCGGCCTACGACGGCACCGGGAAACCCGTCTCCCGGCACGCCCTCGTCGTCTGACAGGGTGGGGGCCATGGAAACGACCTTCGTACTGGTGCACAGTCCGTCCGTCGGGCCCTCGACGTGGGCTCCGGTGGCCGAGGCTTTGGGGCGGCGCGGCCGGGCGGCCGTCGTCCCCGACCTGACCGGCGTGTCCGCCGGCGGGGCGCCGTACTGGCCGCGCGTGGTCGCGGCGGTGCGCGCGGCCGTCCCCTCCGAGGGGCCGCTCGTGCTGGTGGCGCACAGCAACGCCGGGTTCTTCGTGCCGGTGATCAAGGAGGGGCTGGGCGACCAGGTGGTGGCCTGCGTGTTCGCCGACGCGCACGTGCCGCCGCCTCAGGGGCTGGTCAGGACCGCCGAGGAGGGGTTCCTGCCGTTCCTGCGCGGCCTGGCGGGCCCCGACGGCGTGCTGCCGCGCTGGACCGACTGGTGGGACGAGGAGGACATCGTGGCCATGCTCCCCGACCCGGCCCAGCGGGTGCTGGTGGCGGGCGAGCAGCCGCGGCTGCCCCTCGACTACTACACGCAGCCCGTCCCCGTGCCCGCGGGCTGGGACGCGGTCAGGTGCTCGTGCCTGTGGTTCGGGCCGCCGTACGAGCAGGTGGCCGAGGACGCGGCCGGGCGCGGCTGGCCGGTGACCCGGCTGCCCGGCCTCCACCTGCACCAGGTGATCGACCCCGAGGGCGTCACGGACGCGCTGCTGAAGCTCTCCAGGAAGTCGTGAATTCTTCACTGTCGGCCCCCTGACCCGTCCGGCCATAGTCGGACACATGATCGAGGTGAACGAGCTCAGGAAGAACCACGGGACGTTCGAGGCGGTGAAGGGGATCTCGTTCCGGGTGGGCGAGGGCGAGATCTTCGCCCTCCTCGGCAGGAACGGCGCGGGCAAGACCACCACGGTCGAGGTGCTGGCCGGCTTCCAGCGGCCGGACGGCGGCACCGTACGGGTGGCCGGCCTCGACCCCTGGTCCGACCGCGCGGCCGTACGGCAGCGCGTCGGCGTCATGCTCCAGGAGGCCGGGTTCTTCCCCGACCTGACGGTGGCCCGGACGGTCGCGGTGTGGCGCGACTTCACCCCCGCGCCGCGACCGGCCGGGGAGGCGCTCGACCTGGCCGGCCTGACGGACAAGGCCGGGACCAGGGTGCGCCAGCTGTCCGGCGGCGAGAAGCGCCGGCTCGACCTGGCGCTGGCCCTGCTCGGCCGCCCCGACGTGCTGTTCCTCGACGAGCCCACGACCGGTATGGACCCCGAGGCCCGCGCGAACACGTGGGAGGTCGTGTCCGGCCTGGCCGCGCGCGGCACCACGATCCTGCTCACCACCCACTACCTGGAGGAGGCCCAGCGCCTGGCCTCGTCCATGGCGATCCTGGACCGGGGCGGGATCGTCGCGGCCGGCGGGATGGCCGAGACGCTGGCCGCGCAGGGCGGACGGGTGACGTTCCGGCTGCCCGCCGGGATCGCCGCGGACGACCTGCCGCTGCCGGTCACGCTGGACGGCGGCACCGCCGTCTGCCGGGCCGAGGACCCCGACCTGGCCGCGCAGACGCTGCTGACGTGGGCGGCAGGGCGCGGGCTGCGGCTGACCGGCCTGGAGGTCCGCGCGGCCACCCTCGAAGACCTCTTCCTCGACCTGCCCAGGAGCGCCCGATGAGCCTGACCGCCACCTACCGTCTCGGCACCCGCCTGTTCTGGCGCGACAGGGCCATGCTGGTCGCCTCGGTGATCACCCCGGTCGGGCTGACCGTCGGCATGCCCGCCCTGATGCGCCAGGTCACCTCGGGCGGGGTCCCGTTCGCCACTGCGGCGTTCCAGAGCTCGCTGGCGATCGTGCTGGCGCTGACCGCGTTCATGAACATCGCGGTGGCCCTGACCAACCGGCGCGACCAGCTCGTGCTCAAGCGGCTGCGGGCCGGGCTGCTGACCGACGCGCAGATCCTGGCCGGCCAGGTCGCGAGCACGGCCACGCAGACCTTCCTGGTGATCGTGCTGTGCGCGGTGGCCGTGCGGTTCGCGGCCGGGGTGCCGCTGCCGGACGACCCGCTGCTGTTCGCCGCCATGACGGCCGCGGGCTCGGCCGTCATGGCGCTGCTGGGGACGGCGTACACGGCGGTGATCCCGCGCAGCGAGCTGGCCGGGGCGTTCACCATGCCGGTGTTCCTGGTCGCCGCGGTGTCGGCGGGCGCGATGGGGCCGATCCCGCTGCCCTCGTGGCTGATCCCGGTGCTGGACCTGCTGCCCACCTCGGCCGTGGTGCACGCGGTGAGGACCGGGGAGGCGCTCGTGCCGGCGCTCGTCCTGGCCGGTTGGGCGGTGATCGGCGCCGGCGCGATCCGGCTGTGGTTCCGCTGGGAACCGCGCCGGTCCTGACTCGGCCATAATCGCAGCTGTGGTGGTCTCGTCCTCGGCGCAGAGGCTCGCGCGCGTGCTCATCACGGGCGTCTCGGTCGTCTACTCGCTCATCGGGCTGGTCTACTTCATGGGCGGCCCGGCGATCGGGCTGCTCGCGGCGGCCGTGATGGTCGCCGTCGTCTCCACCCACTACGTCAACATGCGGGCCGCCCTGCGCGGCGGGCGCCCGCCCCTGTTCCCCGCCACGCTGGCGCTCCAGGCCGTCGTCACCTACGCGGGCGACCACCTGCTGCCGAGCGGGTGGTCGTCGATCGCCGCCCCGCTGCTGGCCGGGACCCTGCTGGTGTTCCTCGCGCTGCGCTGGGCCGTGCCGCTGGTCGTCCTCATGATGGTGTACGAGGGCGCCACCATGTGGATCGGCCCCTATTACGCGGTGATCACCCTGTTCTACGTGATCGCCATCCCCATCACCGGCTCGATGATCTACGTCCTGGTGCGGCTCGTCCGCGTCGCCGCCGACCTGGAGGAGGCCAGGGCCGAGCTGGCCGACGCGGCCGTGCTCAAGGAACGCCTGCGCATCTCCCGCGACCTGCACGACGGCCTCGGCCGCAGCCTCACCGCCATCGCGCTCAAGGGCGACCTGGCCGCCCGCCTGATGGACCGCGACCCCGCCTCCGCCCGCGGCGAGGTGGGCGAGCTGGTACGCGTCGCCCGCGAGGCCGCCCAGGACGTCCGCCACGTGGCCCGCGGCTACCGCGCGATGTCGCTGACCGGCGAGACCCACCGCGCGGCCGCGCTGCTGGAGTCGTCGGGCGTGAGCTGCCAGGCGCACCTGGCCGAGGTGACGCTGCCCCGGCGGGCCGAGGAGGCGCTGGCCTGGGGGGTGCGCGAGGCGGTCACCAACGTCCTGCGCCACAGCAGGGCCACCACCTGCACGATCACCACGTCGCTGCGGGAGGGCACGGTCCGCCTGGAGGTGGCCAACGACGGCGCGCCGGGCGCGACGGCCGAGCCGGGCACGCCCGGCGCCGGCCTGACGGGCCTGGCCGAACGGGCCTCCCAGGCGGGCGGCACCTGCTCGGCCGTCCCCACGGACGGCGGCGGCTTCCTGCTGACCATGGAGGTTCCGGCGTGATCCGGATGCCGCTGACGGCGCTGCCGGGCATCGAGGCTCCGGCGTGATCCGGGTGCTGCTGGCCGAGGACATGCACATGATCCGCGCCGCGCTCACCGCCCTGCTCCGGCTGGAGCCGGACATCGAGGTCGTGGCGGAGGTCGTCCGCGGCGACGAGATCGTGCCGGTGGCGCTCGACGTCCGGCCCGACGTGGCGGTCGTGGACATCGACCTGCCGGTCACCGACGGCATCACCGCCGCCGCCGAGCTGCGCGAACAGCTGCCGTCCTGCCGGATCCTGGTGCTCACGGCCATGGGGCAGCCCGGCCACCTGCGCCGGGCGCTGGCCGCGGGCATCGAGGCGTTCCTGGTCAAGGACGCGCCGGGCGAGCGCCTGGCCGAGGCCATCAGGCGCACCGCGGCCGGGCTGCGCGTGCTGGAGAGCGAGCTGGTCTCCTCGGCCATGGAGTACGGCGAGAGCCCGCTCACCCCCCGCGAGACCACCGTACTGAGGCAGGCGGCCAGGGGCGCGACCGCCGAGGAGATCGCCGCCCGCCTGCACCTGTCCCCCGGCACGGTGCGCAACTACCTGACCGCGGCGATCACCAAGACGGGCGCCCGCAACAAGATCGACGCCGTCCGCGTCGCCGAGGACGCGGGCTGGCTCTAGATGAATGAGTCCAAGGCGTAGCTGCGGAGATAGGGCGAGGATGTCCATTCTCGGGTTGTGACGACCGAACTGGACACCCTCGCAACCGCAC